>JBIOWP010000041.1:0-3120 GCA_044868695.1 bacterium
CGGGAAAGGCGAGGAGCAGGTCGACGGCGCGCATGATGACCCGGTCAACGCGGCCGCGATAATATCCCGCAAGCATCCCCAGCCCTGTACTCAGCCCGATGCTGATCACGGTCGCCAGCAGGGCAAATCCCAGCGTGACACGTGCGCCGTAGGCCACGCGGCTCAAGATGTCACGGCCGTATTGGTCCGTGCCGAAGGGGAAGGCGCGGGTGGGCGCTGTGAACATACGCTCGGGCTCGATCTCGATGGGATCGTAGCGGGCCACGAGCTGCGGGACGGCGGCGAGCAGGACGATTGCGAGTAGGAACATCCCCGCCACGTAACTCCCCGGAGTGAGCCGCCGCCTCACCCACCCCCACCGCCCCACCCCCGGCGCGTGCAGAGCCGGCGCGCGCACCGGGGGCTCTGGTGGATGGCCGGCGTCCGCCGTCATACGTACCGGATGCGTGGATCGAGCCGCAGGTACAGGAGGTCGGTCGCCAGGTTCACCAGGGTATAGATGACCGCAATGGCGAGAACAGCGCCTTGAACCACAGGGAAGTCTTTCTCGAGAATGCCGACCACGACGAGGCGGCCGAGGCCGTCACGACCGAAGACCGTCTCGACCACGACGGCCCCGCTCAGCAATGCTCCGAACTGAACGCTGGCCAGCGTAACGGCGGGAATTAAGGCGTTTCGGAGGGCGTGGCGCAGCACCACAAGCACGTTGCTGAGGCCTTTGGCGCGAGCCACTACCACGTAGTCCTGCTGCAGGACTTCGAGCATCCCACTCCGGATGACTCGGGCCATGGCGCCGGAGGTGTACCAGCCCAGCGTCATCGCCGGGAGGATCAGGGTCCGGAGAGATCCCTGGCCACTGGTCGGGAACCAGCCGAGCCACACGCCGAGAAGCGAGATGAAGAGCAGCCCCGTCCAGAATGTTGGCATCGAAAAGCCGAGGGCCGCGACGGCGCCGGCGACGGAGTCTGTCCACCGGCCGCGCTGGACGGCCGCACCGACGCCGAGGGGGACGCCGATGGCAAGCCCAACACCCATGGCCGCCACGGCGAGCGTGACGGTTAGGGGCAGGACCCGCGCAAGTTCATCGAGCACCGGGCGGTTGGACCGCAGGGACCGCCCAAGGTCGAGCCTGAGCAGGCGCATGATCTGGCCGCCCACCTGCACGGCGAAGGGGCGGTCGAGACCCAGCGAGCGGCGGATTGTCTCAAGTTGCTCTCCCCCGACGGGTGCGTCCCCGATCAATAGCAAAACCGGGTCCCCGGGGGCCAGATGCAGCATGAGGGCAACCAGGACGATCACGCCCAGGACGACAAGACCCCCATGGGCGAGCCGAAGGACAATCAGCGACCGCACGCTACGAACCCCTGGCCCGGCAGCCCTCCGGCGATTGGGCGGCGACCGAGCGGTGCGCTTACCGCTGAAGCCACGCGTCGTGCGTCCAGGGGAAGAAACCGCTGACATCAAAGCGGAGATCCTGGACGCCGGCCAGCGCAAGCGACACGTTATCGCGATTATGCACCGGGACCATGTACGCTCGCTCCATGGCGAGCCTGACGGCGCGCACGTACAGCTGTCTCCGGCGGGACTGATCAACCTCGGTGGCTGCCTGATCGAGCAACTCATCGAGCTGCGGATCCTTCACGAACGAGAAATTGAATCCGGAGCCGACGTTGCGCGAGTGCAACAGTGCGGACAGGATGTCAGGGTCCGTTCGCGCCGCCGGCAGAGGGCTCATATGTGACTCGCCCTTGCGTTGAGCCTCGTTCACCGCGAGTGGGTTCATGATCCCGATGCGCAGGCTCACGCCGATACGGCGGTAGTGACTCTGCATGACCTCAGGGGGCCCATGCTCCCAGGAATTCAAGATGACTTCCAACCGCTGGCCACCCTTCTGGCGGACCCCGTCTCCACCGACCAGCCATCCGGCCCGGTCGAGCAGCTCCCGCGCCCGCTCGGGATCATACTGGTACATTTCACTGCCCTTGTCGTATCCCCAGGTCGTATGGCTCAGCAGCGTGTATGCCGGCCGGAACGCGCCCAGCTTCTGGAACGCCTGATAGGATGCCCTCGCGACGATTTCCCGGTCGACCCCATAGTTGAGCGCCTGGCGGACGGCCTGATCATTGGTGGGGGCCTTGGTCGTGTTCAACGCGAACGTGAAGGGCACGCCCGGGGACAGACCGACGATGGCCTTGAAGCGGTTGTCCGTGACGAGACGCGCGAAGTCCTGCGACGAGATCGCGGTCGCGACATGCACTTCTCCGGCTTCGAGCGCCGCCGCTCGGGTCGACGGCTCCGGAATCGTGCGGAAGATCAGCCGGTCCACATAGGCCACCCCCTGGTTCCGAAAAATTGAGGGGGCCCACTGGAAGTCGGGATTGCGTTCGAGCACGATGCGATTGTTCGGAATCCATTCGACGAACCGATAGGAGCCGGTCCCCACGGGGTTGCGGCCAAAGTCCTGATGCCCAAACCGCCTGACGGCCGTTGGGGATACCATGCGATAGAACAGGCTGAGGGCATCGAGGAAGGGCGCCCACGGCGCTTTCAGGTAGATGCGCACCGTCGAGGCATCCACAACCTCCGCATGATCGTAGAAACCGACCGCGCACCCTCCGCAGCGCGTGGCCAGCGCGGGATCGTGCGTGCGGTCGAGGTTGAACTTCACCGCTTCTGCGTCGAACGGCGTGCCGTCGTGGAACTTGACGCCGCGCCGCAGCCGGAAGGTATAGATCTTCCCGTCGGCCGATGTCTCCCATGAAGTGGCGAGCCAGGGCTTGAAGTTATTGTCCGCGGGGTCACGGACAATGAGTGGCTCAAAGAGCTGGAAAAAAACGATCTGCGCCGTCCGCAATCCCGAGAGGTTCGGATCGAGACGGTCAGGATCTGCCTCGATCGCGTACACGAGCGTGCCTCCGGGTTGGGGCGCGGGCCCGCCGAGTGCGAGGCCTACGGGGAGCAGCAACAGTGCCGCTAGCCAAGCGAACAACCTTCGCAACATCGCCATCCTCCTTCTCCGGGCCATCATCCTTGACTGCGACGACGCGTCACACTGGGCCATCCGAGGTCACGGTGAAGGCACCTCCACTGCCGGTTCCTGGACGGAGAGTTTCAATCCGA
>JBIOWP010000042.1:0-25796 GCA_044868695.1 bacterium
GCTGTATGACGTGGATGTCCGCGGCCCGCAGCTGCGCGACGTGTTCGAGCGGGAGCGGCCGGAGATCGTCAACCATCATGCCGCCCAGGTTTCCGTGGTGGCGTCGGTGGCCGATCCGCGCACCGACGCCGAGATCAACATCATGGGCACGATGCACCTGCTGACGCTGTGCGCCCAGTTCGGCGTGCGGCGGTTCGTGTTTGCGTCGACCGGAGGCGCGATCTACGGCGAACCGCAGTACATGCCCGCCGACGAACAGCATCCCGCCCTGCCCCTGGCCCCCTACGGTCTGAGCAAACTCGCCGCCGAGTCCTACGTGCGCTACTCCGGGAGTGCCGGACTGTCCTGGGGGATCCTGCGGTACGCCAACGTCTACGGACCCCGGCAGGATCCTCACGGCGAGGCGGGGGTGGTGGCGATCTTCGCGCAGGCCATGCTGGACGGCCGCGCGCCGACGGTCTTTGGGGATGGGACCCAGACGCGCGACTTTGTCTTCGTCGAAGACGTCGCCCGCGCCAGCCTGCTGGCCACGACCGCAGCGACCTCGGATGTCGCGAACGTCGGTACCGGCGTGGAAACTTCGGTCAACGAGATCGTGCGGCATCTCGCGGATCTCACCGGGTTCCGCGGTACGGCGCTGCATGCCGCACCCCGGGCCGGCGAAGTCCACCGCATCGCGCTGAACCCTGCCAAGGCGCAGCGCTGGCTGGGCTGGACCGCCGGTACCTCGCTGGTCGATGGACTGCGCAACACGGTCGCCTGGTTTCAACGGTCCCGCTAGCGCAGGGATGAGTCCCCGCGGTTATCGAACTCCCTAGGCAGCATCCCCTCAACAGGAACGAAGAGACTGGAGCGCCGCGGTGAGCATCCGGCCGGGTGGTGATCGCATCGGGCACTTTGCCCTCGTGCTGCACGCCCACCTGCCCTTTGTGCTCGGACACGGACGCTGGCCGCACGGCAGCGACTGGCTGATGGAGGTCGCGCTCGGCTGCTACCTGCCGCTCCTGGACACGATCGGCGGCCTCGCGGCGGCGGGCACCTCTCCCCGTCTCACGATCGACATCTCTCCGGTGCTGGCCGAGCAGCTTGCCGCGCCCGCGTTCCGCGTGGGATTCGAAGCCTACCTGCGGGAACGCATGCAGTCCGCGCGGGAGAACCGCGCCGAGTTCGAGGCGGCCGCTCACCCGGAGCTGGCGCAGCTGGCCGTGGGGTGGGAAGAGCTGTACCGCAACCGGCTCGCGCAGTTCGAACGGCTCAACGGCGACCTCCCCGCCGCCTTCCGGTCCCTGGCCGACGCGGGCCACGTGACGCTGATCACATGCGCGGCGACGCACGGGTACCTGCCGCTTTTGTGCCGCGACGAGTCGGTCGAGCTGCAGCTGCGCGTTTCAGTCGCCTCGCACCAGCGAAACTTCGGCGCCCGGCCGGAGGGCATCTGGCTCCCGGAATGCGCGTACCGGCCTCGCTATGAGTGGACACCTCCGGTAGGACCTGGCAAGGGCCGCCTGCGCTACCGGCGGCGCGGGATCGAGGAATTTCTGGCCGTCGCCGGCCTGCGGTTTTTCATGACCGACCTCCACCTGGTCCGCGGCGGAGGCCCGCTATCCGCGTACCACGACTACTACCCGGTGCTGCAGACCCTGGCGGGCCCGGAGCCCCCGGCCTACCGGCCGGAGCGATCCCCGCACAGGCCGTACCTCGTCGCGTCGCGCGGAGGGCACGGGACGGCCGCCGCGTTCGTGCGCGACCCTGACACAACCGTGCAGGTGTGGAGCCGCGACCGCGGCTATCCGGGGGACGGGTGGTACCTGGAGTTCCACAAGAAACACGCGCGCGGCGGGCTGCGCTACTGGCGGGTGACCGAGGCGAAGACCGCGCTCGATGCCAAGCAGCCCTACGATCCACAGCAGGCGGCGGAGCGGACGCGCGCGCAGGCGGCACACTTCGTCGACCTGGTGCGCCGCGTGGCGGCGGCGGCCCCCGAGGCGCCGCACGCGGTGGTGTGCAGCCCTTACGACGCCGAGTTGTTCGGCCACTGGTGGTTTGAGGGCCCGCGCTGGATGGCGGAAGTCTTTGCGCGCCTCCCAGAGGCCGGCATCGAGCCGGTCGACTGCGCCGCATACCTGCGAGCCCACCCGCCGCAGGACACCATTACGCTGCTGGAGGGCTCGTGGGGCGAGGGCGGGGATCACCGGGTGTGGCTGAACCGGGACACCGAGTGGACCTGGGAGCGGGTGTACGGCGCGGAAGAGGAGTTCTGGGCGCTCGCCCGGCAGGTGCGCGACCGTCCGGCGGATCCGGCGCGGCGCATCCTCGCCCAGCTCGCGCGTGAGCTGCTGCTGCTGCAGGCATCGGACTGGCAGTTTCTCATCACGACCTGGTCGGCGCGCGACTACGCCGAGGCGCGTGTCGACGATCACTATGCCGCCTTTACGCGCCTCGCACAGATGCTGCGGGCCAGCCTCGGCGGCGGGGCGCTGCCGCCGTCGGACGAGGAGTTCCTGACCGCCCGCGAAGCGCAAAACTTCCTGTTCCCCGACGTCCTGGCGCATGTCCTGGAGGCCTGCCGCGTGAACGCGGCGTAGTCTCACCGTTGTGACCCGCCCGCGCGTTCTGGCGTTCGTGCTTGCCGGCGGCAAAGGCGAGCGGCTCTACCCGCTGACCCGGGAACGGGGCAAACCCGCCGTGCCGTTCGGCGGAAAGTACCGGATCATCGACTTCGTCCTGAGCAACCTCGTCAACTCAGGCGTCTACGCCCTCTACGTGCTCGTACAGTACAAGGCGCAGTCGCTGATCGAGCACCTGCGCAACGCCTGGCGTCTGGGCGGCCTGCCGGACCACTTCGTGATCGTCGTCCCCCCACAGATGCGGTGGGGGGAGACCTGGTACCAGGGCACGGCCGACGCCGTGTACCAGAACCTCAACCTGCTGCTGGACTTCGCCCCCGATGTCATCGCCATCTTCGGCGCCGACCACGTCTACCGCATGGACATCGGCCAGATGCTGGCCTTTCATCAGGAACGCGGCGCGGAGGCGACGGTGGCCGCGCTGCCCGTCCCGGCGGCCCAGGCGCGCAGCTTCGGCGTGATGGCGACTGAGCCGGACGGCCGCATCGTGCGGTTCGACGAGAAGCCGTCGTCGCCGGCCACCATGCCGGGGGATCCGTCTCGCGTCCTGGCGTCCATGGGAAACTACCTGTTTACGCGTGAGGCGCTCGTGGAGACGCTGGTCGAGGATGCGCGCCGCAGCACCGACCACGACTTCGGCCGGACGATCCTGCCCGAACTCATCCCGCACGCGCGCGTCTTCGCCTACAACTTCCTGGAGAACGCCGTTCCGGGCATACAACCGTATGAGGAGATCGGATACTGGCGGGACGTCGGTACCATCGAGGCCTACTGGCAGGCACACATGGATCTGCTCGGCCGCTCGCCCAGACTCGACCTGGCGAATGCGCAGTGGCCGATCTACACGGCGGCCTACCGCGGTCCGTCCGCGCGGGTGATCGACGGGACGATTGAGGACAGCCTCATGGGAGAAGGCAGCCGCGTGGAAGATGCGGCCGTCCGCCGGTCGATCCTCGGACGGGGGGTCCGCGTGCAGCCCGGCGCGGTCGTGGAAGAGTCGATCGTGCTGGACCACACGACCGTCGGGGCCGGCGCGCATCTCCGGCGGGTCATCGCCGACCGGTACAACGTGATCCCGGAAGGCGCGCGGGTCGGCCTGGAGGCCGCGGCGGGCGACGACGCAGGGATCACCGTGCTGCCGCGCGGCCCGACCAGGGCTCCGCTCTAACGACGGTATGAGTTCACACTGGGTGGTCGTGCACGGGCACTTCTACCAGCCCGCCCGAGAAAATCCCTGGCTGGATGCCGTGGCGCTGCAGGATGCCGCCGCGCCGTACCACGATTGGAACGAGCGGGTCAACGCGGAATGCTACGCGCGCAACGCCGCCGCCCGCATGCTCGACGACGCCGGGCACATCGTCCGCATTGTCAACAACTACGCCGCCATCAGCTTCAACGCCGGTCCCACGCTTCTGCGGTGGCTGGCGCGGCAGGCGCCGCCGGTGCACGCCGCCATGCTCGAAGGCGACCGCGTCAGCCGGCAGGCACACTTCGGCCACGGCAACGCCATCGCGCAGGTGTACAACCACGTCATCATGCCGCTGGCCTCCCCGAGGGACCAGGAGACCCAGGTCGTGTGGGGCATCAAGGACTTCGAGCGGCGATTCCGTCGGCGTCCGGAAGGCATGTGGCTGCCGGAGACCGCGGTGGACATCCCCACGCTGGAGGTCCTGGCCGCCCACCGGATGGCGTTCACCATCCTGTCTCCTCACCAGGCGTGGCGCATCCGGGGCGGACCGGACAGCCCCTGGTTCTACGTCGCCGAGGGCGCGCTGGATACCGCCGTGCCGTACCGGTGCCGCCTGCCGAGCGGGCGGTCGATCGCCATCTTCTTTTACGACGCCGCCCTCTCGCGCGCCATCGCCTTTGAAGGATTGCTGAGCGACGGCGGCGCCCTCGCGCAGCGGCTGGCCGCCCCCATGGGCGGCGGGGACCCCCTGCCCCATCCGGCGCCGGCCGGCGGCCGACACATCCGCGTCGTGGCCACAGACGGCGAGTCCTACGGACACCATCACCGGTTCGGCGAAATGGCGCTGGCGTTCGCGCAGCAGCGGCTGGCCGCGGGCGAGGACGTACGGGTGACGAACTTCGGGGCGTACCTGGCGATGCATCCGCCGACCGCGGACGTGGAAATCCGCGAACGCACCTCGTGGAGCTGCCCGCACGGCGTCGAGCGATGGCGCGCCGACTGCGGCTGCAACACCGGAAAGGGATTTCACCAGCGATGGCGCGGCCCGCTGCGCGAGGCGATCTCCTGGCTGAAGCAGGAACTGGACGCGCTATTTGAGCACCAGACGGGCGGGCTGCTGCAGGATCCCTGGGCCGCGCGGGACGACGCCATCGATCTGGTCGATGCGGACCCCGGGGCGGGCGAGGCATTGCTTGCGCGTCACGGGCGGCCGGGGCTGGGCACCGAGCAGCGCCGGGGGGCCCTGCGCCTGCTGGAGGTGCAGCGCCAGGGCATGCTGATGCAGAGCAGCGACGGGTGGTTCTTCGACGACATCGCCGGTCCGGAGACGGTCCAGATCCTCACGCACGCCGCGCGGGCGCTCGACCTCGCCCGTGGGTGGAACGACACCCTGGAGGCGGCCTTTACTCAGCGGCTGCGCGAGGCGCCCGGCAACACGGCCGAGCAGCCCGACGGCGCGGCGGTGTATGACGCTCAGGTGCGGCCGCAGGCGGTGCCTCCGGTCCGGCTGGTGGCGATGCACGCAATCGCCTCGCTCGTGGAGCATCCGCCCCGGATCGCCTCCCCCGCCGTGGCGATCCACCCGCTGGACGCCGAGCGCGCCGAGGCGGGCGGGCACCGCCTGCTCGTGGGCCGGGTGCGCCTCGACGCGCCCATCACGGGGGATCACCATGAAGCGGCGTATGCCGTGGTGCACTTCGGGGGGCACGAGGTGCACTGCGCGGCGCGCGTCGATGTTCCGGCGGAGCAATTTGCGGAGTTCCGGGCGGCGCTGCTGCGCCGGTTCGGGAGGGACGTGCTCAGTGAGGTCATGCGCGCGCTTGACGCGGCGCTGGGCCCGGCCTACTTCACCCTGCGCGATCTTCCCCTCGAGGACCGCCGGCGCATCCTCGCAGCCCTGACCGCGCAGCAACTGCAGGCGCTGGATGAGACGTACCGGCGCGTCTACCAGGAGAACCGCGCGCTGATGCAGTATCTGCGAGATGCGCAGGCGCCCATCCCGCCCCCGATGGTGCTGGCGGCCGTCGTCGTCCTGACCCGCGATCTCGAAGCCGAGCTGGGCGCCCCGCCGGACCGGGCGCTGTCACGCCGGTCGTCCGAACTAGTCGGGGAGCTGCGGTCGTGGGGCCGCGACGTCCGCGCCGACCGGTTCGAGCCGCTGCTGCGCGCCCGCCTCGAGGGTGCGCTGGGAGGATCGCAACCGGCCCGCGAGCGGCTGGAGCGCGCGGCAGAGGTCCTGGATCTGGCGGAGGCGGCGGGCGTGACGCTGGAAGTGTGGGAGGCGCAGAACCGGTTCTACGACCTCGTGCGGGCGGCACGCGCGCAGGAGGCCGCGGACCTCTTACGCGCGGTCGGCACGCGCCTCTCCTTCAACATGGACCGGCTGATGGCCGAGAGCGCCCTGGGATACGCATGAGCACGCAGCCGCCGTTTGAGTTCGTCGAATGCCTGGAACTGCGCGAGATGCTCGGCCGCGCGGCATGGGACGAGCGCGAGCTCCTGGCCGGCATCGAAGATGTCCCCTCCGACTCCCTCCGCTACCACACCCGCAGCTACTTCCTGCGCAGCCGCTACCTGCCCGCGCCGTATCCCAACGACTTCGCCACCTGGGCGGCGATTCAGGTGCGGGACCGCGTGCTGGGCGAGCGCCTGGCCGTCGTAGACCCGTTTGGGTTCTCTGACATCGAGCTGCTGCGCGCGGAGCTGAGCACGATCGTCGACAGCCACCTCGCGTCGCTGCCGTCGGTTCCCCGCGTCGACTACGGCGAGCCGTTCCACTTCATGCGGTCGGTGTTGATCGAAGTCCCGACCGGGGTGATGACCACCACGCTGAGGGAATTCCGCGACGGCCTGGCCCGCGTCGACGCCAGCGCCATCTACTATCACTTCTACGAGTCCGCCCGCCGGCGCCCGGAGGCCGACCCGCTGGCCTGGCTGGAGGAGCACCGGCTGGCCGACGTCGCCGCGCGGGTGCGTAAGTTGAACCCTTACATGAGCAGCCTGGACGGCACGCGGTCGCAGCTGCTGGCCATCTGCGATCAGGTGCTGGGGCATCCCAATGGCTGAACCCGCGATCCGCCTCGACGATTACCACAGCGTCGTCACCCCCGGCACCGTGGACCTGCTCCGGAGGCTGGCGGACCGCGTGCGGGGGCGGTCGTTGCTGCACGTGAACTCCACGCGCGTGGGCGGCGGCGTGGCCGAGATGCTGGAGCGGTACGTGCCGCTGTTCAGCGAGTTGGGACTGACGGTGCGGTGGGAGGTCATCTCAGGCGCTGAGGAGTTCTTCCGGGTGACTAAGAGTTTTCACAACGCGCTCCAGGGCCAGGAACAGGCGTTCACCGATGCGATGTTTCAGGCCTACTTGGAGGCCAACCGTGAGAACGCGGCCCGGCTGAACTTGAATGCCGACGTCGTCATCATCCACGATCCCCAGCCGGCCGCGCTGATCGCCGGCGGCCCGGGCAAAGTCTCCTCCGACCGGACCGGACGCTGGGTGTGGCGCTGCCACATCGACGTCTCCCGTCCTCAGCGCCGCGCGTGGGCGTTTCTCCGGCAGTTCGTCACCCAGTATGACGGCGCGATCTTCTCGCTGCCAAAGTTCGCCCAGCGGCTGCCGATCCCGCAGTACCTCATTTATCCAAGCATCGACCCGCTGTCGGAGAAAAACCGTGATCTCACCGCTCAGGAGATCGCCGCGGTGCTGGAGCGGCTCAGCGTGCCGCAGGACAAACCGATCCTGCTCCAAGTGTCCCGGTTCGACCGGTTCAAGGATCCCATCGGGGTCATCAACGCGTATCGTCTGGTAAAGAAATACGATGACTGCCGGCTGGTGCTGGCCGGCGGGTCGGCGGACGACGATCCGGAAGGCGCCCAGGTCCTCGCCGAGGTGATGGAGGCCGCGGGTAGCGACCCGGACCTTCACGTGCTGGTCCTGCCGCCCAATGCGCACCATGAAATCAACGCGCTGCAGCGGGCGGCGGCGATCATCATCCAGAAATCCACCCGCGAAGGCTTCGGGCTCACGGTGGCGGAGGGCATGTGGAAGGGCAAGCCGGTGATCGGCGGGTTCGCCGGCGGTATCACCGTGCAGATCATCTACGGCGTCACGGGGTACACCGTGAACTCGGTCGAAGGCTGCGCCTTCAGGATCCGCTATCTCCTGCACAACCCGGAACTGGCCGCGCAGATGGGGCAGCAGGCCCGCGAGTATGTCCGGGAGCGCTTCCTCATCACCCGCGATTTGGCTGAACACCTCGCGCTGATGGTGACCCTGCGCCGCTAGCCCGCCACTCCGCCAGCAGGCGCAGAAACGCCTCCACGTCCTGCACATCGCGGGCCACGTACCGCGCCGCCGTCAGGTAGGTGGGACTGCCCACTTTCACGGTGATCGCCGGCTCCGGCAGCGCCATGTACGCATCTTCGTCGGTCCGGTCGTCGCCGATGTAGACGGCCGCCACCCGGTCGGCCCAGTCCCCGCCGTATGCGCGCTCGAGAATTGCCCGGGCGGCGCTGCCTTTGTCCCACGCCGTGCCCGGGCGCACGTCCAGCACCTGTTTTCCCTGCCGGACGGTCAGCTGGGGCGCACGGGCGGCCTCTTCAAGCACCGCCACCCGCACCTCTTCCACCTGAGGCAGCGGAGTCTGCCGGTAGTGGATGCTCGCGGTCAGCCCTTTGTCCTCCACGACAACGCCGGCGACCCCGCTCAGCCGCTCGCGCAGTCGCCGGCAAATTTCGCCGATCGCTTCTCGGGCGGATTCCGCTTCCGGGAGCGTCCAGACCGACGTCCCGAAAGCCACCTCCAACCCATGGTTGCCTGCGTACACGAACTCGGGGAACCCGACACGGCTCCGGATGTCATCCAACGCCCTTCCGCTGATGACGGCCACGAGGACGCCGCGCGCGCCGGCGAGCGCCCGCAGGACCTCGTGCGCCGAATCGGGCAGGGCCGCCAGCTCCGGGGAAGGCGCGATCGGCGCCAGGGTGCCGTCGAAGTCGAGCAGCAGCGCCAGCGGCCGGCCGGTCACACGAGGCCGGATCTGGTCGGCGTGATCGAGCAGCCAGTGGCTGGCCTCGCGCGCGGCCAGGAGGTGGCCCACGTGCTGCAGGTGCTGGGCCATCCACCTGTAGATGTCATGTTCGGCCACATAGGTCCGCAGGTGCTGCATCCGGACCTGGCGCTCCTCCGGATCCATCTCCAGCGCGCGCTGCAGCGATTCGGCGAACCCCTCCGCGTCGTACGGGTTGATCGGCACCGCCCACGGCAACTCGTCCCTCGCACCGGCCAGCTCGCTCAGCACCAGCACGCCCCGGAGGTCCACCTGGCAGGCGACAAATTCCTTGGCCACCAGATTCATGCCGTCGGCGAGAGAGCTGACCACGCAGGCATCGGCCATCCGGTACAGCGCCGCCAGCCCCTCCTGCGGCAGCGGCTCCGGGAGATAGATGATCGGACGCCACTGCTCTGTGCCGTAGGCGGCGTTGAGCCGCTCGATCTCATCCTCCACGCGCCGCTGCAGGTCGCGGTAGCTCTTGATCTGCGTGCGGCTGGGCGCGCTCTTTTGAATGAACACCAGCCGCTCACGGTAGGACGGCGTCCGCTGGAACAGCGCTTCGAGTGCGCGGAACCGCTCCGGGATCCCCTTAGTGTAGTCCAGACGATCGAGCCCCAGGGCCACGAGCCGGCCGGCCAGCCCAAAGCGGCGCTGCAGACGCGACATCCATTGCTGGCAGGATTCCGAGCGCGCGAGCTGGTCCAGCGCGCCCGCATCCACGCTGATGGGAAACGCCTGGACGCGGGTGAGACGGCCGTCATACTCGACCGTGGATTCGTCGCGGTCCACCCGCGCGCCGAGTTCGCGCTCCGCGGCCTCGAGGAAGTGCCCGACGTGGCGGGGGTGCTGCAGGCCTACCAGGTCGTTGCCCAGCAGGCCGTCGAGCAGTTCCGCGCGCTGCGGGCAGATACGGAACACGTCCCACGCGGGCCACGGGATATGCCAGAAGGTCATGACGAACCCATCCGGCCTCCGCTGGCGCAGGTAGCGCGGGCACAACGCCAGGTGATAGTCGTGCACCCACACGATGGCATCGGCGCGCAGGCCGGACAGCGCGGCCTCCGCAAACCGGCGGTTGGCCGTCTGGTAGGCCTCCCAGTGCTGCTGCCGGAAGCGCGCGTGCTGCATCGCAAGGTGGCAGAGCGGCCACAGCGCCTGATTGGCGTAGCCGTAATAGAAGCCTTCGACTTCGTCGTCGGTGAGCCGCACGCGTCGCAGCGTGTAGGCCGGCGCCTGCGGGGGCACGCGCACCCGCCCCTCGGCGTCGGTCACGTCAAAGTCCGCGTCGCCGCTTCCCCAGGCGACCCACGTCCCGCCCACCGCCTGCAGGACCGGGTCCAGCGCCGCGGCCAGACCACCCACCGGCCGGTGCACCATGATGCCCCGGCGGCTGCGCCGGTGCTCGTACGGCTCCCGGTTGCTGACGACGACCATCTGGTGGTCGCCCAACAGCCCGGCGACGGCGGCGGCGGGAGATTCCGTCACAGCGCACCTCGCCGGCGCGACTCCATCAGCCACATGATTTCCGCGCTCAGCAGGACCAGCACGGCCACCAGGTAGACCCACGCCATGAACACGATCAGGCCGGCTAGCGGGCCGTAGATGATCGGATACGTCGCCAGCGTGCTGAGATACCAGAAGAAAGCGCGCCGGGTGCCCTCAAAGAGCAGCACGGCCAGGGTCGTCCCCGCCAGCAGGCTGCTCCACGCGAGGCGGACGTTGGGCAGCACGCGGTAGATAATGAAGAAGGCTGCCCCGGAAAACAGGCCCGGGCTCAGCGCCGTCACCACCGCCACGCCGCGCGTGGCGCGCAGCATCTCGACCACTTCCGCCACCTTCGGCACGGACTCCATCGCCGAGGCCACAATCGGAATGACCACCGACAGCCCAATGAATCCGCCGCCCAGCAGGACGATGACCAGATCCACCATCTTCGTGCGCAGGAAGCCGCGCGCCCGCTCCGCCCGGAGCACCCGGTTCAGGGCGCGGCGCAGCGACCCGGCCACCGTCGTCGCGCTCCACAGCAGGCCCACCGCGGCCACCGCTCCGACGGTCCCCCTCGTCTGCACGATCGCGTCCAATGTGTCGCGAACGAGCGTCAGCGCGTCGGACGGAAGGTAGGGCCCCAGCGCCGCGATCGCAGCATACTGCGCCTGGGCGCGGTCCACCACGAGGCTGAGCAATGCGATCACAATGATCAGAAGGGGGAACACGGAAAAGACCGCGGCGTAGGCGACGGCGGCAGCCAGGACGAAGATGTCGTCGGCGGCCAGGTTCCGAGAGAGCGTCTGCCACAGCCCTTCCGCCACGTCCGTCACGGGCGGCTCCCGACGCGCACCGGCGCTCCGACGGTTCCGCGCAGGTACACCGTCTGCGTGGGATAAGCAAACTCAATCCCATGCTGCCGGAACTGGCGGACCACCTCCAGATTGATCGCCTGCTGAAGATCCATATAGACGTTATAGTCCGGGCTTAGCACAAAGTAGACAACCTCAAAGGTTAGCGCGAAGTCGCCGTACGCTTTGAAGTGGGCGCGGTCAAACCGCGTGGAAACCTGCGCCTCGACCACCCGCCGCACCATCGCCGGAATCGCGGCCAGCGTGTCGGGCGGCGTCTCATACGCCACTCCGAAGGTGAATTCCACGCGACGCTCCACCATTCGCTTGAAGTTCCGGATCCGGCTGCTGAGGAGGTCGCCGTTGGCAAAGACCAGCTGTTCGCCGGACAGGCTGCGGACGCGCGTCGTCTTCAGCCCGATGTACTCTACCGTGCCCAGCAGATCGTCCACGACGATGAAATCGCCGACGCTGAAGGGCCGGTCCAGCACAATGGAAAACGCAGCGAGCAAATCCCCGAGGATGTTCTGCAGGGCTAACGCAACGGCGATGCCGCCCACCCCAAGACCTGCGACAAGGCCGGTGATGTTGACCCCGACGTTGTCCAGGGCGACAAGCAGGACGACCGTCCACAGTGCCAGTTTGGCGACAAAGCTGAACACGGCGATGGTCGTGACGCTGGCCGCGTCTCGTTCCACCCGTTGGTGGATGTAGTGGGACACTGCGAACGTGAGCAGGGCATTGCCCCACAGCCCAACCTGCAGCAGCACCACCATGCCTGCGATACTGGCGACCGTGCGACTGACACCGGCCGGCAGCGCGAGAACCTGGGCGCCGGCGGCCACCGCCAGCACGACAACGAAGAACGGTCTCGTGCCCGCGACCAGATTGAGCAGGAGTGTGTCCAGGTCGGTGGAGGTCTTGCCGGTGGGGGCGCGGAGCCGGCGGACGGTGGCGCCTTTCAGCCAGCGCAGGGCCGCCCCGACGACGACGGCCGCGGCCAGGGCAACCATCCACCGCTGGACCGGATTGCCGTAGATCTCGAGCTCCAAAAAGGTCATGGTGCTGTCACCACCTCCCTTGACTGCTCCCAGCCTGCAGCAAACGATCTGAGCTCGTCGCCCGGTTCCCCGATCGTGGTCCACCCGCAGGAAATTCCAGAGGGCTGGAAACGAAAACGCCCGGAGAAGGGCACTCCGGGCACACGAAACCCTGGTCGCCCTCTCACGCTGCCTGCGGGGTTAGTTGACGGGCTCAGGTCGAGAGGTACCTTACCCGCGCGATTTGCGCGGGATTCGCCCCAGTCTTGCGTCCCCCGCTCCCCGACATGAGGATTCGGCAGGCACTACTCACACATCTCGATCAAGTATAGCACTCATGACCCTTGCTGGAATCCGTCCCATCGGAGTACGCTGACAACAGGCAAAGGCGGAGCGGGATCAATGCGATGCGCCACTCACCCAACTGTGGAGACCGAGCTGAGGTGTGCAACCTGCGCCAGGCCGATCTGCCCAGACTGCATGGTCGAGACCCCCGTGGGCATGAAATGCTGGGAATGCGGCCGGTCGCCGCTGCCCCCGATGTACCGGGTAAGCCCTCAATCGCTCGCGCTGGCGATGCTGGCAGGAGTCGTGGTCGGGGCGCTGTCCGGCGCGGTCATGCTGGTCTGGCGGGCGGCCATCGGGTTCTTGCTGATCTTCTTCGGCCTACTCGCAGGCGTCGTCATCGGCGAAGTGGCTGGACGCGCGGGCAGCGGCAAGCGTGGGCCGGTCATAGCCACCGCTGTGGCCGCCTCGTGCGCGGTCGGCGCCCTCTTGCTTGCGCCTCAGCTCATGATGCTGGCTGCCGAAGGAGTGCCGCTGCCTCTCGATGAACTGCTGAGCGTTCTCGTGCGGCGACCGTTTTTCGTCCTTTCCGTGGGGCTCGCCGCGATGATGGCATTCCAGCACCTGCGCTGACCGCTAGAGTTGATGAGACAAAGACCATCCGGCGATGTGAAGTCAGATCACGCGAGGTTCATCCGTGCGAGATAGTCTGCGCTCCAGTGTGTCCCGTCTGCCCGGCGACTGTCCGATCACCTGGGCGCTGATTGCATCGAACGCCGCGACGTTTCTGCTGGCCTTCGTCTCAAGCGCCCCGGTCGGACGGCTCGCCTTTGTCTCGCACGACCTCGTGGCCCGCCCCTGGGCCGCCGTGACGTATCCGCTGGTGGGCTCAAGCAGCATCTTCTGGCTCCTGATCGGGGGTTATGTGTTCTGGCTGTTCGGGGGCAGCCTCGAGCGGGCGTGGCGGTGGCGCGACTACACGGTCTTCCTCGTCGCGTCCGCCGTCGTGCCAGCGATCAGTGTCTGGCTGGGCGGGACGCTGACCGGCCGGGTGACGGCCCTAACCGGCCTCTGGCTGCCGCTGGCCGCGGCCACCGTCGCCTGGGCCGCGGTCAATCCGTACGAACGGGTCTTGATGTACTTCATCATCCCACTGGAAGCCCGCTGGCTGGCGCTGGTCATGGTCGCGTTCGTCGTGTTCTCCGCGGAGTTCCCGCTCGGAATCTTCGCGGCGGCCGGATGCGGCATGGCCTGGTGGTACGCGCGGACCGGCAGGTACCGGTTGTGGAACATCGCGCGACTGCGACCGGCTCCGCGGACGCGGGCGCGGCGCGAGGACGAACGGTTCTCCCTCAACCCGCTCGTCCTGCTGCGGCGCTGGCGCACGCGGCGGCGTTTCCTGCGGGTGGTCCGGGACTCGGAGTTCAAGAAGCTGCACTGATGCCCCTCGTCGCGTTGATCGCCATCGTCGCCGTGCCGGCGATCCAGGTCGGGTACGCGGCCGCGATTGAGTCCGCGCTGCGGCGGCTCCCCGAGCGCACCCAGTGGGCGCTCCGGCCCTGGCTGTGGCTGGCGCCGGCGCTGGCGTTCCTCGCGGTCTTTCTCATCTACCCGGCGCTCCACACCGTCTACCTGAGTCTCCTGGACGCGCGCTCGACGGCGTTCGTCGGCGTGAAAAACTATGCCTTCGCCTTTACGAACCGTGAGATGCTCCTCGCCTTTCGCAACAACCTGCTCTGGCTGGTGTGCTTCACCGGGCTGACGGTAGGGATCGGCCTGGTGCTGGCCGTCCTCACCGACCGCGTGCGCTACGAGGCCGCGGCCAAATCGATCATCTTCCTGCCGATGGCGATCTCCTTCGTGGCCGCGAGTGTGATCTGGAAGTTTGTCTATGAGTTTCGGCCCGCCGGCGCGCCGCAGATCGGGCTGCTCAATGCGGTTCTCACGGCGGCGATCCCTGACGGTCAGCCGGTGGCCTGGCTGGTCAACCTGCGCCTGAATAACCTGGCCCTCATCGGGGTGGCGGTGTGGGTGTGGGTGGGGTTTTGCCTGGTCATCCTCTCGGCAGGGCTGAAAGGCATCCCCTCCGAGCTGCTGGAGGCGGCGCGCGTTGACGGCGCGACCGAATGGCAGGTCTTCCGGAAGATCCTCCTCCCCGCCCTCAGCACCACGCTCATCGTCGTCACCACAACGATGGTCATCTTCGCCCTGAAGGCGTTCGACGTCGTCTACGTCATGACCAACGGCAACCTCAACACCGAAGTGATCGCCAACCGCATGTACAAGGAGATGTTCACCTTCCGCGACTTTGGACGCGCGAGCGCCATCGCCGTCATCTTGTTTGCGGCGACGGTGCCCGTGATGATCGCCAACATCCGGCGGTTCCGCCAGCAGGAAGCGGTCCGATGACGGTAGAGATGACGGCTGCCGGACCGAGGCCCCGGCATCCGCTCGTCGCCGCCCTGCGCCGCGCCCCCCTCCACGCCGTGGTCATCGGGCTGTGCGTGGTGTGGCTGATCCCCACCCTGGGCCTGCTGGTCAGCTCGTTCCGGCCGCCCCGCCTGGTCACGGTGTCGGGGTGGTGGACGGCGCTGGTCCCCCCGGGGCCGTTCACGCTGCAGAACTATCGCGACGTTCTGGGCGCGTACAACATGGGCCGCAGTTTCCTCAACAGCCTGCTCATCACGCTCCCGGCCACCGTCATCCCGGTCATGGTGGCCGCCTATGCCGCGTATGCGTTCGCCTGGATGCGCTTTCGCGGCCGCGAACTGTTGTTCACGATCGTCGTCGGCTCGCTGGTCATCCCGCTGCAGATGACATTGATCCCCGTCCTGCGGCTGTTCACGACGCTCGGACTGGTCGGCACGTTCCCGGCGGTATGGCTGGCCCACACGGGATACGGCCTGCCGTTCGCGATCTACCTGCTGCGGAACTTCATGGGGGCGCTGCCGAGAGACCTGCTGGAATCAGCCTCGATTGACGGCGCCACGCCGCTCGTGGTGTTCTTCCGTCTCATTCTTCCCCTCGCCGTGCCGGCCATCGCCTCCCTCGTGATCTTCCAGTTCCTGTGGGTGTGGAACGATCTGCTGGTGGCCTTGATCTACGTCGGCGGGACGCCGCAGGTGGCGCCGATGACGGTCACGGTCGGCAACCTGGTGAATTCTCTGGGGCAGAACTGGCAGCTGCTCACCGCCGCGGCGTTCATCTCGATGGCGCTCCCGATGCTGGTCTTCTTCGCGCTGCAGCAGTATTTCGTGCGCGGCATCCTGTCGGGCGCTGTGAAGGGGTAGCGCGGGAGGGGCGCTCAACGGTATCATGAAGGTCGGGACGACTAGAGGATCTCGTCGCAAGACGAGAGAGGAGGCGTGGAATGCCGTATCCGTTCAAGCTGCCGGACCTGGGGTATGCCTACAACGTCCTGGAGCCACATCTGGACGCCCAGACGATGGAAATTCATCATTCCAAGCACCACGCGGCGTACGTAAACAACCTCAACGCCGCGCTCGAAAAGCACGCCGCGTTTCACATGAAAGAAGTGGAAGACCTGCTGAGCAGTCTGTCCGACCTACCCTCTGAGGTGCAGACAGCCGTGCGCAATAACGGCGGTGGGCACCTCAACCACAGCCTGTGGTGGCGCTGGATCGCCCCGGGCGGCAGCAAGGAGCCGAAGGGCAGGCTCGCCGACGCCCTCAAGGGAGCCTTCAACAGCCTCGACGCGTTCAAGGAGCAGTTTGCGCAGGCGGGGATGACGCGGTTCGGATCCGGATGGGCCTGGCTCGCCCTGGACCGCGGCGGCAAGCTCAAGATCTACTCCACGGCCAACCAGGACTCACCGGTAAGCGAAGGCAACAAACCGGTGCTCGGCCTCGACGTGTGGGAGCACGCGTACTACCTGAAGTACCAGAACCGCCGGGCGGACTACATCAAGGCCTGGTGGAACGTCGTAAACTGGGACGCGGTCGGCCAGAGCTACGACAAAGCAATGTCCCGCTGACCGGCGCGCACAGGAAACGGGACGCGGGCAACCCCCCGTCCCGTTTCTTGTTCCCGCGTTCCCGCGTTCCCTATCTCTTGTACGCTTCCCCCGCCACCCGCTCCAGGTTCTGCAGGATGGAGTTCAGCCGCGACGGGCTGCGCACGTAGTCGAGGGTGCCTTTCCAGAACGCGGCGTTGACCGCCTCGGGCATCAGGTCGCTGGCGTCGAACCGTGCGACCTCCGCGGAGGTCAGGATCTCCGCCGCCCGGCGGCTGAGCGGGTCTGGATAGTTGTCCGGGCTGACCTTGCGGTTGGGCGACAGCGCCCCGCCGCGCTTCACCCAGATGGCCTGCGCTTCCGGGGTCGTCAGGTATTTCATCAACGCGCGGGCCTGCGGCGTGTCGCGGAACATTCCGAATAGGTCCCCCGCGGCCTCCACAGCCTTCGGCACCGCGGGGTCGATCGACGGGAACGCGAAGAAGTCAAAATCCTCACCGGGCTGCAGGTTGGGGAACTGCTTCTGGATGAAATCCTGGATGAACGTCGCCTGGTGGTGCAGGTAGCAGCTCGGCGGATCGTTGAACATCGGGAACGGCGACTCGCCGAAGTTCGTCGTGAGCACCCCGTCCGCCCCGCCGTAGACGGACTTGGGATTGGTCGCGATCGTCCCGAACAGTTCCCACGCCCGCCTGACCACCGGATCGGTCCAGGCGATGTCGTGCCGGTACCACCGGTCGTAGGCGTCGGGGCCCGCGGTCCGCAGCATGATGTCCTCGATCCAGTCCGTCGCGGGCCACCCGCTGGCCGCTCCGCTTTCCAGACCGATGCACCATGCCGTCTTGCCGTCCGCGGCGATGCGGCTCGTCAATGCGAGGAGCTCGTCCCAGGTCGCAGGCACCTCGAAGCCGGCGGCGGCAAACGCCTGGGGATTGTACCAGATCAGTCCCTTGAGCGCCGCCTTGACAAAGATCCCGTAGACTTTCCCATCGACCGTCCCCAGGTCGATCCAGCTCTGCGCGTACTGCTCTTTCATGGCGCCCAGATCGACCACGCCGTCCAGCGGGACCAGTTTGCCGGCCCGGGCGAACTCTGCCATCTGGCCCGGTCCCGGCAGCCCGGCAACGTCGGGTGGGTTCCCGCCTTCCAGGCGGGTGGTCAGCACGGTATTGAGGTCGCGGGTCCCTTCGAACTGCACGCTGATGCCGGTCCGTTCCTCGAAGGGCTTCACCATCGCCAGGAAGCTCTCCAGCTCCCCGCCGCCCCAGACGCCCAAGACCGTCACCGTCCCGCCCACCTTCTGCCCGGGCAGCACGCCGGTGCGGCGTGTGTAGGAGTACAGACCGCCGGCCAGGGCGACGACCACCACGATGATGACGATCCAGGCGATCGCGCCGAGTCCGGCCTGTGACCATCGGCTGCGTCCGGTCATGAGCATCCCTCCCTCTCTTCTCTGTTATTCCAAATCACAGTGCAACTTCACCTGCCACGACCCCTGGGGCGCCACCCGGGCCGCCCACACGCACAGGCACACCAGCCCCTGGACGATCCGCTCGAAGCCGGCTTCCGAGTTCGAGACCGTCTCCAGCGGATGCAGCCACACCTCCGCCTCAGGAAACGTCACTGTGACAACCCGCTTCCATCCCCAGTCGGAGAGCACGATCCGCCCGGCGTTCTGCACCTGCCGGGTCTCCCGGGCCGGCGCCATCTGCCCGTCGATGGCGACCGGGGCACTCGGATCGGTGATCGCCCAGACCGTTTCCACGCCGAAGCGAATGTCCAGCGCGGACTCTCCGGGATTCTCCACCAAAAAGGCCGCCGTCAGACGCGGTGTGCGGGCGCCGACGGTCAGGCGTTTCGTGATCAGCGGCGCCGTCTGCCTCTCTCCCGCTGTGCCGCTGTCGGGACGCAGCGTCACCGCGACGGCGTCGCGTGTGTGGAGCACCTTCGCCCGGTACGGGCTGGCGGCCGCGCCCTCGCGGTCGACCACCTCTCCGCGCGCGAACGCGTCCGGCGTGGCCTGGGGGTCGAGGACGTGCTCGAGGAACCCGGCGCGGCGGTACCGGTCGTAGACCAGCAAACGGTCGAGTCCGGGTTCCTTGACCCGGACCCGGGTCGTGTGAATCGTCTCCACGACCCCCGACGACGGCTCACCGGTGCCCCGCTCCAGCAGTTGGCGGTGATACGATTCGGGGCGCCGGGACAGGATATTGACCAGGTTGATCCGCTCCGCGCGCCAGTCCCACTCCACGACGCCGCCCCCGTCGGCGGGATCGACGACCACGACCATCGCCGGAGACGCCAGCTCCACTTCGTCTGCGCCGTCGCCGTCCAGGTCGGCGACCTCGGTGGTGGGCCGCCGGCCCGCGTCGGCCTGCGCCTCCGCGGCAATCAGGTGGGCGAACGTGGCGCGGCGGATGTGCGGCAGGTAAATGCCGCCGAACACACCGTGCCAGTATGGACAGTTGCACTGCCCGGCCCACAGGTCGTCCAGCGCCTGCCGGGCGCGTGGGCCCGGCCGCATGGCGTGGACCTTGCGGCTGACGCGCAGCATCCGTTTGTGCATCGTGTTAATCTCCGGATATTTGACCAGGAACTGGCGCCAGAATCCGCCCGACCACTCCAGCATCTCCTCGTAGGAAGCCGCCGGCAGATAGACGCGTCCCGCGGCCGGCAACGCCGCCGCCTCGCCGGGGGGCATCGTCACCAACCAGTCCCCCGCGGACTCGACCGCACGGAAGAAGGACTCAACCCAACCCTGCTCCCAACACAGCGCGTGGGTCCCCGGCCACAGCCCGAACTTTTCTCCGTCGTCGCCCATGACTAAGACGGGATCCGGGATCCGGGATCTGGGATCCGGGGAAAGAAACGTGCGGAGGTAGCCGAGCACCTCATCCGGCGACTGCCACGGGATCAGATACCGCAGCCGCTTCCGGCTGGGAAAGATCTTGAGGGTGGCGCCCTCTTCTTCCGTGACGAAGTAGCCGGTCAGCACCTCCTCCGGCATGCCCGCGGCGAGAAAGTGCGTGTCGTCGACAATCGTGTACTCCACGCCGGCCGCCGCGAGCGGCTTGGGCAGGTACGGTTCCCACACACGCTCCGCCAGCCACAACCCCGCCGGCCTGGCGCCGCACCGCCGGGCCAGATAGCCGGTGAGTTTGCGGATCTGTCCGTCTTTGTCGCGATCGGGGATGTTCGCCAGGATCGGCTCATAGTATCCGCCGGTCATGAGCTCGATCTGGCCGCCTTCCACGAGCGCGCACACCCGCGGAAAGAATTCAGGGTGGGTGTCATCCAGCCAGTCCAGGAGCGGGCCGCTGTAGTGCAGGGCGAGGCGGATGCCCCGATGGCGTTCCAGCGCCTCGAGCATGGGACGATACGCCTGGCGGTAGGCCGCTTCAAAGACGTCCGGGAAGTTGCCGACGGGCTGGTGGTTGTGAATCGCGAGCGACAGGACGACGCGGCCGGACATGCAGCCTACAATCCGGCGACGAAGCGCCCCGGGTTCAGGACGCCGAGGGGATCGAACTGACGTTTTAGCTCGCGCATGATCGCCAGGCCCGGCGGCGGCGGCCCCCACACATCCATCGCGGCCTTGACCGGCGGTGGCGCGGCCGCGAGCACCGCGTGACCCTGGTGTTCACCGGCCAGCGAGATCAGTTTGGGGAACCACGCGGCCGCCGTGGCCGGGTCGTCGAGCGCGAGCCAGACCGTGCCCGCGCCGGCATGCGCGAGGTACCGGACCGGTCCGCCGTCCGCGAGGCGGTCGATCGAGAACAGCACGGGCATCACGCCCGCCTGCGGCACGGTCACGCGAAAGAGCGCCGGTGCGCCGCCGGCCGCGAAGTCCCGGACGCGGTCCCACACGACGTGGTGGGCATCCGCGTCCAGCGCCGTCGCGCGCATGCCGGATGCGGCCGCCATCTTCTGCACATCTGCCACATGGCGCGTCACCGACTCCGAAAACCCCTCCGCCCACACGAGGACGGCGGCCGGTGCCGCCGCAAGCCCCGCCGCCGAAGCGACCGCGCCGTTGAGGACGGTCACCGCGGCCGGAAGCAAGGGAGACGCCGAGAGCGACTCGACCAGGCGGGCGGCCTGTTCCGGCGAGCCGACGGCTGCCACGGTCGCTGCCATTTCTGGGAGGGGCGCCATCTTGAAGGTGACCTCGGTGATGACCCCAAGCGTCCCAAGGGATCCGACGAAGAGCTTGCACATGTCATAGCCGGCGACGTTCTTCACGACCTTGCCGCCGGCTTTGATCGGCTCTCCCGACGCCAGCACCATCTTCATGCCGATGACCAGATCGCGCACCCCGCCGTACAGCATCCGCCGCGGGCCATTCGTGTTGGCGGCCACCATGCCGCCGATCGTGGCCCGGTGCGGCAGCGGCGGATCGATGGCGAGAAACTGTCTCCCACGGTCAAGGAGCTCCTGAAACGCTGTGACGGGCATTCCTGCCTGCACGGTGGCGGTCAGGTTGGCGTCGTCGTGCTCGACGAGCGCATGCAGCCGCTCCAGGCTCAGCACCACGTCGGCGCCGGCCGGCACGTTGCCCCAGTGCATCGCCGTTCCGCCGCCCCAGGGGATGACTGAGGCCTTCGCTTCGGCGCACAGCCGCAGGACGTTGCCGATCTGGTCAGGATCGCTGGGGCTGCAGCGGACCTTCGGGATCTTGTCGTCGACCACGTACCCGGCAAGGCCGTCCGGCGAATACTCAACGGCGGCCGGGCCAAACTCGGACTCCAACCGATGGCTGAGCGCATCTACCGTTGAGATCATCGCGTTTCCTGTTCGTAAGCTCGATCCAGCAAATCCATCAGATGATAGACGGGCAGCCCTGGACCGTACTGCGTCGCGCCGAAGCGCAGCTGCAGCATGCACCCGGGGTTGGGAGCGACGATCGCCTGCGCTCCGGTGCGCGCGACCGCGGCCATCTTCTCCGTGAGCAACTCCTGGGACATCTGGGGGTGGGTGATGTTGTAGATGCCGGCGCTGCCGCAGCAACGGTCCGACCCTTCCATCTCGAGCAGCCGGAGCCCGGGGATGGCGGCCAGCAGCTGCCGAGGCTGCGCGCGCACCTTCTGCCCATGGGCCAGGTGGCAGGGATCCTGGTAGGTGACGGTCATCTCGACCCGCTGCGACGGCGGCACCAGCCCGAGGCCGGCCAGGTACTCGCCGGCGTCCTTCACCAGCGCCGCCATGCGTGCCGCCGGCTCAGCGTAGTCCGGGTCGTCGCGCAGCAGGTGCCCGTACTCCTTCATCGCCGCCCCGCACCCAGCCGCGTTGACGATGATCGCGTCCACCCCTGCATCCAGAAAGCTGCTGATGTTGCGCCGGGCCATGGACCTGGCCGCCCGCGTCTCTCCGTTATGAACGTTGAGCGCGCCGCAGCACACCTGGCCGCGGGGGATGACCACTTCGCAGCCGTTCCGCCGCAAGACGCGGACCGTGGCGTCGTTGATCTCCGCAAACAACGTGCTCATCACGCAGCCCGACAGCAGCGCCACACGCGCGCGCCGCGCGCCGATCGCGAGTAAGACATCGGCATCCGGCGCAAAGAAATGCGGCGGGACCGGCGGCAGCATCGCTTCCATCTGGCGCAGGCGGCGCGGCAGCACGCGGCGGGCCAGCCACTGCAGCCCCGAGCGCTGATAGAAGCGCAGCAGCCTCGCCGCCAACCGCAGCCGGCCTGGGAACGGGAACAGCTGCGTGAAGGCCAGACGGGCCAGCCACCGCGCCAGGGGCGATCCCGGCGGCCCGAGCACCTCACGCGCGGCTTCGGCGATGCGGCCGTAGTGCACGCCCGACGGGCACGCCGTCTCGCACGCCCGGCACATCAGGCACAGGTAGATGTGCTCGCCGAACCGCTCGTTGGGCTCGATGCGACCTTCGGCCGCCGCGCGCACGAGGTGAATGCGGCCGCGGGGGGACTCCGGCTCCAGCTGCGTGACGCGGTAGGTCGGGCAGTGGTTCAGGCACAGGCCGCAGTGCACGCACTGGTCCAGCTCCGGAATATTCAGCACCGCGCCGGGGGTCGCCATCAGATCCACAACCCCGCCGGGATTTTCGCCGGCGCGCGCCGCATCTCGGCGCAGGTGATGGGCGTCGGGAACATCTTGGCGGGGTTGAAGCGCCCGTCGGGGTCGAACGCGCGGCGCATCCTGGCCATCGCGTCCAGGTCGGCGGCGGAAAACAGCATCTCGATGTACGCCTTCTTCTCCAGCCCGATGCCGTGCTCGCCGGTGATGCTGCCGCCGGCCGCCACGCAGGCGCGCAGGATGTCCGCGCCGGCCTCCACGACCCGGTCCAGCTCTCCCGGCGTGCGCATGTCAAACAAGATATTTGGATGCAGATTGCCGTCGCCGGCGTGAAAGACGTTGGCGATGCGCAGGGAGTACCGGGCGCTGATCGCCGCGATGTGCGCCATGATCTCCGGCAGCCGGCTGCGCGGTACGACGCCGTCCTGCACGTAGTAGTTCGGCGCGAGCGCCCCCAGCGCGCCGAACGCGCCCTTACGGCCTTTCCACAGGCGCTGCCGCTCCGCGTCATTCTGCGCGAGACGGACCTCGCGCGCGCCGTGCCGGGAGCAGATGGCCTGGACCAGAGCCGCCCCCCGCTCCGTGTACTCGCGCACGCCCTCCAGCTCCACCAACAGGACGGCTTCCGCATCGCGGGGATACCCGACCGGCGCGCCGGTCTCCACGGCCTCGATCGTCAGCCGGTCCATCATCTCCAGCGCGGCGGGCACAACGCCGGCCGCCGTGATGGCCACGACCGTCTGTGTCGCCGCGTCCATGCGGTCGAAGATGGCCAGCAGCGTCCGCACCGTTTCGCGGATCCGCATCAGCCGCACGACCGCCGTGGTCACGATGCCTAACGTTCCCTCGGACCCGACGAACGCGCCGCAGAGATCGTAGCCGGGAACATCAGGCACGCGCCCGCCCAGCCAGACCGCTCGGCCGTCGTCGAGGACCACCTCAATGCCCAGCACGTGGTTGGTGGTCACGCCGTAGGCCAGCGTGTGCGGACCGCCGGAGTTGTTGGCGACGTTGCCCCCGATGGAGCAGGCTGCCTGGCTGCTGGGGTCAGGCGCGTAGAAGCAGCCGCCGGAAGCGACGGCCTTGCTGACGTCCTGGTTGATGACCCCCGGCTCGACGACCGAGAGGCGGTTGGGCAGATCGATCTCGCGGATGCGGTTCATCCGCGCGAGCGAGATGATCACGCCACCCTCGGCCGGCACCGCCCCGCCGGCCAACCCCGTCCCCGAGCCTCTCGGCACGATCGGTACGTTCGCCCGTTTCGCCGCCTGCACCACCGCCGCGACTTCAGCCGTATCCGCGGGGAGGACGACGACCTCCGGCATCACCTGCATAATCGAGCCGTCCTGCTCGTAGACGATCACGTCCTCCTTTTCAACGAGGACATGCTCGTCCCCGACAACGTGCCTGAGTTCGCGCACCAGACTGTCCCTGTTCGTTGAAGTCGCCACGTGTCTTACCCCTACGGGATCAGGGATCCGGGATCAGGGATCCGACATTCAGGCTCCACTCGTCGTTTCGGCTCCCGGCTCCCGGTTCCCGTTGTTTCGTGTCTCAGGTCCACATCCCACCCGCCGCGACCGGCCTGAGGGTCACCGAGGGCGGCGTCCCCTCCGGAAAGAGCTTGCCGGGATTCATGATGCCGGCCGGGTCAAACGCGCGCTTGACGCGCTGCATCGCCAGTAGGTCGGCGTCGGTAAACAGCCAGCGCATGTACTCACGCTTTTCGATTCCCACGCCGTGTTCGCCTGTAATCGTGCCCCCCGCCTCCACGCAGGCGTGGAGGATCTCCTCTCCTGCCTGCACGACCCGCTCGATCATGCCGGGTTCGCGCGGGTTGAACAGGATGATGGGATGCAGGTTGCCGTCGCCGGCGTGGAAGAGATTGCCGATGCGCAGGTCGTGCGCCTTGCCGATCGCGGCGACCCGGCGCATCACGTCGGGCAGCTTCGTCCTCGGCACGACGCCGTCGTGCAGGTAGTAGGACGGCGCGAGACGGCCCAGCGCGCCGGCTCCCTCCTTCCGCCCTTTCCAGAGCAGCAGGCGTTCCTGATCGGTCTCCGCGGTGCGCAGCAGCCGCAGGGCGTGCGTGCGGCAGATCGCCGCGATCCGGTCGATCTGGCGGGGCAGCGACTCGGGCGGACCCTCCACTTCGATGAGCAGCACGGCGCCCGCGTCTTCCGGATAGCCGGCGTGGATGGCCGCCTCCACCGCCGCCATTACGACACCGTCCATCATCTCCATCGCCGCCGGCACGATCCCCGCGGCGATGATGTCCGACACCGTCTGCGAGGCGTCATCGATCGTGTCGAAGACGGCGAGCACGGTGCGCACGCCCTCGCGCTTCCGCAGGAGCCTGACGACGATCGCCGTCACCACGCCCAGCGTCCCCTCGGAACCCACAATCACGCCGCCGAGGTCGTACCCGGGCGGATCAACACTGCGATGCCCCACCCACGTGATCTCGCCCGACGGCAGCACCACCTCCATCGCCAGCACGTGGTTGCCGGTGACGCCGTACGAGAGACAGTGCGCCCCGCCCGCGTTGTTGCCGACGTTCCCCCCGATGGTGGAGACGCTCTGGCTGCCGGGATCCGGCGCGTAGAACAGCCCGAATCGCGATGCCTCCACCGTCAGTTGCACGTTGACCACGCCGGGCTCCACGACGGCCACGCGGTTCTGCGGGTCGATCTCGATGATCCGATTCATACGGGTCAAGACGAGCATCAGGCCGCCGCGGACAGGGATCGAGCCGCCGTTGAGACCGGTGCCGGCGCCCCGCGCGACGATGGGTACGCCCGCGTCGCGGGCCAGGCGCACGACTGCGGCGACTTCATGGGTGGAGGCGGGAAGCACGACGAGTTCCGGCAGCGCGCGGGCGACAAGAAACGCATCTTGCTCGTAGACGACGACGTCTTCGGGGCGAGAGAGGACATGGGCGGGACCGACGACTTCTTGCAGGCGGGCCACCAGCTCGGCGTGGACCATCGTAGCCCCATTATAGGGGACCAGGGACCGGAACCGGATGGCGCTATGTCAGGAGGTACACGACGACCTCAACCGGACCGTGGACGCCTTGGACGGGTGTCAACTCGATGTCGGCGGTCCGGCTGGGGCCGGTGATGAAGGTGAGCGCCGAGGGGAGCGGGCGGCCGACGCGCTGGAACAGGTGCCCCAGCGTTGGGACGATGCGGTCTGCCTCCAGCACGGCGACGTGAAGCGGGGGGAGAAGTGAGGTGCTTCTGGGCCGC
>JBIOWP010000043.1:0-5801 GCA_044868695.1 bacterium
CAATCAGGTAGTACGGCACCGCCAGGGCCGCAGCCGGGATGAGACGGCTGGCGGTGATGAAGTAGAACGTCGCCGCCTTTCCCGCAAAGCGCATGCGCGCGTAGGCGTATGCGGCCGGCGCGCCAAGCACCCAGTTCAACAGCAGCGTGCCCAGGGCGACCAGGCTGCTGTTTACGGCCGCCCGGGGGACGGCCCGTACTTCCTCGGAGATCATCCGCCGCAGTTGCCCGCCCACCTCGTACGCGCGCGGGACTTCCCCCGTGAAGATGTAGCGATAGTTGTCGACGATCACGCCGAACTTCAGCCACTCCGGCGGGAACGTGAGGATGGCAACCTCAGGCAGGAAGCCGGACAGCGTCACCCAGACAAACGGAGCCAGTGTGAACGCGAGGAGGCCGGCCGCGGCGGCGACCAGGAACAGCCGATCGCGGCGCCCGCGCCTCACCGCGCCTCTCCCAGCAGCGCCTCGCGGGGCATCAACCTCATCATCGCCACGATCACCACTCCCGCCAGCGCGGCGATAATGGCGGCCAGGGCCAGGCCCTTCCCGAAACTGAGCATCTTGAACGTCTCCGCCCAGATGAAGTAACTCAGCACCGTGGTGACGGTCCCCGGACCACCGCCGGTCAGGGCGAAGATCAGGTCAAAGGCCGTCAGGGCGACCAGGATCTCAAATAGCGCGACGACCAGCAGCATCGGCCGGATGTGGGGTAGCGTGACGGCCCAAAACGACCGCACGCCGCCGGCGCCGTCCAGGGACGCGGCCTCATACAGCTCATCGGGGATGGCCTGCATCGCCGCCAGGAGCAGCACCGCGGCGAGGGGGAACTGCGCCCACACCTGGGCCAGAGCGGTCGCGCCGAAGGCCAAGTCCGGGGTCGTCAGCCAGGACACGTAATCTCCGATGATCCCCAGCCGGTACAACACCCCGTTGATCGCGCCCCAGGAGTCGGCGAACATCCCTTTCCACATGACCCCCGCCGTCGCCGCGGGAATCGTCCACGGCAGCAGGATCGCGACCTTGACCAGCGTGGCACCGCGGAAGGGGCGGCTCAGCAGCACGGCAACGAGCAGGCCGAGGACGACCGTCGCCGGCACCGTGGCCAGCGCGAACTCCGCGGTCGTCCGCAGCGCGAAGCCGAAGTAGGGGCTGCCGAAGATGAGCCCGTAGTTTGTCAGCCCGGCAAACGACGAGGGCAGAATGGGCGACAGAGTATAGAGGCTGCCGACCAGCGCGTACCCGACCGGGTACAGCGTGAAGAGGGCGACGGCCAGGAGCGCGCCGCCGGCCAGCGCGTACGCGATCCCGGTCTCCGGCTTGCGGCTCCTGGCCACTCCGCCTATTTGAACTGCGCCTTGAGTTCCTTCACCTTCTGCGCCATCGCGCCGATGGCCGAATCCACGGAGGTCTCTCCACTGATCGCGCGGACCAGCTGCACCCGCGCAAACTCCCCGAAGATACCCTCCCAGACGGCATGGCGGCGCGCGCGCGCCTTGGCCGCCTGCGCCTTGAACATGTCGAAATCAATCCACTGGCCAAACGACTTCTTGACGTCGGCGTCCTCAAACAGCGGCAGCTGGCCGAACCCGAGGCCTTTCTCCACCGCCCACCGCTTGGCAATCGCGTACTGCCCCTGATGTTCGCCGCCGAAATACTCGATGAACTTCAAGCAGGCATCCACGACCCCGGAACCCTGGTCCGCGGCATACCGGGTGAGATTGTAGAACTTGCACTGCCCCTGCGTCTCGTGGGACGATCCCGGCATCAGGGCCACCTTGAATTGCCCGGCGCGCGGGGAGACGGCTTTGTTGTTCGCTTCGGCCAGGTTGTAGTTCCAGAGAACCGTGTAGACATGCCGGCCGGTGTTGAGCGCCTTCACCACGTCGGTTTCGTGGGGCAGGACTGTGGCCAGCTTCTGGCGGACCGAGTCGGCCAGCCAGGCCAGCTGCGCCCGCGCGGCGCTGTTAGGCTGCTCAAAGATCGGATTGAGGTCCTTGTCGAACCACTCGCCGCCGCGGCCGAATATCATGGCCGTGAAGTTGTCGTAGGTCGTCGGCAGCGCCGCCGCAAATTCGAACGCCATGGGGGACTCGATCCCCTTTCCCCGCAGGAACTTCGCCTGGTCGGTCAGCTCCTCCCAGGTCGCCGGCGGGTTGGCGATCCCCATGGCCTTGAGAATCGCCGCGTTGTATTGGAACGTTGTGATGTCGGCGTAGTACGGCAGGCCGTAGAGTTTTCCGTTGTACGTCATGTCCTGCAGCGCGTAGCCGACGATCTTCTTCGCATAGTACGACTTCGCCCGCGGGAAGTAGTCCTCCAGCGGCACCACCCACCCCGCCCGGGCAAACTCCGGCAGCCAGTCCCCGCCGTTGTAGAGCACGTGCAGCGCGGTCTTGCTGCTCAGGCGGTTGACCATCGTCTCATGGTACTGCGGCCAGGGAACGTCGTTGAGCTTGACCGTAATCGCCCCGTTGTACGCTGTCTGAAACTTCTTGATGTTGTCCTGAATGGTATCAATGCTGTAACTCCAGACGGTGAAGTTCAGGTTGATGACCGTGGGGCCGGCCAGGACCGCCCGCGGCAGCGACAGGATCCCCGCCCCGCCGAGCGCGGCGTACGCCGCGCCGGTGCCGGCGATTCTGAGGAAGTCCCGCCGGGTCACCGCTGTTCCGGGCCCGCCGGGGTCATGCGTCCGTTTGCGCATCGCTCTCCCCTCCACCACGTAGTTTCCTTCAGAGCTGCTCTTTCGACGCAACAGCCGCTCCCGCCGCTTTCCCACCCCTTCCCTCCCAGGCTTCCCCTACTCGCTTCCGGGCCGTCTCACATCGAGACAGATCGTCCGAAGGTCGGTCATCTCCTGGAGGGTGTGCCGGCCTCCCAGCCGGCCGATCCCGCTGCGCTTCCCTGCCACGCCCCCAAACGGGATGTGGAGCTCCCAGTAGTTGGTGGAATCGTTCACATTCACGATCCCGGTCCGCAGCCGCTCGGCGAACCAGAAGGCCCGGCTCAGGTCGCGCGTGAACACCGCGGACACGAGTCCCAAGGTGTTGTCGTTCGCCCACTCGAGCGCGTCCTCGTCGCGCTCGAACGGCGCCAGCGGCGCGACCGGGCCGAACGTTTCCTCGCGGTTGATCAGCGAATCGCGGGCCACGCCGGTGAGTACCGTGGGCTGGTAATACAGGTCGGTCGGCAGGCCCCGCGCGCGGCCCCCCCCGGCGAGGACTCGCGCGCCGCGCGTCACCGCATCGGCCAGATGACGGTCGGTCTTCTCGGCGACCGGCGCGTTGTTGAGCGGTCCCATCTCGGTCTGCTGATCGAACGGATCCCCCACCCGGATGCGCTTCGCGCGGTCCACCAGGCGGCCGGCGACCTCATCGTGCACCCGCCCGTGCACCAGGATGCGCTCAGCCGCGGAGCAGACCTGCCCGGCGTTGAAGAAGCTGCCGAACGCCGTCGCCTGCGCCGCCCGCTCCAGGTCGGCATCGTCGAGGATCAGGGTGGGCCCGTTCCCGCCCAGCTCCAACAACAACGGCTTACCGGCCGCGCGCCGGGCGATCGATTCGCCGGTGGCGCTGCTGCCGGTGAACGCCACCGCATCGGTCCCGGGATGGGCGACGATCTCATCGCCGACCACCGGCCCGGGCCCCGTAACCAGGTTGATCGCTCCAGGAGGCACTTCGGCTTCCTCAAGACACGTCATCAGGGTCACGGCCACGACAGACGTCGTCGGTGCCGGCACCCACACCATGGCGTTGCCCGCGGCCAGCCCGGGGGCCAGGTACTCGGTAGGGATATTGAGCGGAAAATTCCACGGCGTGATGACGGCGTAGACGCCGCGCGGCTGGCGGATGCTGATGACCCGCTTGAACGGATCTTCGACGGGGGTGACCGGCGTCTCCAACCACTTCACGTGGTCGGCGGCGTTGCGCCAGCCAGTGATCGTCGCCTCGACCTCCGCCCGGGCCTCTGAGTAGAAGGGCTTGCCCTGGTCCAACGCCAGGACCCTGGCGAGGTCTTCTCTGCGGCGTTCCAGGACGTCGGCGACCCGCGCGCACAGCCGCGCGCGATCCCACACCGACATCCGGGCCAGGCGGGCGGCACCCTCGCGGGCGGCGGCGATGGCCCGGTGCGCATCGTCGCGCGTCCCTTCCGGAAGTGTCGCGATGACCTCGCCGGTGGCGGGACTGCGCGCCTCGAACCTTGCGCCGGAGATGCCGTCGACCCAGCGCCCTCCGATGTACATGCGCAGCACGTCCATGACAGTTCCACCCGGCGCCGCAGCAGCGGCCGGAGACAAGGGTACCATCAGGCAAAACGGAGATTCTTTAGAGAGGAAGCTTTGGCAGGCAGAAAGCCGGAACCTGCCTCCTACGTCTCGCAGAGTGGAACGGGTATCATAGGGATTGAAACGAGCCAGCAGAAGTATTCCAGCCGAGGAGACCCCATCCCGGTGCAAACTCGAGACCAGCCTCGACCGCATCGCCCCGCCAAGACCGCCGGCATCCGGTCGGTCGAGCGGGCCCTGGCGATTCTGCGCACGTTTGCCTCCGGCGCGCCGGAGTTGAGCGTCTCCGAGCTGGGCCGCGCAGTCGGGCTGCACAAGAGCACCGTTCACCGCCTGCTGGGGACCCTGGAGCAGGCCGGGTTCGTCTTGCAAGATGAGGCGTCCAGGCGGTACCGGCTCGGTCTCCCACTCTTTGAACTGGGCAGCCTCGTCGTCAACACGATGGAGGTCCGCCGGACCGCCCGCCCCTATCTGGAGGAGATCCACCGCGCCTGCGGGGAGACCGTGCATCTCGGAATCCTGGACGAAGGTGAAGTCGTGTACATCGACAAGATCGAAAGCACGCGCCGCGTGCGCATGTACTCACAGGTCGGGCGGAGGGCGCCGGCGCACTGCACCGGGCTGGGCAAGGTCCTGATGGCGTACCTGCCCGATGCCGCGCTCAGCGAGGTCATCGAGCGCCGGGGTCTGCGGCGGTTTACCTCAAAAACCATCACGTCCCCGAAGGAGCTGCGCGATCATTGCGCGTTGATCCGGCAGCAAGGGTACGCGCTCGACACCGGAGAACACGAGGACTTGATCCAGTGCGCGGCAGCGCCGATTTCCGACCACACCGGCAGGACGGTCGCGGCATTGAGCGTCACGTCGGTGGCCGCGGCCATGGACCGGCATCGCGTCGCGGAATACGTGACCCTGGTCCAGCAGGCCGCACGAAAGATCTCCGAAGCGCTCGGCTACCGGTCCACAGCGCCGCGGACGACCCTGACTCGGCGGTAGAGTCCGCAACGATGGTAACGGTCACCACAGCCCCCATTGACGTCATCCGCCGCATCGGCGTGCTGCCGATCGCGCGCGGGGTGACTCAGGCGACGCTGCTGCGCAGCACCGCCGTCCTGGCCGCGGAGGGCATCCCCGTCATCGAGGTCACGCTCGACTCCCCCGACGCCCTTGCCGCGATCACCGCGCTGTGCCGCCAGTACGGTGGGTCGGTCGCGGTCGGCGCCGGCACGGTCCGGAGTGTCGAGTCGGCCGTGCGCGCCGCGGACGCGGGAGCGCAATTTCTGGTCACCCCGTCGCTGCGGCCGGAGGTCATCGAAGCGGCCGCCCGCAGCGGGCTTCCGATCATCGCCGGCGCCCTGACGCCGGCTGAGATCGAGCAGGCATTCGACCAGGGATCGGCCATGGTGAAGGTGTTCCCCGCCTCGCCTATGGGCGCCGACTACATCCGGCTGATCCTCAGCCCGCTGGCGGATATCCCGCTCGTGCCCACCGGCGGCATCACCGCCACCAATGCGG
>JBIOWP010000044.1:0-2528 GCA_044868695.1 bacterium
TGACTGAGCCGTTCAAGGCCATGCCCGTCAGGCGCGCGTACATCCCGAAGAGGGGCAGCAGCACCAAGCGCCGACCATTAGGAATCCCCGTGATCGCCGACCGGTGCCATCAGGCACGGGTCGTCAACGCGCTGGAACCCGAGTGGGAGGCCAAGTTCGAGCCGAGGTCCTATGGATTTCGGCCCGGCCGTGGTTGCCATGACGCGATCCAGGCTGTCTACGAGGTCGTCAAGGGCAGACGCCCGAAACGCCTGTGGGTGCTGGACGCAGAGTTGGCATCGGCATTCGACCTCATCGGTCACGACCACATTCAGACGATGCTCGGCACGTTCCCCGCCAAGGGAATGGTCCGAGCGTGGCTGAAGGCTGGCGTGGTCGAACAAGGTCGGCTTCACCGCACGGAGGACGGCGTTCCTCAAGGCGGTGTCGTCAGCCCGCTGCTGTTAAACGTCGCCCTGCACGGGATGGAGCAGGCCGCCGGAGCCCGTTACGCCACCAACGGCCGTGGCCGGTACGTGGCGATGCCGGGCTGCCCGGTGCTGATCAGGTATGCCGATGATTGTGTGCCGAGAACGCTGAAGGAGGATCGATGTAGAAGGCGATACCGACGGATGCGGTGCTGCACGAGAGATGGAGGTTGGCCCTCCGCGACCGCCGTACAGGCGGAGGTCGCAAACCACCGCGAGGTGCGCCGGTCAAGAGCCGGGGTGCTGAGCGTCGCGGAAAAGGCGCGCCGATGAGCGCGTCAGGTGTGGATCACGAAGGCGAGCGGAAGCGAACCACCGATGAAGTGTCGAAAGCGTATCGGCGACATCCAAAACCGGGGTCGAGTCATTGCCCCGGGATCAGCCTGGCGGGAGCCTGCTGACTGGCCAGGCGGGTGTCCGGCATGGATGGTGGCGCGAGCGTGATCCGGGCTCTGGTGCGGAACTCGGGAACCTGTCGCCCCGATGGGACGGCCGGTCAGTGGAGCGGTTGTGGCCTGCGGCCGGCCGTCTGGAGCGAGAACCCCGAGCAGCAGATCTGCGAGGGGGAGAGTAGTGATGCGGGGCACAGGGGCGGACCTGACCGTAGTAGCGATGAAGGCCCTGTAATGGGGCTGGAGCGAAGGGGAAGGGTCGTCCTGGTGAGCTTGGCGGTCAACCGCGGGGACGTGGGAGGAGCCGGGTGAGCGAGCCGAAGCTGAAGTCGTTTGAGATCTCCAAGTGGGCCGTTTGGGAGGCCTATCGGAGGGTCAAGGCGAACAAGGGCGGCGCCGGCGTGGATGAGCAGTCGATGGCGGAGTTCGAGCAGGACCTGCATGGGAACCTGTACAAGCTCTGGAATCGGCTCTCGTCGGGAAGCTATTTCCCGCCGCCGGTGCGCGCGGTGGAGATACCGAAGCGGGACGGCAGCTCAAGAACGCTAGGGGTGCCGACCGTGGCGGATAGGATCGCCCAGACGGTCGTGCGCGGGTGCCTGGAGCCCGGCGTGGAGCCGGTGTTCCATGCGGACTCCTACGGGTATCGGCCGGGCCGTTCGGCGCATGACGCGTTGCGCGTGTGCCGGGAGCGCTGCTGGCGCAACGACTGGGTTCTAGACATGGACATCAAGTCGTTCTTCGACAGCGTCTCGTGGGAGCTGACCCTGAAGGCGGTAGCTCATCACACCGACCAGCGCTGGATCCTGCTGTACGTGGAGCGGTGGCTCAAAGCGCCGCTGCAACGCGAGGACGGCAGCCTGGTCGAGCGCGATCGCGGAACCCCTCAGGGGTCGGCGATCTCGCCGTTGCTGGCCAACATGTTCTTGCACTACGCGTTCGACCTCTGGATGGCTAGGACGTTCCCGGCGGTCCCGTTCGAGCGCTACTGCGACGACATCATCGTCCACGCCCGAAGCGAAGCGCAGGCCCGGAAGCTGTGGGCTGCGATCGCTGCGCGGCTGGCGGAGTGCGGGCTTGAGCTCAACGAGCAGAAGACCCGCATCGTGTACTGCAAGGACGACGATCGGCGCGGCTCCTACGAGCACACGTCGTTCGACTTCCTCTCGTATACGTTCCGCCCGCGGCTGTCGAAGAACAGGTTCGGGAAGCACTTCGTGAACTTTTCTCCGGCGGTCTCAGGCGAGGCGAAGACGCGGCTGCGGCGCGAGATGCGCAGCTGGCGCGTGCATCTTCGCTCGGACAAGACCCTCACGGACCTGGCGCTGATGTTCAACCGCCAGCTCCAGGGCTGGATCAACTACTACGGGCGCTTCTACAAGTCCATGTTGTATCCGGTCTTCCGCCACTTCAACGAGACGCTCGTGAGGTGGGCCATGCGGAAATACAAGCGGCTGCGCCGCCGTCCCCGGCGAGCGCGCAGGTTCATCGCTGACGTCGCAAGGCGCCAGCCGGGCCTGTTCGCCCACTGGCGATTCGGCGTGCGCCCCGACGGCTGGACGATGGGAGCCCGGTGAGCGGAGACGTTCACGCCGGGTGTGCGCGCGACATGACCAGCAGCTCGGGGGTGCGAGTCCCCTGTGGAGGTTGATGGCACCAACCACAAGCC
>JBIOWP010000045.1:0-17034 GCA_044868695.1 bacterium
CCGCGGTCGCGGTCGTCGGTGCGGTGACCATCCTGGGCGCCTGGTTCTTCCAGTACGGATTGGGGCTCAAGCCGTGCCCGCTCTGCCTCGAGCAGCGCTACCCCTACTACTTTGCGATCCCGCTCGCGGTGCTCGCGATCCTCGGCGACCACTTCGGCGCCTCGCGCAAGGTGCTCACCGCCGCGCTCGTCGCGCTCGCGCTCGGCATGCTGTGGAACGCCACGCTCGGGGTCTATCATTCCGGCGTCGAATGGCGGTGGTGGCCGGGGCCGCAGGAATGCTCGGGCGCGCTCGACGATCTCGGCTCCGCCGGCGGCCTGCGCGAGCGGCTGCAGTCGATCACGGTGGTGCGCTGCGACGAGGCGGCCTGGCGCTTCCTCGGGCTCTCGCTCGCCGGCTACAACGCCCTGATCTCGCTCGCGCTCGCCGCCGTGGCCGCCTGGGGCGCGGCGATGGAATGGCGCAGCCGGGCCAAGTGGGCGTAGCCGGGCGGGACACGCTTCAGCGCGTCCCCCTCGATCGCGATCCCCGTGGCCCGGACGGCCTTCCACTCCTTCGCCGGGGCCGCGATCCGGTCGCGGACCTTCCGCAGCGTTCTCGAGTCAGGATGCCACAGCCCCCCGCCTCCAAGACTGTTCGCCGGCTCCAGGTGAACGTAGAATCCCGGCGCGCTCTCGTCCTTCCCCGCCGCCGCGTGGGGGAAATGAGCCCCGATGTTGGTCTTGTACGGACTCTTATCCTTCGAAAAGCGGATATCCCGATAGATGCGAAACATCGACCCCCCGACCGGGCGCGGATCGACCGTGATGTTTGGGCTGATCGCGCGGAGAGGCCGGCCCAGATCTGAAATGAACCGCAGCATCGGCTCCCTGACGTCGCCTTCATACCGTTCCCGGTTCGCTTCGAACCACCCACGATCGTTATGAAGGCGTAATTCGCGGAGGAACTGAAACAGTCTGGGGCTGAAGTAGGCGGGCGCCATGAGCGATCACCGTGCCCTAGTCGAGATGTTCCTCAAGGTAGTCGGCCAGGGCGCGGGCGATCGCTTCCTTTCCGGCAGCGGACCGTGACACGCTCCCGTCCGGAGCGACGAAGTAGCCGGTGTGCTGTCCGGCCTCGATCTCCTGAAGGTCGTTGGCGATGACCAGGTCGCAACGGTTGCGCTTGAGAAAGTCGAAGGCGATCCGCCGGAGATCCTCGGGACTCTTCCCAATCTCCAGCTTGAACCCCACCAGGAAGGTGTCGGGAGCCAGCTCTTTGACCAGCTTGACCGCTTTCGGCGTCGGCACCAGCCGGATGATCCACTCCTCGACGTTGGATCCGGTTTTGTACGGGCGCACGGCATCGGGCTGGAAGTCCAGCACGGCCATCGGGTGGATCAGCGCGTCGTAGTGCTTGGGCAGCTCTTGCTTGAACACCGCTATCAGGTCGTCGACCGTCTCGATCGGGATCAACTGGAGGTGGTCCAACCGCGGGCCGCGCAGCACCGGGGTCTGGCTGCCGCGGCCGTAGACGAAGGTGACCTGGGCGCCGCGGCGGATGACCTCCTCGGCGATCAGGGATCCCAGACGCCCCGTGGCCTTGTTAGTGATGTAGCGGACGGCGTCCAGCGGGGTGCGGGTGGGACCTGAGGTAATCAGGAGCCGTTTGCCGCGGAGAGGCATCGCACTACGTCCCCGGTACTGGGAATTTCAGACAGAACTCCCGCACGTCTCCACGCAGCGCCTCGAGCCGCCGGTCATCCTGGATGGTGTGGCGGAAACTGCGCAGCACCACACCGCGATCTTCCTTCCCATCAGGAAGGTGGAACTCCTTAATAATCTCGCTCACCGCGCCGATCCATTCGGCGATCCGCGCCATCTCCGGCTCGCGCATCCCGCGGGTCGCGGCGGCGGGGGTGCCCAGCCGGATCCCGGACGGATAAAACGCGGACGACGGCTCTCCGGGGATCGTGTTCTTGTTCACGGTGATCCCCACGCGGTCGAGCGCCTCCTGGAGGAACACCCCGCGGCCCGGACCCCCGGAGGTCAGGTCTAACAGAATCATGTGGTTGTCGGTGCCTCCGGTCACCAAGGTGAACCCCTGATGCAGCAGCGCCTCTGCCAGCGCCTTGGCGTTCGCGACGACCTGGCGGCCGTACTCCTTGAACGCCGGCTGCATCGCCTCGCCCAGTGCGACGGCGATCGCTGCGGTCGTGTGATCGTGCGGACCGCCCTGCAGTCCAGGAAAGATCGCGCGGTCGATGCGGTCGGCGAGCTCCGGATCCTTCGCGGCACCTTTCTCTGTAACCAGGATCATCGCGCCTCTCGGGCCGCGCAGCGTCTTGTGCGTGGTCGTCGTCACCACGTGTGCGTAAGGAACCGGACTCTTGTGGACACCGGCGATGACCAGCCCAGAGACATGCGCGATGTCGGCCGCAAAGAATGCGCCGGTCTCGTCGGCCACCTCCGCGAACTTTTCAAATGGAAGCTCGCGGACGTAGGCCGTCGCGCCGCACCAGATGAGCTTCGGATGGAGCTCGCGGGCCACCCGCCAGACCTCATCGATGTCGATGTACCCGTCGGCCTTCACGTGGTAGGGGAGGCTGCGGTAATAGGTCCCGGTAACGCTGACCTTCCATCCGTGGGTGAGGTGGCCGCCGTCGGGAAGGTTCTGCCCCATGATGGGGTCGCCCGCCTCGCAGGTCGCCAGGTACACCGCAAGGTTCGCCGGGCTCCCGGAGTACGGCTGGACGTTGGCGTGGGGGACGCCGAAGAGCTGCTTGGCCCGCTCCTGCGCGAGGCGCTCGATCTCGTCGACGTGCTCGTTGCCGCCGTAATACCGGCGGCCCGGATACCCCTCGGAGTACTTGTTGGTGAAGATGGTGCCCATCGCCTCGAGCACCGCTTCAGAGACGTAGTTCTCCGAAGGAATCAGCTCGACGCCTTCGCGCTGGCGGCGGCGCTCGGCGGCAAGGACGCGGGAGACGTCCGGATCCAGTTCCTGGAGTCGCATCACGCGGGGGAGAGAGTGCGGGCGCCGGCCGAAACCACGGGATCACCGACACGGATGATACCGGCGCCGTCGACGGCGACGATCTTGGCCAGCTGTCCGCGCCGGCCCTGTAGATCCTGCTGAAAGGCCGCGGCGTCGGGGACACCGAGCAGGGTGCCGATGTGCGTGCAGGGTTCGCAGGGGCCGCTGAGCTCGCAGGTGACCTGGCCGATCCGCAGCCGCGTCCCCTCCGGCAGAGTCTCCAGCGCGGGGAATTCTACGGTGATCTGCTCGCGCAGGTCGCCCGGGCGCAGCCCCAGCGTGTCCAACGTCGCCCGGTCGACGATGAGGACCTGCCGCCGGCTGCCCGCTTTCTTCTTTCCATGCACGTCTCCCACCAGGCCGTGGTCGACCACCGCCATCGCCTGCATCACCGCCTCAGGCCGCTCGCGGTGCTCGGCGAGGATCTGAAGGCTGATGACTGTGCCTGTTGTCATCGTGGTCTGCGAAGATTGCTTCGCCCCTTCGGGGCTCGCAATGACGGCGGTCAGCGATCCACGGGGCGATCGAGTTCCGGCGCGAGCATGTCCAGCCCGCCGCTGCCATTCACTTCCTCGACCGATCGGTCACTCCTCTCCCACCGCTCGCGCGGCTCGATGGTTGCCCCACTACCAACCGGAATGACCCCCCCGTACTTCATGGCCAGGACCTTGCTCACGTCTCGCCCGAAGTACCACCAGAGTACCGGTGCCATGACGATCCATCCCGCCGGGCCGGCCTCCCCGAACGTCCTCACGAGATCGAGAATACGGGCCGGAGCGAACACCATGCCCCCAACGATCAGCGCAGAAAGCACCGGCCGGAAGAGGGCAATCACGCTGTTGGCCCAGATGTAGACGCGCTCGGCGTTCGGCGTGGTGGCCCGCACGAAATCGACCCAGACATCGGCTCTCGTCTTCTCCAGATCCGACAGCTGCCTGCGCACCTCGATCTCCTCTTTGGGGTCCGCCAGCAGGCCGATACCACGCAGCAGGCTCACAATCGCTTCGACCAACGCGCCGGAGACCTTCACGAGATCACCCCCTCCACACAAACCGTTTTCCGATCCGGATCGTAGCGCACCGTCATGCCGGCCAGCCCGGCAAGACGCCTCAGGCGTATGAACACGCGTCCGTCATCCAGCCGCACGTCGTCTCCGGTGATGACGGTCCCATTCCAGTGCACCGTGACCGGCGCCGGCAGCAGATCCGGCAGGTAGCGCTCCATGAACGCCACCAGCACGTGGGCGTAGGTCGGGGAGGTGGCATAGCCGGCGCGGGCGATGTCGGCGGCGAACCTGCGGGGATCGCGGAATCTCTCGTAGGCCCCAAGCGCCGGGCGAAACCGCGGGTTCCGGTGGAAGAACTCGAGGTAATCGGACACGTTCGTCTCGATACTCTCGTAGGCGCGAAACAGCGCCTCCGCTGCGCAGCCGGCGGCGACCGCCTGCTCGTACCCCTCATACGTCTGATTCGTCCCGGGAATGGTGAGATATCCGCGACCGGGAGCCCACTCGCGTGTCGTGCCGCTGTAGACCCTGCCGCTCCAACCGGGCCGCGCCTTCACGCCGAAGAGTGCGTTCCCGTGACGGGCCAGGCCGCTGCGTCCCCAACCAGATTCAATCGCCGCCTGAGCAACCATGACGGCGCCGGAGACCCCCGCGGCTTCAGCAAGTGGAATGAACGCGCGGACGCGCGCCAAAAAGGCACGCTGCTCGTCGGACAGCGCCACCGGAGCCCTCCCCTTTCCGCCAGGCATACCGGGAAACCGGCGGGCGGAAAAGTCCCCAATTGGGGGTGGCCTCACTGAGTTAACTACAAAGTGCGGGATTAGGGATTCGGGAGTAGGGAGTCGTAACAGGCAATCCTAATCCCGAATCCCTGCTCCCTACTCCCGAAGTTAAGGGTTGGGGCGAAAATCGACCACGTGGAAGGTGCGCAGGCGGTTGTTGGTGCTGGGCAGCCACTCGACGTCGATGGGAACGGCGAAGTCCGGCTGCATGCGGCCGTGCTGGAGCCAGTGCCGGGCATGCGCGTCGCCCGCGACGGCCGGGCCGGCCTTCGCGACGAGCGTGAGCGGCCGGTCGACCACGTGCACCTCGTCAATCACGGGCAGGGCCAGGAGCGCCTCGGTGATGCGGGCAGCAAGCTCTGCGGGCGGCGATGGACGCAGGTTCACCAAGGCGACGTTGCGGGACAGCGGGCCGATGATCTTCACGTTGGCCAGCTCGGCGGGAAAGTGCGCCTCCTTCACGGCGGTCAGCAGGAATTCATTGGCCTCGGCCACGGCGCGGCCGTGGTAGTCGGGATTGATCAATGGCTTGAGGAGGTGCTTGAGCTTACAGCCTTCCCGGCCGGGATTCTCCCCGATCCGGGGAATAACGAGCCCAAGCGCATCGGCGATCGTGCGGATCTGCGGTTTGTCGAGGTCCAGCAGCGGTGTGTAGTAACCGTTGCAGATTTTGAGACCCAGCTTCCCCCAGGTGTCGGAACGATTGGCGCCAGTCAGGACCAAGCGGCCGCGCGCAACCGCTTTGACCATCCCGAGTTTGATCTCACGCGTGCAGCGATTGCAGGCCGGCCCCCCGGCCTGCACGCGATGCTGGACGTACTGCCCGAGCAGACACTTCTGCTGCAGCCCGAGCTGCTCGGCCATTTCCAGTACGATCTCGTTGCCGCGGCGGTAGTTGTAGACACCCATGTTCACAGTCACCAGCAGGACGCGCTCTGACCCCAGGGCCTGTTTAGCCAGCGCCGCTACGGTCGTGCTGTCCATTCCGCCGCTGAACGCCACGACGACCGGCCGGCCCTCGGTCACGGCGCGGATCTCGTCGACAATTGTGGGGATGAGCGTGACGGTCATAGTCTCAGTATAGGACGGCACAGGATGCCGCGGTCAATCAAGCCAGACCGTCTTCTCAGACGCCGAAGTGCGGCGTTTCTGCGGCACCACCGCCGGATAGCCTGCATAGAGGAAGCCGATGACGCGGGTGTCCGTGGGCAGATGCAGCATCTCGCGCAGTGCGGGGGACTCCCGCAACGTCCCGGTGCGGAAATACGTCCCGATCCCCATGCTCCATGCGCCGAGCATGAACGCGTACGAGGCTCCGAACGCCGCCCAGTAGTTCTCCTCGCGCAGTTCAGGGTCATCGTGTCCCTGAGCCGTCACCACGATGATCACCGGGGTCGCCACGGTGTCGGCAACCACTTTCTGCAAGGCGGGTTGGACCTCGGGAGCCGTCGGGTTGGGGAGCGCGGCCGCCCGTGAGTCACGGCGCATCTCGGCGAAGCGGCGCTTGGTCTGCTCGCCCAGCACATGGAACTGCCAGGGCTCTGTTAGACGGTGGTTGGGCACCCACACCGCGGCGTCGAGCAGCCGCGCGATCACGTCGCGGGGAACGGGGTCGGGCTTGAACTGCGGCACACTGCGCCGGGTGGTGATCGCGTCCAGCACGGTCATGTGGGTGGTCTCCTGCATCGCGACCTCGCTCCCTTTTCGACCATTGTAACAACTCGGACGTCTCGCAGTGTGGAACTGAGGGCAGGTCACCAGATGCGTCTCCCCATGATTACCGCGGCCAGAGAGAAACGAAGCTGGTTCACGGAAAGCATCGCCGTCGGGGCGATCCCCGTAATGGCGTACCTGCTGGCCTTTGGATTTGAGTACGGGTACTACCTGGTCTACGGGTTCCCCCAAGAGCTCATTGACATCGACTTGAACCGGGTGTTCATGGCCGGCATCATTTTCCTTGCCGGGGTCCTATTCGTCCTCGTCGAGACAACCCTCGTGCTGATGCTCCTCCCCAGTGAGCACCCCCTCGGGCCGGCGATGGCGCGGGCGGTCACGTATGTGCTGGCCTACCTGATCTTTCTGATTATTTTCGGCCGGCTGGACATTTTTGGGTGGATCTTTGGGGTCATGGTGGCCTGGTATCTCATCTACAAGTTCGCGGGACCCGTGCTGACACAGCGTAAGGTCCCTGGATACCTGCAGAAGTTTCGCGCCCACGAGCAGATGCTCCAGACCAAGGCCACGTTGCTCCACGCGGCGCTCCGTACCTTCGGGGCTACGCCCGGGAATGTGCTCGTCTATTTCCTCATCGCCTTTGTCCTCTCGGTGACATTCGGATGGTATCTGGCGACGGAACGGGTGTACTACCTCGTGGTTCCAGGCCAACCTGAACGGGTCGTCCTGCGAATCTACGGCGACTCGATCGTCCTCGCCCGGCTGGATCGGCCCGGGCGGCGCATCCTCCGCGAATACACGGTGTTCCGGCGCACCACCGGGGCGATCACCCTCCGGGAAGAACGCATCGGACCGCTCGCGGTAGAGCGCTGAGGGGTTCCAAGCGGAGTTTCGCGTATAATTGGACCCGGAGGGGTGCAGGGAACCTGGCTATCCGGGCGGTCTTGAAAACCGCTGGGCCGCAAGGCCCGTGTGGGTTCGAATCCCACCCCCTCCGCCAGTTAGGAAATGAAGTCATTGGCCGTTTTTCGGGGAAATTTCAAGCCGTTTTGAATTCAGCACAAAGTTCGAGTTCGAAATTATTAAGAATGAAGGACAAGACACTATGAGAAAACTTATCATCACAGAGTTTATGACACTCGACGGCGTCATACAGGCGCCCGGCGGCCCCGAAGAAGATACTAGCGGGGGGTTTAGATATGGTGGCTGGATTGTTCCTTACGGTGACGAATTTTTCGGCAAAGTCATGTCTGAACAAATGAAAGGCCCGTTTGAGCTTTTGCTCGGCAGAAAAACATACGAAATTTTCGCATCGTACTGGCCTCACCACAGCGAGGCCTGGCCCGGTATCAATGAGGCAAAAAAGTATGTCGCTTCGCATGAAGACATGAAATTTGAATGGGAAAATTCCATTCTTCTAAAAGAGAATGTTGTGGAAGAGATAAGAAAGCTCAAATCGCAGAATGGACCGGATTTGAAAGTCTGGGGCAGCGGCAATCTCGTTCAAATACTTTTGAAAAACGATCTTGTCGATGAATTATGGCTAAAAATATTTCCTATCATGCTTGGTTCGGGAAAACGTTTGTTTGCTGAAGGCACTATTCCTGCTGCCTTTGCATTGCATGATTCAAAAACCTCGCCAAAAGGAGTTATCATAGCCTCCTACAAACGCGCGGGAGAAGTAAGAACCGGCTCGTTTTAAGGCAAAGAGAATTTGCCGCCAAAGAAAACCTGAAATAAGAGGTAGATGTGCGGTTCTATCTGCCGCGGTGGGGAGCCGTGGCGCTGTGGAGCATCCTCCTCCCGCTCTTCCACGCCGGGTTCCCGTGGGTGCTGTCTCACCTCGGTGCACATCTGGGGTGGACAGAGGGAATACCTTCGACGTGGAACCGGCTGGGGCTGGTACCGGTTGCCTCCGGCTTCGGTCTCATCGCGTGGGCCATGGAGCGCCACTACGACCGCCACCCGGCAGGCTGGACGTTCGACGGCAGGCGCTCCAGCCTCCTGAGACCAGACGCGCTCCTCACCGACGGACCATACCGGTTCAGCCGCAATCCCATGTATGTGGGAGCGCTCTTGATGTGGGCGGGCTGGAGCTGGTTCTACGGCAGCGCCGCCGTAGCGGCCGGCTTCGCGCTCCTGCTCCTCTACCTGGTGTTCATTAAAGTGCCGTCTGAGGAGCGCCAGGTAGCGTCGGTGTTCGGGGACGCGTACCTCGCGTACACTCGGCGGGTCCCGCGTTGGATCGGCGGGCGGAGGTAGTTCCCCCGGGACGGAGAACTGCTCGGCGTGCAATTCCCCGAACGGCTGCGGGCTCGACGGTTGGTCGTGGGCGAGCGGTTCCTGGGGCCGCTGCTGCTGGCCCCCGCGATCGTCTACATCCTTGCGCTCGTCGGTCTCCCCCTGCTGTTCGCCACCTACCTCAGCCTGAGCAACGCGACCACCGGATCGCAGACCCTGACCTACGTGGGCCTGGCCAACTTCGTGCGGGCGGTCCGCAGCCCCATTTTTCGCTCGGCGCTTGCCAACACGTTCATCTTCACGATCATCTCGCAGATGCTGGTCATCATCTTCGGCAACATCCTTGCGCTCACACTGCAACAGAAATTCCGCGGGCGCTCGATTGCGCGGTTCCTGATCCTGCTCCCCTGGGCCACGCCCATTGCGCTGGGCGCGATCGGCTGGAAATGGATGTTCGACTCCCTGTACAGCGTCGTGAACTGGATGCTGCGGGCCGCCCACATCCTCGGGCCGACGGAGTTTCCGCAGTGGCTGGGGGTCCCGGTGCTGGCCATGGCCTCGGTCATCACCGTGCACGTGTGGAGAACCTTCCCGTTTTCGGCGGTGGTGATCCTGGCCGGGCTCACCTCGATTCCCCAGGAGATCCTGGATGCCGCCGCGGTCGACGGCGCGGGCTTCTTCCAGCGGCTATTTCGGATCCTGCTGCCCATGCTACTGCCGATCCTCACTGTGTCGCTGCTGTTCGGAACGGTCTTCACGTTCACCGACATGGGCGTCGTGTACATCCTCACCAGCGGCGGGCCCTTCAACAGCACCCACGTGCTCAGCAGCTGGGCGTTTCAGGTGGGGATCGTCGCGGGAGACTTGGCGCAGGGGGCGGCGGTCGCGCTGTTTCTCCTCCCGGTGCTGCTGGTCGGCGCCGTGGCAATGCTGCGGGTCGTCAGCCGAGCGGAGACGGGGATCTAGATGCCTTCGCATCGGTGGATGAGGTTCGCGAACCGGCTACCGCTGTACGTGTCGACGGCATGGTTTACGTTCTTCGCCGCCTTCCCGTTCGCGTGGATGGCGATTACGGCCTTCAAGCGCAACAGCGACCTGTACAACATCCACAACAACCCATTCCTATTTAATGAACCCCCCACCCTGCAGCACATGGAACTGCTCTTCGGGGGGACCCTATTCACGCGCTGGCTGTGGAACACCGGGTTCGTCGCGACGCTGGTCGTCATCATTACCCTGCTTGCCGCCGTCCCGGCCGGCTACAGCCTGGCCCGGCTGGCCCGGGGGTGGGGGCGGCGGCTGGGCATCGGCATCTTTCTGACGTACCTGGTCCCGCCGTCCCTGCTGTTCATCCCACTGTCGCGGGTCATCGCGGAGCTGCGGCTGCAGGACAACCTGTGGGCGCTGGTGCTCGTGTACCCCACGTTCACCATCCCCTTCTGCACCTGGCTGCTCATGGGGTTCTTCAAGTCGATTCCCGCGGAACTCGAGGAGGCGGCGATGGTCGACGGCTGCACGCGGCTGGGCGCGCTGCGGCGGATCGTCTTGCCGATTTCCGTCGCCGGCCTGCTCACCGTCGTCATCTTCGCCTTCACCCTGTCGATGCAGGAGTTTGTGTATGCCCTCACCTTCATCTCCCCGTCGGCCCAGAAGACGGTCGGCATCGGCGTGCCGACCGACCTGGTCCGCGGCGACGTCTTCTACTGGGGGTCGCTCATGGGCGGAGCGCTGTTCAGCAGCGTCCCGGTCGCCGTCCTCTACAGCCTGTTTCTGGACCGATTCATTGCAGGATTGACCGCGGGGGCGTTCAAATAACCCAGCGTTCCGCGAGTGTGCATTCACTGACGTCCACAGGAGGTGCGCGGCGGTGGGTGATGAGGCAGGGGGGAAGTGGGTCAAGGTCTCAGACGGCCGCTGGCGTCTGGTCAGCCGGCGGCAGTTCCTCAAGATTGCGGCTGCCGGCGCCGCGGCGACCGGCCTGTGGCCGTATCTCAACGTACGGGCCTGGGCGCAGCAGCGGCGGCTCTCGATCCTCCACTGGAGCCATTTCGTGCCGGGCTACGACAAGTGGTTCGACACGGAGTATGTCAAGGAATGGGGCAAGGCCAACGACGTCGAGGTCGTGGTCGATCACATTCCCTTCGGGCAGATCCCGGCCCGTGCCGCGGCGGAGGTGGCCGCGCGCAGCGGTCATGACCTCTACCAGCACATCTCGCCCGCCGCGGTCCTCGAACCCGAGACGGAGGACATGGGCGACATCGTCGAGCCGCTGGAAAAGAAATACGGAATGATTGAGCTGGCTCGCCGCAGCACGTACAACCCGAAAACCAAGAAGTGGTTCGCGCTCTCAAACTCCTGGGTGCCGGACCCCGGCCACTACCGAAAGGATCTGTTCGACCAGGCCGGGTACGTGCCGGACTCCTGGGACAACGTCCTGCAGGCGGGGCGGAAGGTCAAGGCGATGGGCGTCCCGATCGGCATCGGCATCTCGAACGACATCGACGCCAACTACGTGCTGCGGGACGTCATCTGGTCATACGGCGGGACGACGCAGAACCAATCCGGCGAGGTCGTCATCAACAGCCGGAATACCGTCGAGGCCGTCCGGTTCGTGCGCGCATTGTTCAAAGAAGCGATGGATCCCGAGGTGCTGGCCTGGGACGCCAGCAGCAACAACCGGGCGATGCTCGCCGGCAAGGTGTCCTACGTCTTCAACGCCATCTCGATCGCGCGGACCGCGGAGAAAGATTTCCCCGATCTCGCCTCCAAGATCCAGATCTGGAAGCCGCCGCGAGGTCCACAGATGCTGGGGGGCAGGCGGCTGGGCGCTCAGCACGTCATCTTGGCCTACATGATCTGGAGATTCACACCGCCGGAGCGGAAACGGCTGGCCAAGCAGTTCCTGGTGGATTTCATCAACACCTGGCCGCGTGCGTTTGAGGCGGCCGAGCTGTACGAGTTCCCGTCGTTTGTCGGCACCGTGCCGAACCTGAAACCCAGGGTCAGCAGCGACCCCGCGGCCGCGAAGTTCGGCCAGGCCGACAAATACAAGGAACTGGTCAACTCGCCCCAGTGGAGCACCAACGTCGGGCATCCGGGGTACGCCAACGCCGCGGAGGCGGAGGTCTTCGACACCTTCCTCATCCCGCAGATGTTCGCGCTGGCCGCCACCGACCGGATGTCACCGGAGGATGCCGTCAAGTGGGCCGAGGCCCAGATGAAGCCGGTCTGGACCAAGTGGACGTCCCGCGGGCTCATGTAGCTGACAGCGGACGTGATCCATCCTGAGACGTCGCTCGGCGCGGTGAGCCTGACGGTGTCGGCGCTGGAGCGCTCGCTCCAGTTCTACACGGACACATTGGGATTCAGCGTCCGCCGCCGCGGGGACGGGACGGCGGAACTGGGGACCGAGGCTCTGGCGTTGCTCCATCTGCGGGAGCAGCCGGGGGCTCACCGGAAGCCGCCGCACACCACCGGCCTGTACCACTACGCCATTCTGGTGCCGGGCCGCGCGGATCTCGCCCGGGCACTCCAGCGGCTGGCCGGTGTCCGCTATCCGATTGACGGCGCGTCGGACCATCTGGTCAGTGAGGCGCTCTACCTCGCCGATCCCGACGGGCACGGCATCGAAATCTACGCCGACCGGCCGCGCAGCACGTGGCCGACGCTCGACGGGCAGCTGCGCATGGATACGCTTCCTCTGGATGTCGACAGCTTGATGGCCGAGCCGGCGGCCGATCCCCGCCCGTGGACCGGTCTGCCGGCCGGGACCCGCATCGGCCACGTCCACCTGCACGTGTCGGATCTGCGGGCGGCCGAGGCATTTTACCGCGAGGTGATAGGGTTCGAGCTCATGGTCCGATACGGGAACAGCGCGAGCTTCCTTTCGGCCGGCGGGTATCACCACCATATCGGAATCAATACGTGGGCTGGGGCCGGCGCACCGCCGCCGCCCTCTGACTGCGTCGGCCTGCTGCATTTCACGATTCTGCTTCCTGATGCCGACGAGATCGCCGGGGTGGCCGCACGCGCAACGGCTGCGCAAATACCGGTGGAGGGAGTGCAGGGCGGCGTGCTGCTGCGGGACCCGTCACACAATGCAATGCAGCTCACGCTCGCCGACCGGCCCGCGAGGCTGGCACAACGACACTAGGGGGGATGTCATGGCGATTGCGAATCGGATGATGCGCGCGGCGCGGCTCGACCCGCACGTCTACGAAGAGGTCGAGGCGAATCCCGCGCTCGCAGGCGAGGCCATGACGGCCGTCATCATTTCCGCGGTCGCAGCCGGCGTCGGATGGTACGCGTACGGCGGCGTCCGGGGATTTCTGCTGACGGCGCTCGCGGCTCTGGCCAGCTGGTATCTGTGGGCCAATCTGACGTTTTGGATCGGCACGCGCCTGCTGCCGGGCCGGCAGACGCACGCGGACCTCGGCCAGCTCCTGCGGGTCCTCGGGTTCGCTAGTGCGCCGGGCGTGCTGCGGGCGGCCGGGATCGTCCAGCCGCTGGCGAATACGGCGCAGGCCGTGGCGAACATCTGGATGCTGGTGGCCATGGTCGTGGCCGTGCGGCAGGCCCTCGACTACGATTCCACTTGGCGCGCGCTGGCCGTGGTCGTCATCGGCTGGGTCGTCCAGGTGGTCGCCCTCTATGGTGTATTCTTCCTGCTGGGCGGCGGCAGGTAGGATCTGCCGCCGAAACGCGTGGAGGACCGGAAGGGGGGTGAGACCAGTGGCAAAGAAGAAGAAGGCCAAGAAGAAGAAGATGAAGATGTAGCGGGTCGTTGCAGTCCGCACGCGCGGCGATCGATGCCTCGGTCGCCGCGCGTCCGTTGCCCTGACACTTCCTCACCGAACCACCGAAAGTTTCGGAGGACGCCGATGGCGCTGCCTGAGTTTCGCAATGAGCCGTTCACTGATTTCTCTGCCGACGCGAACCGCGCCGCGATGCAGGAGGCGCTGCGGGCGGTGGCCGCCCAGCTGGGGAAGGCGTTTCCCCTCGTCATCGGCGGGCAGCGCGTGACCACCAAGGACACATTCACATCACTTAACCCCTCGCAAAAAGATGAGACCGTGGCGGTGTGCCAGAGCGCCACGGCGGACCACGTGCAAGCGGGAGTCGCCGCCGCGGAACGAGCCTTCGCGTCCTGGTCACGCATTCCGGCCGAAGAGCGCGCGGCGATCGTGCTCCGGGCGGCGGACTGGCTGCGGAAGCGCAAGTACGTCGCCGAGGCATGGCAGGTGTATGAGGTCGGGAAGAACTGGGGCGAAGCGGACGGCGATGTCGCCGAGACGATCGATCACCTGGAGTTCTTCGCCCGCGAGGCCCTCCGGTACGCGCGCGGCCAGGCGCTGGCGCCGCACGCGTATGAGGTCAGCGAGTACGTCTACCTGCCGCTGGGTGTGGTGGCGGTGATCCCGCCGTGGAACTTCCCGCTGGCGATCCCCGTCGGCATGGCCTCGGCGGCGATCGCGGCTGGGAACACCGTCGTCATGAAACCGAGCTCCGATTCGCCGGCCAACGCCTACCTCTTTCTCGAGGCGATGGAGGCGGCGGGGCTGCCGCCGGGTGTGCTCAATATCGTCACCGGGTCCGGCGCCGCCGCCGGCAATCCGCTGGTCCAGCACCCGCGCGTGCGCATGGTGGCGTTCACCGGCAGCAAAGAGGTCGGGATCCGCCTCTACGAGCAGACCGCGAAGGTCCAATCCGGGCAGATCTGGCTCAAACGCTGCATCGCAGAGATGGGCGGCAAGAATGCCGTGGTCATCGACGACGAAGCTGACCTCGAGGAGGCGGTCGCCGCCGCGGTGACCTCCGGCTACGGGTTTCAAGGGCAAAAGTGCTCCGCCGGATCCCGTCTGGTGGCCACCGCGTCGATCTACAGGGACGTCGTCGAGGCGTTCGTCGAGAAAGTCCGGGCGCTGGAGCAGGGTCCCGCGAAGGACAACTACCCGTCGGGCCCGGTGATCAACGCGGCCGCGCAGCGGAAGATCATGGAATACATTCAGGTTGGCAAAGGCGAGGGGCGTCTGATGGCCGGCGGAGAGCCCGGCGATGGCGCCGGCCATTACGTGCAGCCGACGGTCTTTGTGGACGTCGCCCCGAAGGCGCGCATCGCCCAGGAGGAGATCTTCGGACCCGTGGTCAGCGTCATCAAAGCCAGGGACTTCGACGATGCGCTGGCCATCGCCAACGCCACGGAGTTCGGGCTCACCGGCGCGGTCTTTTCCCGCAATCCGGAGAAGCTGGCCCGCGCGCGCCGGGAGTTCTTCTGCGGCAATCTCTACCTCAATCGCAAAAGCACGGGCGCCCTGGTCGGTGTGCATCCCTTCGGCGGGTTCAACATGAGCGGGACGGATGCGAAGGTGGGCGGACCGGACTATCTGCTGTACTTCCTGCAGCCCAAGGTGGTGTCGACAAAACACCGGTAACGGGAAACAGGAAACGGGAAACGGGAAGCAGGAAACGGCAGGGGAGGTTATTCTCGCTTGCCAGTTTCCCGTTACCCGCTTCCCGCTTCCGGTCCTAGCGGGCGTAGCGCCGCCGCACAGGGTCGAGCGCGGTGCGGACGGATCGCATGGCAGGTACGCCCAACAGCAGGAGGACCATCTCAGCGACCAGCAGGCCGGGGAACAGGACCGCGAACGCCACCTTCAGCAGCACCGACAGCATCAGCGAGACGGCGCCCGCGATGATGAGCGCGTACAGCGCCGCGCCGGCCCACGGTGACCGCCGGCCGACCGCACGGCACACCGAGGCGCCGACCAGATTCGCAAACGGCATGAAAATCAGTTCCCACGGACCGGCGAACGGGCTGGCCAGGTTGCTGAGGAAGTTGCCGATGACAAACGCAGGAATCAGATGCGGTTCCCACACCACGAGCGGCTTGAGAATCTCCGGCACGCGCAGCTGCAGCGGCCCGTAGCTCAACGGGTTCAGGACGATCGTCATCGCCGCATACAGCGCGGCGACGACGCCGATTTCCGCCAGGGTGGCCGCGGGCCGGAGTCGCATCTGAACTACCGGGGACCCGGGACCGGGGACCCGGGACCGGGGACCGCCTCCCCCAAGTGAGGATAGCGGACGCGGCAGATGGTGTGAATGCCGCCGCGGACCTTGTAGTCCAGGGAGATCTCCATCCACTTCGGCCGGACGACCTTCACGAGATCATCGAGCATCCGGCACACGGCGTGCTCCTGGTAAATGCCCACGTTGCGGTAGGAGAGCAGGTAGTACTTTAACGAACGCAGCTCAAGGATCGTATCTCTGGGCAGATAGCGGATGGTGACGGTACCGAAGTCCGGGAGCCCGGACCAGGGGCAGACCGCAGTGAACTCGTCGGTCGCGATGTCGACGGCGACGTCCGTGCCGGTATATTCGTATGGGAACGCCTCCAGCACCGCGGTGTCGATGGCCTCGTACCCCGCGACATCAAAACGGCGCTCCGGCGGTGTTTCGACACTCCTGGCCATTGCCGATCCCTCCGCGCACAGTATACCAGCCACCGGTCTGGTAGTGGTTCAGTCTGGACTGTCATCCGTCTTCTGTGGGGCTGGTGGAAGGCCGCTCCGCTCTCGGGGCGGGATCGACCAAAGTATGTCGCGGGAAAGAGTAGAAGCCGTCGTGTTCCGTCGCATATTGGCAAGCGAGCAGGCCAGGGAGCGTGAGGCCTGCGCATTCAATCCGAAGCCGCCCGACTCGACGCGAGGGACCGCCCCCGAGCAGCCAGCCGCCCGTCCATTCAGACGACCCACTACCTAGAAGAGGGTAGTGGGTATTTCAAACTGACCCACTACCACCGGTCTCCGCCGGTTGACAGCAGGAGGGCGCGGCTCGTACGATGAATGCGTCATGCTCGGAGGTGCTGGATGACCTACATCATCGCGGAACCCTGCGTGAACGTCAAAGACCGCTCATGCGTCGAAGTCTGCCCCGTCGACTGTATCTACGAGTACGTCGAGGAGGTCGGCGCATACGTCGTTCCCGATCCGTCCACCGGCGCAGGGATGGACAAGCAGGTCATTCCCCGGGGCGAAACGACGCACGTCCCACCGGAACAGGGCATCACCAAACAACAGCTCAAAGCGCAGCTATTCATCCATCCTGAGGAATGCATCGACTGCGGCGCGTGCGAGTCGGTCTGCCCGGTCACCGCGATCTTTCCAGAGGCCAACGTGCCCGACAAATGGCAGAGCTACACCAAACTCAACTACGCCGCGTTCGGTGTGAAGAAGTAGCTCGCATCGCAGCGACGTCCTGAAGGCCGCCCGGGCATCCGGGTCGGCCTTCTCCTTCTCATCCACCAGCGTCTAACCT
>JBIOWP010000046.1:0-17377 GCA_044868695.1 bacterium
AGCGGCTGGGGCTGCTGGACCATCACCTCGCGCTGGTCCTCATCCATGCGGCATTGACGCTGCCGTTCACCGTGCTAATCCTGACCCTGTACTTTCGCACCATTCCCGCCGAAATCGAAGAGTCCGCGGAGCTCGACGGCGCAACGCGGCCGGTGATTCTGCGGCGGGTTGTGCTACCGCTGGCCCTGCCCAGCCTGGTGGGGACCGGGCTGTTTGCCTTCATGCTGTCCTACAGCGAGTTCCTCTTCTCGATGCTGGTGTTGGGATCGCCGGAAACGCGCACGCTGCCGGTGACGCTGGCCTCGGTGTCCAGCAATCCCGACGTGACCTGGAGTCTGCTCAGCGCCGGGACGACACTGGCGGTGCTGCCGGCCCTCGCGCTCGCCTGGCCCATCTGGCGCTACATGGTGCGGGGGCTGGTAAGCGGCGGCGTGGCCTAGAGGGGACAGACCGCACGTGTCGGAAATCATCTTCGTGAGGTGGGAGGATGCCCGACCGGACGATTGAGGCATTGCTGCTGGAGAACCGCACGTTCGTACCGCCGCCTGCCTTCAGCCAGTCTGCGACGATGCGTGACGCGCGGGTGTACGACGAGGCCACGCGGGACCTCGAGGGGTTCTGGGCCAAAGCCGCCGAGCAGCTGCACTGGTTTGCGAAGTGGCGGACGGTATTGGACTGGCAGCCGCCCTATGCCAAGTGGTTTGTCGGCGGCCAAACTAACATTGCGTACAATTGTGTCGACCGCCACGTGGCCGGGGGCCGGCGCACCAAGGCCGCGATCATCTGGGAAGGGGAACCCGGCGACGAGCGCGTGCTGACGTATGGAGACCTGCTGCGCGAGGTCAGCAAGTTCGCCAACGTCTTGAAGACGCTGGGCGTCCGGCGCGGCGACCGCGTCACCATCTACCTCCCGATGATTCCTGAGCTGCCGATCGCCATGCTGGCCTGCGCTAGGATCGGGGCGCCGCACACCGTCGTCTTCGGCGGCTTCTCCGCGGAGTCGCTGCGCGACCGCGTCAACGATGCGCAGGCGAAGGTGCTTATTACTGCGGACGGCGGCTGGCGGCGCGGTAACATCGTCCCGCTCAAGCGCAACGCCGATGAGGCGCTGGCTGGCACACCGACCATCGAACACGTCGTGGTCGTCCGCCGGATCGGGGATGCCGCCCCGATCCACATCCAGGAGGGACGGGACCACTGGTGGCATCGGCTGATGGTGGATGCGTCCGCCGTATGCGAAGCGGAGCGGGTGGACAGCGAAGACCTCCTCTACATCCTGTACACGAGTGGGACAACCGGCAAACCCAAGGGCATCGTTCACACGACCGGCGGGTACATGGTCGGGACGTACCTTACGACCAAGTGGATCTTTGATCTGAAGGACGACGACGTGTTCTGGTGTACCGCCGACATCGGCTGGGTCACCGGGCACTCCTACATCGTGTACGGTCCACTGGCCAACGGCGCCACCACCGTGATGTACGAGGGGACCCCCGATTACCCAGACAAGGATCGCTTCTGGGCGATCGTGGAGAAGTATGGCATCAACATCATTTACACGGCGCCGACGGCCATCAGGACGTTCATGAAGTGGGGTCCGGACTACCCGGCCCGCCACAACCTGTCTTCGCTGCGCCTGTTGGGAACGGTCGGCGAACCGATCAACCCCGAGGCGTGGATATGGTACCACCAGCACATCGGCGGGGGCCGCTGCCCCGTCGTGGACACCTGGTGGCAGACCGAGACCGGCATGATCCTTATCACGCCGCTGCCGGGGATCACCACGCTCAAACCCGGCTCGGCCACGCGCCCGTTCCCCGGGGTATCGGCGGAGATCCTCAACGAGCAGGGGAAACCCGTCGGGCCGGGGGAGGGTGGGTACCTCGTGTTAACCCGGCCGTGGCCGGCGATGCTGCGCGGGATCTACCGAGACCCCGACCGGTACGCGAAGCAGTACTGGAGCCGCTTCGCCGGTCTGTACTTCACCGGTGATGGCGCGAAGCGGGACGAGGACGGGTACTTCTGGCTGTTGGGCCGGGTGGACGACGTGATCAACGTGGCCGGTCACCGCATCGGGACCTATGAAGTCGAATCGGCCCTGGTGGACAACCCCGCCGTCGCCGAGGCCGCGGTGATCGGCGTCACCCACGAGATCAAGGGCCAGGCGATCGCGGCGTTCGTGACCCTTAAGGAAGGCCACAAGCCCGGATCCGACATGGTCGAGACGCTCAAGGGGCACGTGGTGAAGAAGATCGGCGCGCTGGCGCGGCCTGAACAGATCCTGTTCACGGGCGAGCTGCCCAAGACCCGTAGCGGGAAGATCATGCGGCGGCTCCTCCGAGATATCGCCGAGGGCCGGGTGCTCGGGGACACGACGACGCTGGCCGACCCAACGGTAGTCCAGTCGCTGAAGGAACGATACGAGGAGGAAGCTAGCTAGACCCAACACAATCTCATGATGGAACCCGGCTGCTGCCAGAGGTGAGAGGGTGACGCACACGATTTCGTTGACAGTCAACGGCACGACCCATCGTCATGAGGTCGAGCCGCGGCTGCTGCTGGTGTACTATCTCCGCGAAGTCCTGGGTCTGACCGGTACGCACATCGGCTGCGATACCACGAGCTGCGGGGCGTGCACCATTCTAATGAACGGCCAGGCGATCAAGTCGTGCACGGTGCTGGCGGTGCAGGCGGATGGAACGGAGATCCTGACCGTGGAAGGGCTGGCAGAGGACGGGAAGCTCCACCCGATTCAGGAGGGATTCTGGGAGGAGCACGGCCTGCAGTGTGGGTTCTGCACACCCGGCATGATGCTGGCCGCGGTCCAGCTCCTGGCCCGCAGCCCCGCTCCCAGTGACGAGGAGATCCGCCACGGCCTGGACGGGAACCTCTGCCGGTGCACCGGGTACCAGCACATCGTCAACTCAGTCAAATATGCGGCGCGCAAGCTGGCCGAGCAGCGCCAGCCCGCGATCCCCGTCCGCGGCCCGGTCCGCACGCCCGCCCGATGATTCCGGCCGCGTTCGAGTATCACCGGCCGGCGTCCGTGGCGGAGGCGCTGCAGTTGCTCGGCCGGCTGCCCGAGGCCAAGCTGCTTGCCGGCGGGCACAGCTTGCTGCCGATGATGAAGCTGCGCCTGGTCTCCCCGCCGCACGTGGTGGACCTCGGGCGCATCGACACGCTGCGGTTTGTCCGGGAGGACGGCCGCACGGTCGTCCTCGGGGCCCTAACCACGCACTGGACCGTGGAGTCCTCGCCTGTGGTGCGCGCGCGTGTGCCGATGCTGGCGGAGTGCGCGGGCCGCATCGGCGACGTCCAGGTGCGCAACGCGGGCACCATCGGTGGGAGCCTCGCGCACGCCGATCCGGCGGCCGACTATCCAGCGGCCATGCTCGCGCTGGACGCGCAGATCGTCGCCGAAGGCCCGCGGGGCCGCCAGACGATCCCCGCCGACCGGTTCTTCACCGGCTTGTTCGCCACGGCGCTGGCTCCCGATCAGATTCTTGTCGAGGTCCGGGTGCCGGTTCCCGCGGGGCGCGGCGGAGGCGCCTACCTGAAATTCCCGCATCCCGCCTCGGGATTTGCGGTGGTGGGCGTTGCCGCGCAGGTCACGTTGGATGGGCAGGGGCGGTGCGCCGCCGCGCGCGTCGGGATCACCGGCGTGGGGCCGGCCGCGTACCGGCCCGCCGCCGTCGAGAAAGGGCTGGTGGGCGCCGTCCTGGCTGAGCAGGCCGTGGCTGCCGCCGCGGCTCACGCCGCCGAGGGCGTGGACGTGAATGAGGACTTGTTCGCGTCCGCCGAGTACCGCGCGCACCTCGCCACCGTTTTCACGAAGCGGGCCGTCCTGGCCGCCGTCCAGCGCGCCACATGACGGCGGTTCTGTGGGAAGAGGTCGGCTGGGTCGATCTGGAAGCCTACCTCCGCCGCGATGACCGCGCGATTGTCCCTGTCGGCTCGTGTGAGCAGCACGGCCGCCATCTTTCCTTTGCCACCGACTATCTGATCCCCACGGAGATTGCGCAGCGCATCAGCGCGCGCACTCGGGTCCCGGTTGCGCCCACGCTGTGTTTTGGAATGTCTGTGCACCACATGGAGTTCCCCGGAACCATTACGCTGTCGCCTGATACGTTCGTCGCCGTGATCCGTGATGTGTTGGAAAGCTTGCACCGCCATGGGTTCCGCCGGGTGCTCATCGTGAACGGTCACGGAGGAAATATTGCCCCGATTTCCACCGCCCTGGCCAGCCTCGTGGACCGCCATCGCGATCTGCGGGTGAAGGTAGAGCACTGGTGGCAGGACCCCGCCGTCCAGACGGTGATGCGCGAGGCGTGGGGCGACGTGGAGTACCATGCCGCGGCGGGCGAGACGTCGGCGATCCTGGCGATCCGGCCGCAGATTCCCAAACTCGAGCGGGCCGCGTACACGCCGTGGCGGGAGGGTATCGAGTTCAGGGGGCCGCGTCACTGGAAGGCGTTCTTTCCCCACGGCGCGATCGGCGTCGATCCGAAGAAGGGGTCGGCGGAGGTCGGCGAGCGGCTGCTGGCCGCGGCGACCGAGCGCGGGGTGCGCGAGCTGGAATCGTGGGAGCCGCTTGAACCGAAATAGCCGGCGGGCAGCGGATGGATAGTCATGCGGAGTTGATGGACACGCTGGCCGGACTCGCGTTGTTCGCAGATCTCGCCCGGCCTCAGCTCGAAGCCGTCGTGCACACCTTTGAGGAAGAGTACTTCGCCGACGGGCAGCGGATTCTCCGCCAGGGATTCTCGGGCAGCAACCTCTACGTCATCCTCACCGGGCAGGCGGCGGTGCACGTCGACGGGACGCAGCGGGCCACGCTGTCCCGGGGAGACTTCTTCGGCGAGATCTCGGTGCTGCTGGGCGAGCCGCCCGCGGCCGACGTGGTCGCCGTGGGTCCCCTCCGATGCCTCGCGCTCTCCGGTCCTGAGGTGGAGCAATTCCTCCTCGCGTATCCCCGCGTCGCGTTCCGAATGCTGCAGGCCGAAGCGCGGCGCGTCCGGAGCGCGAACTTGTGGCGCTAGGACGAGTGGGTGTAGGGTGTGGGGTCGATGACGCGGGCCGCGAAGCAGCGCCGTTTCACCACAGGCAAGGCGAAGCCGTTCCCTCCTGGCCGGTATCCCATTGTCGTGGTCGGCAGCGGACCCGGCGGGCTGCAGGTGAGCTACGCGCTCCGGGCCCTCGGCGTCAATCATGCCGTCCTGTCCGCGGATCGGGCCCCCGGCGGGATGTTCCGCCGCTATCCACTCTTCCAACGACTGATCACCTGGTCTAAGCCGTACGCGCCGGCGGAGCGCGGCACCCGTCCCTACGAGTGGTATGACTGGAACAGCCTGCGCGCCGATGACCCCGCGCAGCAAGCGTTGGTCCCTGAGTTCATGGACGGCGCGTCGTACTTTCCGTCGCGTCCGGAGATGGAGCGGGGGCTCGTTGCGTTTGCGACGCGGACGGGCGTTAGGGTGCGCTATGGCTGTCGGTGGGAAGCGACGCGGCGGACCGGCGACGGCTTCGTGCTGATGACCTCCGACGGTGACTACACGTGTCGTGCCGTTGTGTTTGCCGTCGGCATGGCGGAGCCCTGGAAGCCGGACACGCCGGGGATGGCGCTGGTGCCTCACTACGTGGAGACCCGCGCGCCGCGCAGCTACGCGGACCGGCGCATCGTCATTCTGGGCAAGCGCAATTCGGGATTTGAGGTCGCCGACGCCCTGCTGCCCTGGGCCCGGCAAATCGTCTTGCTTTCGCCCAGGCCTACTCTGCTGTCCATTCATAGCCGGTCAACCGCGGGAGTGCGGGCGAGGTATCTGCTGCCATATGAGGATCACGCGTTGGGCGGCGGGGTATTCGTTCTGGACGCGGCCATGGACCGGATCGAGCGCGCGGGGCGGGGCTTCCGGGTCTTCGCGAAGGGGACGACACGCCCGGGCGAGTTCATGTTCGAGGCGGACGATGTGATCGCTGCGACCGGTTTCACGACGCCGCTGCGGGATCTGCGGGCGCTGGGGCTGGCCACATTCAGCCAGGACCGTCTGCCGGCGCTGACGCCGTTTTGGGAGAGCACGACGGTGCCGGGCGTGTTCTTCGCGGGCACGATCACGCAGGGCGCCATCGGGCTGAAGAAGCACGGCATCCCCAGCAACTCGGGCGGGGTGGCCGGGTTCAGGCACAACGCGCGTGTGCTCGCCCGCTATCTCGCGGAGACGCACTTCGGCGCCGCCGTTCCAAGACCGTCGCTCGGGCCGGAGCGCGTCGTGCCGTTCCTGCTGTCTGAGGTCTCACGGGCGCCGGAGTTGTGGAATCAGCGGTCGTACCTGGCCCGTGTGGTCACGGTCGACCGCGCCCGCGGTATCACCGACGACGGGATTGTGCCGCTGGCCTCCTTTGTGGACGCCTCCGGACCCGACGCCGCGGCGGTAGTCCTGGAGACCGATCAGACTGGCGACCACCATCCGGCGGTCTACGTCCGCCGCGACGGCCGAGTCTCTGAGCATACCCTGCCGTCAGACCCGCTGCACAACTTTGAAACGCCAGCCTATCACACGCAGCTCGCGTCGATCCTCGACGGTCTCCTCTAAGTTCGAATACGTCTACCTGGTCTCCCTGGTCTACATGCAAGAGAACCCAAGTAGTGAGACCAAGTAGACCAAGTAGACGAGGAAGACCAGGTAGACCGGTCCTAGTGTGTATGGTGTTCGCTGGCGGCGCGGAGCCGTCCGGCGACGATGCGCAGCATCGCGAGCGTGATCTTAGGGTTCTTTTCGAGCAGCCGCGCGAGGTCCCAGGACGCCAGTGCCAGGCACGTGGTGGGTTCACCGGCGACGACGTGGGCCATCCGCGGCGACTGATCCAGGACCGAGAGCTCTCCGAAGAAGTCCCCGGGTCCGAGTTCGGCAACGACGGTACTACCCCGCAGCACTGCGGCCCGCCCGCTGGCGATCAGGTAGAACCCCGTGCCCACCTGGCCCTGTCTCACGATGTACCGCTGGGGCGGGAAGTCGATCTCCGTCATCAGACCGGCGATGGCGGCCAGCGCGCGCGGACCGACCCCGGAAAACAGACTGACCTTCTGCAAGAGCGCGACCTTTTGCTTTTTTGTCATCGCCACGAACGGCCTTTTCTCCTCACGCGACGGCGTCTCCTGCGGTCGTATGTGGAGACGGCAGGAGTGGTTAGACGCTGAGCCAAATAGACCACTAACGCGCACGAGCCTGTTTGGCCAAGAGTGCTCAAGGGGGTGGGTGGAGCATGGCAGACGGCAAGAATGACCGGTGGGTCCGGGTTGAGGACAACCGGTGGCGGCGGCTCTCCCGGCGCGAGTTCCTCAAGGTGACCGCAGCCGGCGCGGCGGGGGCGGGCCTTGCGGCCGGCAGCGTTGGAACTCTGCTGACGTCGTTTGTCCGCGCGCAGCAGCGCGAGTTGCGGATCATCACCTGGAGCCACTTCGTCCCGGCGTTCGATACGTGGTTCGATCCCTGGGCCCAGAAGTGGGGCGAACGCAAGGGGGTCCGGGTCACGGTGGACCACATCTCGTTTGCCGACATCGTTCCACGGGCGAACGCGGAGGTCGCCGCCCAGCAGGGCCACGACTTGTTCTTCTTCCTGTCTCCGCCCTCGGCGTTCGAGCAGCAGGTCCTCGATCTCAGTGACATCAACCAGGAGGCCGAACGCCGCTACGGTCCCATGGTCCCGCTGGTGCGGAAGAGCACGTACAACGCCAACACGAAGAAGTTCTTCGGCTTCTCGGACAACTGGGTCCCGGATCCCGGCGATTATCTGCGGAGCGTGTGGACGGACGCCGGTTTCCCCAAGGGACCAGCGACCTGGGATGACCTGCTGAACGGCGGCCGGGAGATCAAGCGGCGGCACCCCGAGATCCAGATTCCCATTGGGATCGGCCTCTCCCAGGACATCGACTCGAACATGGCGACGCATGCCATCATGTGGGCGTTCGGCGCGTCCGAGCAGGACGCCGACGAAAACGTCACGCTCAACGCCGAGGAGACCATTCGGGCCGTCGAATTCGGCTCGCGCCTGTTCATCGAGACGATGAACCCCGCGGTGTTGAGCTGGAACGCGGCCAGCAACAACCAGGCTCTCAACGCCCGCCAGACGTCGTATATCTTGAACTCGATCTCCGCGTACCGCACCGCCCAGGATAACCAGCTGCCCGTCGCCGACGACATCAACTTCGTGGGGGCCCTGCGCGGGCCGAAGGCCCGGTGGGCCAGCGAGCATGTCATGGGCGTATGGGTCATCTGGAAGTTTTCCAGGAACCCTGACAACGCAAAGGCGTTCATGCTTGACCTCGTCGAGAACTACCGCGAGGCGGTCGTGAACAGCAAACTGTACAACTTCCCGTCGTTCATGGGCTCAGTGGCAGCGCGCAGCGTCCCGCTCGCCCAGAAGCCCGACGAGGGTCGCAAATGGGTCCGGGCCGCGGTCCTCAAGGATCCCTTCGGATCCAGGCCGGCCGACAAACTGGCGGTCCTCGTCGACGCGGAGCAGTGGTCGACGAACCCCGGCCATCCCGGACCGGCCAACCCGGCCATCGGCGAGATCTTCGACACCTTCGTGATCCCCGACATGTTCGCCAAAGCCGCGACCGCGCAGCAGACCCCTAAGCAGGCGGTGGAAGACGCCAGCCGGAGGGTGAAGGACATCTTCACCAAGTGGCGCCGGCTCGGATTGGTGGGAGGCGGCAGCGGGGACCGCTAAAGACACGACATAGGAACAATGGAACCAGGGAACGAGGGAACACGATTCCCTCGTTTCCTTGTTCCCTGGTTCGCGCAGGTGGGGTGGGCCATGGCCTACGTTGAAACACGCAATCTGCACAAACACTTCGGCGAGGTCCGCGCGGTTGACGGTGTGGACCTGGCGGTCAACGAGGGCGAGCTGCTGGTCTTGCTGGGGCCGTCCGGCTGCGGAAAGACCACGCTCATGCGGATGATTGCGGGCCTCGAGCAGCCGACCGCGGGGGAGATCTTCATCGCGGGCGAGCGGGTGGACGAAGACGTGCCCCCGCGGGCGCGCGGAATTGCGATGGTCTTCCAGAGTTACGCTCTGTACCCGCACAAGACCGCCTACGACAATATCGCCTTTCCGCTCGAGGCGCTTCGTCAGGCGCCGGCGCTGATCAAAGATGCCGTGCAGAAGGCCGCAGGCATGTTCGGCATCGGCCACCTCCTGCCGCGCCGCCCGCGGCAGTTGTCCGGCGGCGAGCGCCAGCGGGTCGCCCTGGCGCGGGCCGTGGTCCGCTCGCCGCGGGTCTTCTTGTTCGACGAGCCGCTGAGCAACCTGGACGCCAAGCTGAGGGCCATCGCACGGTTTGAGCTGAAGCAGTCCCAGCGCCAGATTGGGACGACGACCATCTACGTGACGCACGACCAGGTGGAAGCGATGGGGCTGGGGGACCGGATCGCGGTGATGGAACGCGGCAAGGTCCGTCAGATCGGCTCGCCGCAGGACGTGTACGACCATCCGGCCGACACGTTCGTGGCCACGTTCCTGGGGGCGCCTCCAATGAACCTGATCGAGTGGACCGTGGACACCATCTTGGGGTTCCGGCCTGAGAACCTTCTGCCGAGGTCGGTGTTTGAACCGGGCGAGGAGGTCGTGACCCTGCGACTGCGCGTGCGGGAGGTGGAGCACCTGGGCGCCAGCCGGCTCGTGTACGGGACCCTCGAAGAGCGCGCGCGCTCCGATCAGCCGGTGATCGCGGATCTGCCCGTGACGATCCGCACGACCGTGCATGAAGGGGACACGCTCGACTTTGCGGTGAGCGCCCGCGCCCTGCGCTACTTCGACGTGCGCACGGGCCTTAGGCGCGACGCCGTTGCGTAGAGACCTCTCTGCCCGCCCGGTCTCCGCGAGCGCGGTCTTCCGGCACCGCACGCTGGCCGACCGGGAAGACTTACTCGGCCGGCTGATGCTGGCTCCTGCCCTCATCTACGTGGTCGTGCTGGTCGGCGCGCCGCTGGTACTCGCCATCCTCCTGAGCTTCACGTCCGCGACGGCCGGCAGCCTGTCGTTTTCCTGGGTGGGGCTGCGCAACTTCACGACGATCGTGCGCGATGCCCAGTTCCAGCTGGCGCTGCGCAACACCGTGCTCTTCACGGTGGTCTCGCAGGCGCTCGTCGTCGTGCTGGCGCTCACCGCGGCGCACGTCCTGGATGCCGCGTTCGTCGGCCGCCGGGCCGTGCGATTCTTGCTCCTCCTGCCGTGGGCGGCGCCGGTGTCGCTGGCGGCGATGGCCTGGACGTGGATCTTCGACTCCACCTTCAGCGTCATCAACTGGACACTGAAGGTGGCGGGCCTGCTCGGAGGCTGGTTGTACTGGTTTGGCGATCCCACGCTGGCGATCATTGCGATCGTCGCCGTCCACGTCTGGCGCACGTTCCCCTTCGCCACGGTGATTGTGCTCGCCGGCATGGGCGCCGTCCCGCAGGATATCAGGGAAGCCGCGGTGATCGACGGCGCGGGGTTCTTCCGCCGGCTCCTGCAGGTGAATCTGCCCCTCCTGCTGCCTATCGTGACGGTGTCGGTGCTATTTGGGATGGTGTTTACTTCCACTGATCTGAGCGTCGTCTGGCTGCTCACCCGTGGCGGGCCGTACAACAGCACGCACGTGCTCCCCTCGCTGGCGTTCCAGCGGGGCATCCTCGGCGCCAGTCTCGGCCAGGGAGCGGCCATCGCCCTGTTCTTGCTCCCGGTCCTGATCGTCGTCGCCATTACGATGCTGCGGATCGCCAGGCGCACGGAGGTCGGGACATGAACCAGCCGGCCACCAGCCGCCCGCAGGGCAGGGGCAGCCGGCGCCTGGTGCGCGGGGTGAAGCGCGCGGCCCTCTACGCGGCCGCGCTCGGGTTTACGCTGTTTGCCGTCTTTCCCTTCTACTGGATGTTCGTCACGTCGTTCAAGACCAACCGCGACCTGTACGTGGGCGCCACGGACCTGTCTCACATCCCGTGGATCTTCAATGAGTCCCCGACCCTAGACCACGTGCGCCTCCTGCTGGCCCACACGCCGTACCTCGTCTGGGTGAAGAATACGGCGCTCATCGGGGCGTTGGTGGTGCTGATCACGCTGGCGGCGGCGGTGCCGGCGGGCTACAGCCTGGCGCGCCTGACAGGGCGCTGGGGCGAGCGGCTGGGGATCGGTATTTTTCTCACGTACCTGGTGCCGTCGACGCTGCTGTTCATTCCGTTTGCCAGGGTCATCGCGATCCTGGGGCTCCAGAATTCTGTCTGGGCGCTGGTGCTGGTCTATCCGACGTTTACCATCCCATTCTGCACCTGGCTGATGATGGGGTTCTTTCGATCGGTGCCGCGCGACATCGAGGAGCAGGCCATGATCGATGGGTACAGCCGGGCGGCGGTCATCCGGCGGGTCGTGCTGCCCCTGGGCATGTCCGGCGTGCTCACCGTGGTGATCTTCGCGTTCACGCTCGTCATGCAGGATTTCGTCTATGCCCTGACGTTCATCAGTTCCGTAGGCAAGATGACGGTCAGCCTGGGCGTCCCCGTCGCGCTGGTGCGGGGGGACGTCTTCTACTGGGGCTCGCTCATGGCGGCCTGTCTCATCACGAGCATCCCCATCGCCGTGGTCTACAACCTGTTCATCGACCGGTTCATCGCCGGGTTGACTGCGGGAGCGCTCAAGGGCTAACCCAGGACATCCGCTGACGCGTGGCGAAGAGTGTTCCAGAATGGGAACAGCAAAAGTGGATGGCGACGCTCGCACGGACGCGCTGGCGTTTGGCGCGTACGTCCGGCTGCTGCGGGAACATTTCTACGGAAAGGGCCGCGGCAAGGGGCTGCGCCAGCTCGCGCGCGAAGCCGGGATCGCGCCGAGCGTGCTCTCGCGCGGGGAGCGGGGGCTGCAGGATCTCCGGCAGGTCGAGTACATCGAGCGGCTTGCTCCTCATCTGGGTGTCCGTCCCTCGGTCCTCAAGCGCGTAGCGGCGCTGATCACTCCCCAGGACGTCGACGACTTTCGCCGCCTGGATGCCGGGCTGGGGGCGGCGGATTTCCGCCAGGACGGTGCCAGCCGGCTGTTGTGGGCGAAGGTCATTCAAGATCTCCAGCGGCTGCGCGGCGCATCGCCTGAGACCCTGGAGGCGCTGCTCGCGTATGTTGAGTACCTGTCCGCCCGCGGCGGTCCTCACCGCCCGGCGCGCGCCGACGGCGCCGGCGTGGACGACAACGGTGACGCTTCCCCCGCCGCGGCCCACGGCCGCCGGGACGGCTGACGCGTGGAGGGGTAGGGAACGATGGCGCAGGTTGCGGCGACCGCCTTCATCCGTGCTGCCCTCGATGACGTCTACGCGCTGGCAAAGGACGTCGAGGCGTTCCCATCATTCATGCCCGACATGGAGTCCATCACGGTGCTGCAGCGCGAAGGCACCCGGACGGTCACGGAGTGGGTAGGCGTCGTCCAGGGCCGGAAGGTCCGGTGGGTGGAGGACGACGAGTGGGATGATACGCGCCATGCGTGCACCTTCCGCCAGCGCGAGGGCGACTTCACGAAATACGAAGGCACCTGGACATTTGCGGCCTCCGGCGGGGGGACCGAGACCACGCTGGCCGTGGACTTCGAGCTGGAACTCCCGCTGGCCGGGGCGCTGTTGTCGAACCTGCTGAAGGTGCTGGTGCGAAAGAATCTCGAGAGCATGCTCATGGCGATGAAGGCGCGGCTGGAAGAGACCGCCGGAAGCCGCGCGGCACGCGATGCCGTCGGGAGGTGATCACGTGGACCTACTCAGACAGGCGCTGGACCGGGCGCGGAGCCGCCTCAACAACGAGCGAGGAGACGTCGTTGTCCTGCTCCTCGTCGCCTTCTTGCTCTGGCTGCTGATTACGGGCCGGCACATCGTCGTCCAGTAGCGCGGGTGCGGTGAGCCTTAGGGAGCCACTCCCTAAGGCCTTTTCGTGCGGTGCGGCGGGCATGGAAGAGAGGCACTGCGGCGAGAATCGCCGGCTGGGTATGAGGACACTATAGGGGTATCTGATGCACTCACCGAAGGCGCAGAGCGCCAAACCGATCCCCATCGCCAGACCTCTGATATCGGACGAGGACAAACATCGGGTGCTGGACGTGCTGGACTCGGGCATGCTCGTGGCCGGCCGCCAGGTCTCCGAATTCGAACACGCGTTTGCCCGCTACCTCGGGGCACGGGACGCCGTCGCCACCTCGTCGGGAACGACCGCGCTCCAGGTCGCGCTGGAGGCGGTGGACCTCCGGCCTGGCGATGCCGTCGTGACGACCCCGTTCACGTTTGTTGCCACGGCCAACGCCATCCTCCATGTGGGGGCCCGCCCGGTCTTTGTCGACGTGGATCCGCGGACGTACAACCTCGACCCACAGGCGGCCGGCGACGCGGTGCGGCGCGAGAAAGCGCGCGCGATCCTGTGCGTCCACTTGTACGGGCTGCCCTGTGACATGGCCGCCCTGACAGACATCGCACAGCGTACGGGAGCGATTGTCATCGAGGACTGCGCGCAGGCGCATGGGGCCTCATTTGCAGGTACGCGCGTGGGTACGTTTGGTCAGGCCGGTATTTTCAGTTTTTACCCCTCAAAAAACATGACCACCGGCGAAGGCGGGATGATCGTGACCAATGACGGCGCGGTGGCGTCGCGGTCCCGTGTGCTGGTCAATGTCGGCCAGACCGCGGGTGAGGAGTATGTGTACGAAACGATCGGTTACAACTACCGGATGACCAACATGGCGGGCGCCATGGGGGTGGGGCAGCTGTCGCATCTGGACGAGTGGAACCAGGCCAGGCGGGAACACGCCGCCCGGCTGACCAAGGCGTTCAGCCGGTTGGACTGGCTGATGACGCCGGTGGAGCCGGCGGGTTCCGTCCATGTCTACAACCAGTACACGGTACGTGTGCCGGCGGCCCGGTCGCGCTTCCTGGCGTACCTGGCCGAACATCGGATCGGGTACCGCGTCTACTACCCCCACCTCATTCCGCACTCCCCAGCCTACCGGCGGCTGGGATTCGGCGGATCCTATCCGGTGGCCGAGCAGCTGGCCGCGCAGGTGGTGTCGCTGCCGGTCCATCCGGCGCTGACCGAAGACGATGTAGAGCGGATCATCGACGTAGTCACGCACTTCTCCGGTGCGAAGGGCTGAGGAGCGCATCCGTGGCGCAGAACAGAACGCGGGTCGCGGTCGTCGGGCTCGGCCAGTGGGGGCGCAACCATGCTCGCACGTACGCCGGGCTGCCGAATGTCGAGCTGGCCGGCGTCGTCGATGTGAACACCGCCGACCTCCGCGGTTTTGCGCACCGCTACAAGACAACGCCATTTACCGATTATCGGGAGCTCCTCGGCCGCGTGGAGGCGGTGAGCATCGTCGTCCCGACGAACCTTCACTTTGAAGTGGCGAAGGCGTTCCTGAATGCGGGGACGCACGTCCTGGTGGAGAAACCGATGACCAGCACGACGGCCGAGGCGGAGGAGCTGGTCGACCTGGCCCACCGCAAGGACCGCATCCTGCTGGTCGGCCACGTCGAACGGTTCAAGCCTGCCGTCCGCCGGCTGGCGGAGCTGGCCGGCGCGCCGATGTTCATTCAGGCCCGACGGGTGCGGCCGTACGACCGCACCCGGACGATGGACGTCGGCGTCGTGATGGACCTGATGATTCACGACATCGACATCGTCCTCTCGCTGGTGCGCGGCCGCATCGTGGATGCCGGCGGCCTGGCGGTCCGGGTGCACAACACGCAGGAAGACCTGGCTGTGGCTCACCTGACGCTCTCGACTGGATGCGTAGCCTGGCTGCTGGCCAGCCGCGTCTCCGCGGACAAAGCCGCCGAGATCGAGGTCACCACTCCCGACCGCGTGGTCCGGCTCGACTATCTCAGGCAGCGGTTGGCCATCCATCCGTTTCACGGCGAGGTCGAAGACATGGCCATCCACGGGGACGAGCCGCTGCGGGCGGAGTTGCGGCACTTTGTCAACTGCGTGAATGGGATGGAACAGCCGCTGGTGACGGGGGAGGACGGCCTGCATGCCTTGGCCGTCGCCCACCGCCTCCTCGAACAGATGGCGACGGTCGCGCCGCCCGTTCGCGTGTAGTCACGCGAACGGGTTGAAGCGTTGGACCGTTGAAGCGAAAGTGACCGGGTCCCCGTTTCAACGTTCCAACGTTTCAACGCTGGTCAGGGGGTCACGACCACGCAGGTGACCACCTTGCTCACGCCTTCGATCTTCGCCACGGCGGCGGTCACGGTCGGGAACCCCTTCGTTTCCTCCTGCTCCACCACGGCGATCACATCGTAGTCGCCCATTGTGACGTGCGCGTCCACGACGCCGGGGACGCTGCGGACGTGGCGGGCCACCGCGGCAGGTGTGCTGCGATCCAGCGCGATCAGCAGGTACGCCACCTCGGCCATGCCTCGTGGGTTTCTGGAGGTCGGTGGCAACTCCTCGTCTCGGCTGTGTTGACACCCGCCGCCGGCCGCCTGTACGTTGGCAGGTGAAGCACGACGTCCCACAGTCTTGCGGGGCAGGGTGAGGGCCAGCTGGTCGGCTGGCCCAATTCCCGATCGGCGGTGACAGCCCGTGAGGCCCTGGTTCTGGGACAGGGCCGTGGCCCGGTGGAATTCCGGGGTCGACGGTACAGTCCGTATGAGGCGGAGACGGTGGGGGATCGGCGCCTGAGCGCCCCCAGGACGCCCGAGTTCGGGCGTCTCTTTCTTTTCGTGACATCGGTTCGAGGGAGGGAGATGCGATGAGGTCACGCGAGCTGGCCGCCGCGGCAATCTTTGCTGCGGTGACGTTTGTGGTCACGCGGTACACAGTGATCCCGATTCCGGCGACCAAAGGGTACTTCAATCTGGGTGAAGTGGCCATCTACCTGGCCGCGATTGCCTTCGGCCCGGCTGTCGGCGCCGTTGCCGGGGCGCTGGGGTCGGGGCTTGCCGATGTGGCGGCAGGGGCGCCGCAGTTTGCGCTGTTCACGTTCCTCATCAAAGGCATCGAAGGGTACATCGTCGGACGGCTCGCCGGAGCCACCGCCGGCTCGCGGCTGCGCGCGACCATCGGGGGCGGCGCGTGGATGGTCGCCGGTTACTTCCTCGTCGAGGTGCTGTTCGCGCGTGTGCTGGGCATCGCACCCACCCCGGCGGCCGCGGTGACCGCGGCGCTGACGGAAGCGCCATTCAACATCGTCCAGGCGGCCTCCGGCGTGATCGTCGCCAATCTCGTGGGAACCCGTCTGCGCGATGCCGCCGGCCCGCGAGCGGCATAGTGAAAGCCGGAAAAGTTCCTCCAGAACTGCTGACCCGGCTGGTCTATCCACACCTCGGCCGGCGCCCCGACGTGCTGGTCCGCGCCCATGTCGGAGAAGACTGCGCGGTACTGGATTTCGGTGAATGGGTGGCCGTGGCCACCTGCGATCCCATCACCGCCGCCGTCCGCCACCTGGGACGGCTCGCGGTCCACGTCGTCTGCAACGACCTAGCCACGAGCGGGGCGGAGCCGGTGGCGCTCCTGGTCACCCTGCTGCTGCGGGAGGGGACGACCCCCGAGGAACTGGAGAACATTGTGGTGGAGGCAGGGCGGACCGCGGCCGGCCTTGGGGCAGAGATTGTCGGTGGCCACACAGAGGTGACGCCCGGCCTCGACCACACGATTGCGGCGGTCACCGCCATTGGGAAAGCGCCCAAGGGCGCGGTGATCTCGGCTTCCGGGAGCAGGCCGCATGACGCGGTCATTCTCACCAAAGGCGCCGGGATTGAAGGGACGGCCATTCTTGCCTCAGACCTGGCGCCCCGGCTGGCTTCGGCGCTGGGAGATGCGGCGCTCGCCCGGGCGCAGGGGTTTGTGGACCGGCTCAGCGTGGTGCCGGAGGGCATGCTCGGCGCACGCAGCGGCGCGACTGCGATGCACGATGTGACCGAGGGGGGAGTCCTGGCCGGGGCCTGGGAGCTGGCTGAGGCGTCGGGGCTGGGCATTGTCCTGCGGGCGGACGATGTGCCGGTCCTTCCGGAAACGACCGCGGTCTGCCACGAACTGGATCTGGATCCCCTCGCGCTGATCGGCAGCGGCGCGATGCTCATCTGCACGCCGGATCCGCGGCGCATGCTGCGGGCGCTGGCCGGCGGTGGGATTCCAGCCGCCGACGTCGGCGTCATCACGGAGCGAGACCGGGTGCTGCTGCGCCGGGGGACGGCCGCTCCCCTCGTCCCGCCGGCCAGGGACGAGATATATCGGGCGCTGGAGGCGGCGCACACGGCGGGCTGAGCCGCTTGCAAACGGTCCTGCGAGCGGTAACATGGTAGTAAACCGCATAGCAGGGTGGGGAGCTCGGGGCAGCCGGGCTGAGAGTGCGACCCTCCGTCGCAGACCCA
>JBIOWP010000047.1:0-2826 GCA_044868695.1 bacterium
GGCTGATGAGCTACCTCGGCCTGGTGCCGTCGGAGGACTCAAGCGGCGAGACGCGCCGCCAGGGTCAGATCACCAAGACCGGCTCACGCCACGCGCGCCGGCTGCTGGTCGAGGCGGCCTGGCACTAGTGCGCCACGAGGCGCCTTGTTGTATCCCCGGCGCAGCCGGGATGAACTCGAAGGAGGTTCGTGGGTCTGATGGCTTACCTGGATCCGAGAGGTGATGGGGACAATCGCATGCCAGCAAAGCGGCGGTCTGCCCAGGTGTCAGGGCAGAGGCGCTCGCGGGACCCGCGTGATATGGCGAAAGCTGGATTGCCTGAATCCCAATCTCCAGCTGATGCAAAGGCCCGTCCGCCGGAAAGACACTTGTTACCGGCGCCACGCTCTGCGACGGCCTGGTAGTGCGGCCATCGCAACCTTCGGGGCGTGGAGCGTTGCCCGGTGAGGGCAATCAAGGAGATGAGTGGGACGCCTACGTCACGCTCGACACGTACGACAGGGACGAACGTGGGATCAACTCTCGGGGCGCGAGCACCGGGGGTGACGGAGTGCCCGTAGTAGTCGTGGGAGCAACGACCCACCAGGGAGGACGGGAGAGCCGTCCGCAGGGCGAAGGGGCACAGGTGGCTGGACATCGAAGAACCGCGAGGTATGCGTAATGCAGAGCGCCGAAGCGGTCCTGGATGTCCTCCGTGAACGCGGCAGGCGTGGCCTGCCGTTAGAGGGGTTGTATCGGCAGCTGTTCAACCCGCAGCTGTACTTGCTGGCCTACGGGCGCATCTACTCCAACAAGGGAGCGATGACGCCGGGACCCGACGCGGAAACCGCGGATGGCATGACGATCGCCAAGATCGAGCGCATCATCGACGCGCTGCGTCACGAGCGCTACCGGTTTCGGCCCGTCAGGCGGCGCTACGTCCCAAAGAAGGATGGGAAGCAGCGGCCGCTGGGACTGCCGTCGTGGTCGGACAAACTGCTCGGCGAAGTGATCCGCCTGCTGTTGGAGGCGTACTACGAGCCGCAGTTCTCCGAGCACTCCCACGGCTACCGATCCGGCCGGGGCTGCCACACCGCCTTGGGCGAGGTGGCGAGAACCTGGACGGGGACGAGCTGGCTTATCGAGGGCGACATCTCCCAGTGCTTCGATCGGCTCGACTCACGAGTCATGCTCGAGACGCTGGGCGAGAAGATCCACGACAACCGGCTGCTGCGGCTGGTCGGCCAGATGCTGCGAGCCGGGTACCTGGAGGACTGGGTGTGGAACGCCACGCTCAGCGGCGTGCCGCAGGGCGGGGTTCTCTCCCCGTGCCTGTCCAACATCTACCTGGATCGGCTGGACAAGTTCGTCGAGACGACTCTGTTGCCGGGATACAACCGAGGGGTGCTCAGGAGACACAATCCTGAGTACCAGAGGGTGCAGTACGCGCTCGCGAAAGCTCGCGCCCGTGGCGATCATGCCGCGGTCCGGGTGCTGCGCCAGCAGCAGCGTGGTCTCCCCAGCCATGATCAACACGATCCCGGCTACCGGCGGCTGCGTTACGTGCGATACGCCGATGACATCTGCTCGGGTTCACCGGACCAAAGGCAGAAGCCGAGGAGATCAAACGTCGCCTCGCCCAGTTCTTGCGCGATGACCTCAAGCTGGAGCTGTCCGAGACCAAGACGCTGATCACCCATGCCCGCACCAGTGCGGCGAGGTTCCTCGGCTATGAGATCACCGTCCAGCACGACGACCGGAAGACGACCGCGGGCCGCAGGTCGGTCAACGGCCAGATCCGCTTGCGCGTGCCAACGGACGTGATCAAGGCCAAATGCTCCCAGTACATGAAGCGGGGCCAACCCGCCGACCGCCCCGGGCTGATGAACGAGGAGGACCACGCGATCATCAACCGCTACGGCGCGGAGTACCGGGGCATCGTCCAGTACTACCTACTGGCCGGAGACGTCTACCGACTGAACCGGCTGCATTGGGTAATGCAAACCTCGCTGCTCAAGACGCTGGCCGGCAAGTACGGCTCGACGGTGACGAAGATGGCCCACCGGTATCGGGCCATGATCGACACGCCGCACGGGCCATACCGCTGCATCCAGGTCAGTGTTCACCGCGGCACCAAGAGGAAGCCGCTGGTCGCGACGTTCGGTGGGATCCCGCTCAGACGACAGAAGCACGCGGTCCTCAAAGATCGCGAGCCGCTCCCGGCCACCGCCCGACGCACGGAGCTGATCCATCGGCTCCTCGCCGGACGGTGCGAGATCTGCGGACACACGGACGAGGTGCAAGTTCACCAGATCCATAAACTCGCAGACCTCCAGAAGCTGGGACAGCCACAACCACCCGAGTGGGTGCAAATCATGGCCGCGCGGCGACGCAAGACCCTCGTGGTCTGCGCCGCCTGCCACGCCAGCATCCATCCCGGGAGACCAACCGCATCAATCACGGAACAACCACTGGAGAGCCCGGTGATCGGAAACGGTCACGCCGGGTTCGGGAGGGCGGCGTCGGAAAAGGACCCATGAGGGCACCTCGCCGACGTCGTACCTCGCCCGCAAGGCGCCCGCCCGCGGCCAGGCGCTCAAGCGCCGCCAGGACGGCCAGCCCGCGCAGGCGGTCGCGGTCGCCTGGAGCGCGCAGCAGCGCCTGCACCGCACCTGGACGCGGCTCGAGCGGCGCGCCACGCGGCGCACGATCATCGCCGTCGCCGCCGCGCGCGAGCTGGCCGGCTTCTGCTGGGCACTCGCCAAGGCCGACTGACCCGGCCCCACGCACCACGTCGGTTGAGGAGGGCGGCGGACCACCTGGCCAACCACGCGCGAGAGCATCCGC
>JBIOWP010000048.1:0-8569 GCA_044868695.1 bacterium
GGTCTCGCTTCTCGGTCGTCCTCCCGGTCACGACGCACATCGGTCCCGGCGAGTAGTGCTGTCATCAACCGAAGGACGTTCACAGATTCTACGCGAATTGACACCTTCGTTTCCGCAGAGTCATGAAGTGAGGTCGGGACGGGAGACGCGATGAGCGCAGTACGGGTTCTGGTGGGCACACGAAAAGGCGCGTTCATCCTGACATCGGACGGCACACGGAAGCGGTGGGACGTCAGCGGCCCCCACTTTGCAGGGTGGGAAGTCTACCATGTTAAGGGCTCACCCGCCGATCCAAACCGGGTGTACGCATCGCAAACCAGCAGCTGGTTTGGGCAGGTGATCCAGCGCTCCAATGACGGCGGCCAGACGTGGGAGCCCGCGGGGAACGGGTTTGTGTACGACGGCGTTCCCGGGACTCACAAGTGGTACGACGGCACGCCCCACCCGTGGGAGTTCAAACGAGTCTGGCATCTCGAGCCCTCGCTCGCTGATCCGGACACCATGTACGCCGGGGCAGAGGACGCCGCCTTGTTCCGCTCCACAGATGCCGGGCAGACGTGGCAGGAGATCTCGGGGCTTCGCGGCCACGGCTCAGGGCCCCACTGGCAGCCGGGTGCCGGGGGGCTGTGCCTGCACACGATCCTCCTCGATCCGAGCGATGCGAATCGGATGATTATTGCGATCTCGGCTGCCGGCGCGTTCCGGACAGACGACGCGGGCAAGACGTGGCGGGCGATCAACCGCGGACTCAAGTCTGCGGGCATCCCCGACCCAGATGCGGAGGTCGGGCACTGCGTCCACCACATCGCTATGCACCAATCACGTCCACGCGCGCTGTTCATGCAGAAGCACTGGGACGTCATGCGCAGCAACGATGGCGGCGAGTCCTGGCAGGAGGTCAGCGGGAACCTGCCGACCGACTTTGGGTTCGTGATTGACGTTCACGCGCACGAGCCGAACACCATCTTCGTTGTCCCGATCAAGAGCGACTCCGAGCACTATCCGCCTGACGGAAAGCTGCGGGTGTACCGGAGCCGCGCGGGCGGGGGAGAGTGGGAGGCGTTGACAAACGGCCTCCCGCAGCGCGACTGCTACGTCAACGTCCTGCGCGACGCGATGGCGATCGATTCGCTTGATCCGTGCGGTGTCTATTTCGGCACGACCGGCGGTCAGGTGTACGTGTCGGCCAATGCCGGCGAGAGTTGGGCGACCGCCGTCCGCGATCTTCCGGCTGTGTTGTCCGTCGAAGTCCAGACGCTGCGATGATCCATGTCGTGCTCCCACAGCATCTCCGGACGCTGGCGCGCGTCGGCCGAGAGGTGGTGCTCCAGGTTGAGGGCTCGGTGACGCAGCGCTCGATCCTCGACGCGCTGGAGGCGCAGTATCCCATGTTGCGCGGGACGATCCGGGACTCCGCGACACAGCAGCGGCGGCCGTTGGTGAGGTTCTTTGCCTGCGAGCAGGATCTATCCCTTGAGCCGCCGGACGCCCCCGTCCCAGAGGCGGTCGTGACGGGGAGGGAACCCTTTCTGATCATAGGGGCGATGGCCGGCGGTTGACGCTCGAAGACTGCCATACTCTCTTACCAACCTCTTACCATCCTCTGGTGGGCATTCTTACCATCGCACTCTAGAATGAGTGCCATGGACCGCAGGCGTGCTGCCCTCGGTGGCCTGGTCTTGGCCGGTCTCCTGACAGGCGGGGCGTATGCGCAGTTCGCCGGGGTTCCAGCCGACCTGGCCGCCTACCGCACGTGGACCAAGATGAACGGGGCGTTGTTGTCCGATCCGAGCAACCCCCGGGCCGGCCCGAAAAATACCTTCATCTCGCTGACTCCGCAGACGCTGCGCGGGGTCGTCGCCTCAGGCGGACGGACCCAACCCTTCCCCACGGGCACGCTGATCGTGCGGGAGACACTGGACGCTGCCGCGGGGTTTGTGCGCGTGCTGTTTGTGATGCGCAAAGACCCTACGGCGACGCGCACTCGGGGATGGCGGTTCGAGGGCTACAGCCGGAGTGCCGCCGACCAGCCGTTTCAGCCTATCGACATCCCGGATCCGGTGGCCCGCTGTCTGAACTGCCACATGCAGATGAAAGGCACGGATCTGGTCTTCACACCGTACCTCAACCCCCCCACCTCCCTGCCGGCGCGCGAGCCGTCGGCCCCGGAGCGAATCGAGACATTCAACTATCAGTTTGCCCCCTCGATCCTGCGGGTGAAGGCCGGAGCCACCGTGGCCTTTGTGAACTATGATCGGGTGCCGCACGATATCAAGGCGTCGGACGCCTCCTTCGAGTCGGGCAATCTCCCCCTGCTGGGGAGGTACTTCCACACGTTCGACCGACCGGGCCCGGTGGAGTATTTCTGCGCCATCCACCTGGAGATGCGCGGGCGCATCGTCGTCGAACCGTAGGAGGACTGCATGCGCATGGCCCTGACCCTCGGGTCGCTCGTCACCTTCGTGCTTGTGGCGGGGGTTGCTGTCACGCCGGCGCAACAGCCGGCGACCGTCGAGATGCGGGACTTCTCATTCTCGCCGCGCGACATGATCGTGACGGCCGGCAGCGCGGTCCGATGGATCAATCTCGACGAAGCGCCGCATCAGATTGCGATGGCCGGCGGCCAGCCGGGGAGCTCTGGTCTCATCGATCCGGGCAAGGAGTACGCGTTCACGTTCCGCGAGACCGGCCAGTTCACGTATCGGTGCGCCGTGCACCCCACGATGCTCGGCGTCATTGTCGTCCAGGGGCCCTAGACAGATTCACAGAGCGGGCAGGCACAGTCCAGAAGCGGCCTGCCCGCCGGGCCGCATACCACGAGCGGCCATAAGGAGAACAGCCACTGCGGGTAGGGCCAGGGGCTCGCACGAGTCGTGCGGAGCCCCTGCGGGCGGATCTAGCGCGCTCTCGAGTGCAAATCTCGACCGGGCCTTGCGGTCTACGGCTCGCTGGGGGAAGATCCGCGACCGATCACGTACGCGGAATACGGCTCACCCTGCCGCATACACTTCACTCGCGTCACCGTCACGCCGAGCAACGCCTCCAGCCACCTATGCACCATGTCGCAGATTTCGACGTACCCTGCGGACAGCGGGATGACCGGACAGTGATACTCTCGCAGTTCGTATCCCTCTCGGCCATGCTCAAGGGCGGGCATGAAGCCGCGCTCAGCCAGAATCTCCCTGACGCGTTTCACCCGGCTGTGTCCACGAAGCCCCGCCACCCTCGGCAAATCCCGGGCAACCCACCGGTCGCCCACCCTACGCAGCACACTCTCCAGGTCGCGGGCATCCCCGGCATGCAACTCAGCAAGAACGGAAGTAGCGAACTCGCCGTAAGCCTGGGGGAACGCGGACTCCGCCTCCGGCGTCAACCCATAGAGCGCGCTGGGGCGACGTTTTCCGGGCCGCACCCCCTGACGCTTGACAAGACCTTCAACCTGGAGCGCCGAAAGATGGTTACGGACAGCACTTCGTGTGATGTGTAACGCGCGGGCGAACGCGGCGACAGTCTGGTCACCGTGCACCCGCAGCGTCTCTAGAATGGCCCGTCGCGTCCCCTGGACAGCGCTGCTTCGCATCACACTCCTCGATGCCTTCCTTCCCCAATCCCGGCATCCTCGGATTGGCGAGATTCCATGACTACTTGTCGCTGCGTGTCATGCACCCTGGGTAACTTATCGGTAAATTCGGTGGCCCCCTCCAGTCCCGGACGCAGGAGGCTTTCGAAAAATGGCGTATTTTACGCAAAAATTGCCCTAAATGGATCCCGCATATCTGGCGGCATCTCCTTGGGGGTGAGCCTGGATGAAGACCGGGAGGTTCCGAACAGCCCTTGTCATCGTGGCTGGCCTAGCCGTCGCCGTGGCTGCGGGCTATGCCACACTCCCCGCGAGGTTCAATGCGAGCGCGCAGGCGCCTTCGACAACGGCATACGACCGCGCCGTCACGCAGAACGTCCAGCAGTTGTTTGAAGAGGGCCGGCGCATTTTCCGGTACGATACCTTCGGCGATGAGGTGTTCTGGAGCGATACGCTCAAGCTGCACCAGGTGATTGCCGGGGCCAAAAATGGCGGCATCGGCCCTGGGGTTAGTCCGAAGACAGCGCTTTCGGTCGGCCTGAAGGTCGATCTCGACGCGCTTCCGGCTGCCCTGGTGGACCAGCTGAAGGCGGGTCAGGTGAACTTGGACGACCCTGCCACCACCCTGGCCCTGCTGAAACTCAATGCGGTGATGGGCGTCATCGGTACCTTCGGCGATGACGGAAACCTGAAGGCCATCGGGCTCACCTGTGCTGTCTGTCACTCCAGCGCTGACAACGCGCTGGTCCCGGGTATCGGCCACCGGTTGGACGGTTGGGGGAACCGCGATCTCAACGCGGGCGCCATCATCGCACTCTCGCCAAATCTGAAGGCCATCGGCGACCTGTTGGGCGTGGACGTGGAAACGGTGCGAAAGGTCCTGACGAGTTGGGGACCCGGAAAGTTCGACGCGGAACTGGATAAGGACGGCAAGGGCTTCCGCCCCGACGGGAAGCCAGCAGCGACAATCATCCCTAACGCCTTCGGTCTCGCCGGGGTGAACCTGCACACATGGACCGGAGCCTGGGGGACCGTAACGTACTGGAACGCGTATGTGGCTAACACGGAGCTGCGCGGAAAGGGAACCTTCTACGACCCCCGTCTCAATGATCCCAAAAAGTATCCCGTGGCGGCAAAGAGTGGCTCATGGAACGTCAGGAGCTCTCCGGACCTCGTCACATCCAAGCTGGCCGCGCTCCACTTCTACCAGCTGGCCATCCCGACGCCGCCGCCGCCAGCGGGATCCTTCGATCCGGAAGCCGCAGCCAGGGGAAGGGCCGTCTTCGAAGGGAAGGCGCAGTGCGCGACGTGCCACGTCCCGCCGCTTTATGTCGAGCCGGGGTGGCCGCTGCACACGGGTAAGGAGATCGGGATCGACGATTTCCAGGCCAACCGGGCGCCCGACAATCGCTACCGCACCGCTCCCCTGCGCGGATTGTGGACGCGCGTAAAGGGTACGAATTCGGCGGCGGGTGGTCCGGGCTTCTACCATGACGGGCGGTTCTCGAACCTCCGTGAAGTGATCCAGCACTACCGGCGACACTTCAGACTGAACTTGACTGAGCAGGACGTCAGGGACTTGATCGAATTCCTCAAGTCCCTGTGAGGTCTCCGAGAGGTCGAGGGGCGGGGCAGGCGGTCCGCTCGATCATCGCGAACTCCATCACCTGTAGCATTCCCCGCCTGCTGTCACTCTTACTGGGTTGGGATCGCAGACATCGCGCGCATGCCAGAAACACTCACGGTATCAGGACTGTCCAGGCGGTTTGGATCCGCCTGGGCCGTACGGGACGTCACATTTGTCCTTCCACCCCACTCCGCGCTGCTGGTGGTCGGTCCCAACGGATCAGGAAAGACCACGCTGCTGCGGCTGCTGGCCACCGCTCTGCGGCCGACATCCGGCAGCGCCACGGTATTCGGGTTCGATCTCATACGCGATGCCGCAGCGGTGCGGGGGCTGGCCGCGTTTGTGGGGGCTTCGCCCGGAGTCTACGACCTCCTGACCGCAGCTGAGAACCTGTCGTTCGCCGCGGCGATGTGCGGCCGTCCGGATGCGCCGGTGATGCCGCATCTGGAGCGCGCCGGCCTGGCCGATGCCGCCCACCGCCCGGTCCGCACGTTCAGCCAGGGCATGAAACGTCGCCTCGCCCTGGCGCGGGCCTTTCTGGCCGCTCCCCGGCTGCTGCTGTTGGACGAACCGTACGCCGGGCTGGATCGCGACGGAGGTCAGATCGTGGACGCCCTGGTGGCGGAGACCAAACGGCGGGGCGGGAGCATCGTCCTGGCGACGCACGAGTGGGAGCGCGGCGCATCGGTCGCTGCCGGGGTGCTGGCGCTCGCCGCGGGCCGACCGGCAGACGTTGTTTCCGTCGACCGCCTCACATCATCCGGCCTCGCGACGGCTGCAGGACCCCAACGCTCGCGGAGCCTGCCCCGATGAATGGTCTCCTCCGTGCCGCCGCGGTGGCACGCAAGGACCTGCTCTTGGAGTGGCGCGGGCGGCAGGTGGCCACGGCGACCGGCATGGTCGCGCTCTTGATGATTCTTCTGCTGGGGTTCGTCGTCGGCTCTGAGCCCTCGCGAGCGGCAGCCATCCTGTGGGTCGCGCTGGGGTTTGCCGCGGTCGCCGGGATCCCCCGCATCACGCAGTCGGAGGTCGATCAGCAGGCGTTTGAGACCCTCCTGCTGTACCCGGGGAGCCGCGAGCATCTGTACTGGGGGAAGTTTGCCGCGCTGGTCGTGATGCTGTCGGCGCTGTTGGCCGCCCTGGTCGTGCTGCTGGGTGTGTTGTTCAATGTTGAGATCTGGAACCGGCTGCCCGCGCTGGCCGGAATCGGGCTTCTCGGCATCGTCGGGTTGAGCGCCGTCGGCACCCTGCTGGCCGCGGTCGTGCTGCACGTGCGCGGGCGTGAACTGATGATGCCCCTGCTCCTGCTGCCCCTCGTGCTGCCGGTCGTGCTGGCGTGCGTGCGGCTGACCGAAGCTGTCCTCAGTGGCACGCCTGCCGGCGCGTGGCCGGCGGTCCTCGCCGTTTTCGATGCGGTGTTCCTGCTCGCATGCCCGGTGCTCTTCGAAGCGGTGGTGGACGAGGCATGAACACGCAGACGCTCCTGGGCGCCGCGGCGGTCGTCCTGCTCTTGACCGGGGCCTACGTGGGACTGGTCGTGTCCCCGCCGGATGCCTTCCAGGGGGATTACGTGCGCATCATGTATGCCCACGTGCCGAACGCCTGGGTCTCGTACGTCGCGTTCACGATCGTATTCGTGGCCAGTGTGCTGTATCTGTGGAAGCGCCGCCCGGCCTATGACCGCGTCGCGCACAGCGCCACCGAGTTGGGCGTCCTGTTCACCGGGCTGGCGCTGATAACCGGATCCATCTGGGGCCGCCCGGTGTGGGGCACGTGGTGGACGTGGGACGCGCGTCTGGTGACCACCGCCATCCTGTTCCTGATTTACACGGGCGCCCTGCTGGTCCGCAGTCTCACCGACGATCCCGAACGCGGCGGGCGCCTTGCAGCGGTCGTCGGGATCATCGGCTTCCTGGATGTTCCCGTCATTCACTACTCTGTCAACTGGTTCCGCACGCTGCACCAGCCGGCGTCGATCACCCGCGGGGACATCAAGATGGCTCCGCCGATGCTGGCGGCCTTGATGATCAGCCTGGTCGCCTTCACTGTCCTGTTCGTGTACCTGCTGCAGCTGCGGGTGAAGCTGGCGGCGCTGGAGGCGCGGGAGACGCCATGACGCCGTGGGGGTGGATCGCGCTCGCCTACAGCCTGGTAGCCGCGACGCTGCTGGCGTACGCCGCGACGCTGCGCCGCCGCATCCGTCAGGCCGAGCAGGCGACTCGTGACGGCGGGTCGGGGGGAGGCCGGCCTCGATGAAACGCGCGCGCCTCCTGCTCGCCGCCGCCATCGTCGCCGGAGCCCTCGTCTACCTCATCGTCGGCGGTATCCGCGGCGCCGTCGTGTACTACGTCACGCCCAGCGAGCTGTTGGCCCAGGGCCAGGCCGCCGTCGGCAGACCGATGCGGCTTGGCGGGCAGGTCGCATCGGCGTCGCGCCGGTGGAACCCGACAACCCTCGAGCTTCGCTTTGTGCTCACCGACGGCCCCTCCTCGGTCCCGGTCGTCCACACCGGCGCGCCGCCCGCTCTCTTCGTGGAGGGCCAGGGAGCTGTCGTCGAGGGGACTTATGGCGCCGACGGCGTCTTCGCCGCCCGCTCGATCATCGTCAAGCACTCTGAAGAATACGGGCCTCCCCCCTCGCCATGATCGCCATACTCGGCTCGGCCAGTCTCTTACTGGCGCTGCTCTGCGCAGCCGCCGGGATCACCGCGCTGATCGCGGGGCGCCGCGGGCAAAGCGCGCGGTGGCTGGCGCGGGGGCGCGCCGGCGCCGCAGCCCTCTTCGCCTTCGTCACGCTCGCGGTCGTGGCGATGGAAGCCGCGCTCATCTCTTCCGACTTCAGCATTCGCTACGTGGCCGCCACCACGAACCGCGCGACTCCGCTGCTGTTCCGCGTCGTCGCGCTGTGGGGCGCGCTGGAAGGCTCAATCCTCCTGTGGGCGTGGGTCCTCGCAGGCTTCACGGTTCTGGTAGCGGTCGTGTACCGGAACCGCTACCCGGAACTGATGCCGCGCGTTCTGGCCGTGCTGTTGGGCGTCGCCGCATTCTTCCTCCTCCTGATGATAGGGCCGGCGAATCCCTTTGCGCGCCTGCCGGCGGCGCCCGCCGACGGAGCCGGCCTCAACCCGCTGCTGCAGAACCACCCGCTGATGGCGGTCCACCCGCCGTTCCTATATCTAGGGTACGTCGGGTTCGCCGTGCCCTATGCGTTTGCCATGGGCACGCTGCTGTCCGGGACCCACCGCGACGAATGGATGACGATCACCAGGCGCTGGACGCTCCTGGCCTGGACGTGTTTGACGGCGGGACTGTTCCTGGGGGCCCGATGGTCGTACGACGTGCTGGGCTGGGGCGGCTATTGGG
>JBIOWP010000049.1:0-4238 GCA_044868695.1 bacterium
GCCCTGCCGGAGGCCGAGCTCCGGCTGATCCGAGGACGCCGGATCGCCATGATCTTACAGGACCCGATGGCGGCGCTGAACCCGGTCTTCACCATCGGCGACCAGCTCCTCGACGTGATCGCCAGGAATCCCAGCGGCCGGCCCGCGGCCTCCGACGCGTGGGCGCAGGCCGTGGCCATCTTGAAAGAAGTGGCGCTGCCCGATCCCGAGCGTATGATGCGCGCGTACCCCGTGCAGCTCAGCGGCGGGATGCGCCAGCGCGTCCTGATTGCGATGGCGCTGGTGAACGAGCCCGAGCTGGTCATCGCCGACGAGCCCGGGACCGCGCTGGACGTGACGATTCAAGAGCAGATCCTGCTGTTGATGCGCTCACTGGTCGACGCGAAAGGCATTTCCGTGCTGCTCATCACGCACAACCTCGGGGTCGTGCGGGAAACCACCGACCGCGTCTATGTCATGTACGCCGGCAGCATCGCGGAAACGGCGCCGACGGCCGAGCTCTTCCGCGCGCCCAAACACCCGTACACTCAGGGCCTGCTCGCGTCCATCCCCAAGCTCACCGGCGAGGGCATGCCCCGGGGGATCGACGGGATGATTCCCGACTACCTCGGCCCGCCGAAGGGGTGCCGCTTCGCGCCCCGGTGTCCGTTTGCGCAGGAGCGGTGCCAGCAGCCGCCGCCCTGGGTGGACGTGGGCGCCGGCCATCAGGTGGCCTGTGTCCTCTACGAAAACGGTGCGCGTCCCCCGGAGGAGCGGGCCGCCCCTTCACCCACCCCTCTCCCCACGGGAGAGGGAATGGATGAGGCCTCCGACCTCCCATTGAACGGCGCGCCGGCGGGCCGAACGTGAGCGAGCCGCTGGTGCGCGTGGTCAATCTGGTCAAGCACTTTCCCATCCGCAGCGGATTTCTCATGCGGCGCTCCGGAGTCGTGAAGGCCGTTGACGGCGTCTCGTTTTCGCTGCGAGCCGGCGAGACCTTCGGGCTAGTCGGCGAATCCGGCTCGGGCAAGACGACGCTCGCGATGACCCTCCTCGGCGCGTACCGCCCGACGGCGGGCGAGCTCTGGTTTCGCGGCACCAATATCGCCGATCTCCAGGTTCGCCGCCGGGTCCCCGGCATCAAGAAGGAGATCCAGGTCGTGTTTCAAGATCCCGGGTCTTCGTTGAATCCGAGGCGCACGGTGGCTCAGACGCTGGAGGTGCCCCTGCGCGTGCACCGTCTTGCGCGCACCCGCGCCGGGCTCGGGGACCGCATCGCCAGGCTCCTGCAGATGGTGGAGATGCCCGCGGAGTCGCGGCATGCCTTCCCGGCGGCCCTGAGCGGCGGTCAGAAACAGCGCGTCGCGATCGCGCGGGCGCTGGCCACCGAGCCGTCGTTCATCGTGCTCGACGAGCCGACGTCGGCGCTGGACGTGTCGGTGCAAGGCAAGATCATCGCGCTGCTGGTGGATCTGCAGCGCCGGCTCAACCTCACCTACCTATTCATTACGCATGACCTCAGCCTGATGCGGAACGTCGCCTCGCGGGTCGGCGTGATGTACCTGGGCAAGGTCGCGGAGCTCGCGGAGACCCCGGAGCTGTTCCGCAATCCGCTGCATCCCTACACGCGGATGCTCCTGTCGGCGATTCCGGTCGTGTCAGAAGAGGAAGAGCGGTTGAAGCCCCGCTGGGTCGCGCCCCGGGGAGAGACGCCCAGTCCCGCGCACGTCCCGCCGGGCTGCAGTTTCCACCCGCGCTGTCCAGAGGCCCTGGCCGTCTGCCCGCACGTGGATCCAGTGACGGCGGCCGCCGACAATACTCACCTCGTGCGCTGCCATCTCTATCCGGGCTGCACGCCCGCGGAGGATGCGGATGCCGCGACGGCGCGCCGCTGATCCCTTCACGCTGGAGATCATCAAGGATGCGCTGGTCGTCATCGGCGATGAGATGTTCGTCGCGCTGCAGCGGACCAGCAAGAGCCCCATCATCTACGAGGTGCTCGACTACGCGTGCGGTCTGACCGATGCGCAGGGGCAGATCCTGGCGCAGGGGCAGGGGGTCACGGGATTTCTCGGCACCCTCACGCAGGCGGTCGCCGAGGTCCGGACGAAATTCGCCGGCCGTCTGCATCCGGGGGACATCATCATCACGAACGACCCGTACGGAGGCGGGGGCACGCACCCCTCCGACGTCTCATTGATTCTGCCGGTTTTCTTCGATGGTCACCCGGTCGCGTTCATGGTGAACAAGGCGCATTGGACCGAACTGGGCGGAAAGGATCCGGGGAGCTGGACCACTGATGCAACCGAAGTCTACCAGGAAGGTCTGATCTTCCCGTGCGTCAAGCTCTTCGACCGCGGCAGGCCGTTCCAAGGTGTGCTCGACCTGCTGGCGGCCAACGTCCGCCTGCCGGACATGACGCTGGGCGACCTGTGGGCCGGAGTGGCGGCGCTGCGGGTGGGCGAGCGGCGGTTCATCGACCTGTGCGAGAGATTTGGCGCGGCGACCGTACAGGCGGCGATCGACCATCTCCTGGATCACGGCGAACGACTGACGCGCGCGGAGTTGCGGAAGCTGCCGAAAGGGGTGTTCACCGCCGAAGACGTCATCGACGACGATGGGATCGGCCACGGGCCGTTCCCTGTGCGGGTCAGGGTGACCATCGCCGACGACACCTTCGTCTGCGACTTTACCGGGACGCACCCGCAGGTGCCGGGCCCGATCAACGCCACCCGGACAGGCCTCCTGTCGTCGATCCGGACGGCCTTCAAAGCGGTGACGGGGCCGCATATCCCCGTGAATGAAGGGTGCTTCCGGCCCGTCCGCGTGGTGTGCCCGCCGCGCACGGTCTTTACGGCCGAGCGTCCCGCGCCCGTCTCCACCTACTGGGAGACGAAAGCGTATGCCATCGATCTGGTCTGGAAGGCGCTGGCACCGGTGCTGCCGGACCGCCTGACGGCCGGGCACTTTCTCAGCGTGTGCGGCACCGTCATCTCCGGCCGGCACCCGGACACCGACGAGTTGTTTATTCTCGTCGAGCCCCAGGCCGGCGGGTGGGGAGCGGGAATCCGCAGAGACGGAGAAAGCGCCCTGGTGTGTTCGGGGGATGGCGAGACCTACGTGATTCCGGTCGAGGTCACGGAAACGCGCCACGGCGTGCTGGTCGATCAGTTCTCACTCAACATCGACGACGGAGGCGCCGGGCAGTTCCGAGGCGGGCGTGGGCTGATCCGCGACTACCGCATCACCGCAGATGAGGCATTCTTGACCGCCACGTTCGGTCGCTTCAAGTTCCCGCCGTGGAGCGTCGACGGCGGCCGGCCGGGGTCGCCCAACTTTGTGCGCGTGATCCACAAAGACGGCCGTGAGGCGGTGTTTGGCAAGTGCGCGAGGTACCGGCTAGCGAGAGGAGACGTGGCCCGTCTGGTGACCGGCAGCGGCGGCGGATGGGGAGACCCCTCCCGCCGCGATCGGGTGCTGATCCAGCAAGATCTGCGGAACGGGATGGTCACGCCCGCGCAGGCGCGCGAGGCCTACGGGGAGGGGTGAGGATGAGGTGATCCGGACCATCTTGCGCATGATCGTGAAGCCCGGCCGCGAAGCGGAGTTCGAGCGCCGGTTCATGGAGTTGGATGTTCTGGGAGCGGCTGCCCGTGCGGCGGGGCTGCGCAGCGGCGAACTGCTGCGCCCGCGCGGCGGCGGCGCCTACGTCGTGACCGCGACGTGGGACGGTCCCGAGGCCTATCAGACGTGGCGCGACAGCCGGGCGAGGGAGGAGCTGGGTGCCGTGGTGCAGGAAGTGGCCGCGCCCGCTCCCGATCCGGAGACGTTCGAGGTCGTCGGCGTCTACCCGCGACAGGGGCGTGGTTGACACCCTCTAACCCCACGGCTACAATGAGCGGCAACCGATGACGGCACGGGAGGCGCCTCTCGTCCCATGGGACGGGAGGTGTGTTGTTTTGTAGGGAGAGGACCGTGGACGCGAAGCGGTACTACATCACGACCCCAATCTATTACGTGAACGACGTGCCCCACATCGGGCACGCGTACACGACGATTGCTGCGGATGTCGCCTCGCGCTTCAAGCGGCTGGCGGACTACGATGTCTACTTCCTGACCGGCACGGATGAGCACGCCGTGCTGCTTGGCCACGCGCTCGATGTTCACGCCGTGCTCATCCGTGCCGGTCAGGAAGAAGACATCGTAGTCCGCCAGCCGCTTGAAGCGCGAGGCGACATCCGCAGCAATCGTCGTGTACG
>JBIOWP010000050.1:0-2178 GCA_044868695.1 bacterium
GTGCAGCTCTTGGGGTGGGAAGGACAGATCCTGGCCGGCGAAGGCCGCCGCCACGTGGAATATCCCATTCATACGGAGATCATCCGCGCGCGGCGGGACGTCAACAGCGTCGTTCACGTCCACGCGTCCCACGCCGTGGCCTTCGCTTCCCTCGAGGTTCCCCTGCGTCCCATCTCACACGAGGGGGGCCTCTTCGTACCGCCCGACATCGCCCGCTTCACCAAGACGGGTGATCTCATTATGACCCGCGAGCTGGGGGAGGCGCTTGCCCACACGTTGGGCGGGCGCAACGCCGCGCTGATGGTGCACCATGGCATCGTCACGGCGGGCGAGACCGTCGAGGCGGCGGTAATTTTCGCAATCCTGCTCGACCACGCCTGCCGCAAGCAGTTGCTGGCCATGGCCGCTGGCGAAATCCGCACCTGGTCGAGCGACGAAGAAGCTCTGTCCAAGCGCAGCCGCGTGTATTCGCCCGAGCTCATCTACACATATCTGATCAGGAAGGCACAGACGTCACACCGTGGTGGTGCGGTCTAAATGGATTCCCGCTACGACGCAGGGATGAAGGTGCGCACGGAGGTGCTCGGGGCAGAACACGTCGCCCGGGCACGGGCCCAGCAGACTGATCTGGACGCCGATTTCCAGCGGTTCATCACCGAGACGGCGTGGGGATCCGTATGGACACGCCCGAACCTGGACCGCCGCACCCGGAGCCTCGTCACGATCGGCATCCTGGCTGCGCTGGGGCGCGAAGAACTGGCCCTGCACCTACGGGCCAGCCGTAACATCGGCGTCGACCCGAAAGAGATCGTCGAGGTGCTGTTCCACGTCGCCATCTACGCCGGCATTCCTGCCGCGAACGCCGCGTTCACGATGGCGAAGACCCATCTTAGTGGAAAGGGCGAGCCATAATGGACGGTCCCGGACGCGACCCATCGACGTTCCCGCCGTATCTGTACGAGGCGTACCGTGCCACGACACGGCGCGCGCCGAAGCAACCGCTCATCCCGCTACCGCATACCCTGTCTGAGGTCACCGGCCCGGGACCGGCGCTCAGCACAGTCAGCGCGGAGGACAGCGACCTGACGACAAACATGGGGACAGGCACCGAGGCGATGGGGGAGCGGATCATCGTCACCGGCCGCGTGCTCGACGAGGGCGGGACGCCGCTGCCCAACACGCTCATCGAGATCTGGCAGGCCAACGCCGCAGGCCGGTACCGGCACCGCGTGGATCAACACCACGCGCCGCTCGATCCCAACTTCCTCGGCTATGGCCGCTGCCTTACGAACAAAGACGGCGTGTACCGCCTCGTCACGATTCGCCCGGGCGCCTATCCATGGCAGAATCATCCCAACGCCTGGCGGCCGGCCCACATCCACTTCTCGCTGTTCGGCTCATCGTGGGTGTCGCGGCTGGTCACGCAGATGTACTTCCCCGGCGATCCGCTGCAGCCGCTCGATCCCATCTTCAACTCCGTGCCCGCCGCGGCCCGGCCCCGGCTCATCGCGCAGTACGCTCACGACGTGACGCAGGAGGGGTACGCGCTCGGGTTCCGCTTTGACATCGTGCTCCACGGCCCAAACGCCACACCATTTGAGCCCTACGAGGCCGCGCAGCGCGCGAGGCGATGACCAAGCGCGATCTCACACCCCCACAGACCGTCGGCCCCTTCTTCCACGGCGGTATGCTGCCCGAATCTATGAACGTGTTGGTCACTCCAGCGACAGCGGGTGAACGGATCCGGATCGAAGGATGCGTGTACGACGGGGACGGCGCGCCGGTGTCCGACGCCCTGGTGGAAATCTGGCAGGCCAATGCCGCCGGCCGCTACCGGCATCCCGCCGATCAACGCCCTGCCCCGCTGGACCCGGCGTTCACGGGGTTCGGGCGCGCGGGAACAGACGAGCAGGGGATCTACTGGCTGGAAACGATCAAGCCGGGTCGAGTTCCGTTCGACGCCGCGCGAACCCAGGCTCCTCATCTCAACGTGTTCGTCTTCGCCCGCGGCCTGCTCGACCATCTTCGGACCCGCCTGTACTTCGACGACGAACGCACCAATGCCGACGACCCGGTGCTGCGCCTGGTCCCGTCGCCGCGCCGGCCTACGCTGCTGGCCAAACCCCAGACGGTGGGAGACCGGGTCGTCTACCGGTTTGACGTTGTCCTGCAGGGCGA
>JBIOWP010000051.1:0-3254 GCA_044868695.1 bacterium
GATTCTGAAGTCCCGGTCCCCTGGGTCGCTGTGGCCGGCGGACGGAAGCACGTCGTGCGCACAAAGACTATAGGGGGCCTGACGATGGAATTCTATGCGCCCCCCGGCGAAGAACGGAACCTGGACAAACTCGCCGATTTTGCCGGGAGGTCGGTGGGATTCTACAGCAGGCTGTTGTATCCGTTCCCGTACGCTGGGCTGCGCACCATCTCCCTGATCAGCGTCGGCGGAGGCATCGGGTATCCGGCGTTGCTCCTGATCGACTCGCGCGCCTTCAAGAATACCTTCACCGGAGATCTGAATAGGGACTCGTTCCTGTTCCTGCTCATCGCCCATGAGATCGCGCACAGCTACGTTCCCAGCCAGACGGTCCCCAAAGGGGTGGGATTCATCTGGCTGTCCGAGGCGTTCGCAGAGTACCTTGCGCTGATGGCCGTCGAGACGTTGCTCGGGCCGGCGGCCTTCACGCGAGAGCTGCAGGAGGAGCGCGAGAATTACGCGGACGTCGCAGGGACTCCCACCGAGCCGTCGATTTCGTCAATTACGTTCTCCAACTATCGCGGCCCGGCGCGGCGGGTGGTCTATTTCAAAGGTGCGCTGGTGCTGCACATGCTCCGGGGTCAGCTGGGGGATGATGCGTTCAAGAAGGGACTGGCGGGCTATTTCACCGCCTTCCGCGGACGGGCGGCCCGCGTATCCGACTTCCAGGAGGCCATGGAGCGGGCCGCGGGGCAATCGCTTGACTGGTTCTTCCGCCAGTGGATCAACGAGAAGGTCCTGCCTGACTACACGATCGCGCGGGTCAGGTCCTCTCTCGCGGCGGGCGGGCTCACCCAGACGACCGCCGTTGTGCGCAATCTCGGGACGGGGCAGATGCCCGTCGATGTCGGGTTCGTCATGGAAGACGACGTGAAGGTCCAGCGGGTGGAGGTTCCCAGCGGCGGGGACGTGGCTGTCACGGTCACCACGGCGAAGCCGGTGAGCCGCGTCGAGGTCGATCCCATGAAGTGGATGATTCAGAAGAACTACAAGAACGACGCGGCGCCCGTAAAGTAGGGGCGCGCGGACGCCAATGCAACGCTATCTGATCCGGCGGGGCCTGATCACCATCCCCATCCTGCTCGGCATTACGGCGCTGAGCTACCTGATCATGTCCCTCACGCCCGGCGACGCCGTCCAGATGCTCATCAGCCCGACCTTGAGCCAGGCCGACATCGAGATCAAGCGGCATGCGCTTGGGCTCGACGAGCCGGTGGCTGTCCGCTACGTGAAATGGCTCAACGAGCTGGTGCATGGAAATCTAGGATACTCCTTCAGCAGCGGCGCGCCGGTTGCGCGGCGGATCGGCGAGCGTGTGGGGCCGACGCTCACGCTGACCGTCACCGCGCTACTCCTCTCGTACCTGATCGCGGTGCCCGCGGGGGTCCTCGCGGCCACGCGCCGGTACACCTGGATCGACTATGCGGCGACGCTGTTGGCCTTCCTCGGGATCAGCCTGCCCACGTTCTTCCTGGGGCTCGCCGGGATCTACGTCTTTGCGCTGCGGTTGCGCTGGCTGCCGGTGGGCGGGACGATGACGCTGGGTGGCGACGGCGGCCTGCTGGATCTGCTGTTGCACTTGATCCTCCCGGCAGGCGTGCTGGCGATGGCCGGCGCCGGCGCGCTGACGCGCTATGTCCGGTCCAGCATGCTCGAGGTGCTGGGCCAGGAGTATGTACGGACGGCCCGGGCGAAGGGACTGGCCGAGCGCATCGTCCTGCGCCGTCACGCCCTGCGCAACGCCCTCATCCCAGTGGTCACGCTGGCCGGGCTGCAGATTCCGGCGCTGCTGGCCGGCGCGGTGATCACGGAGCAGGTGTTTGAATGGCCGGGGATGGGCCGGCTGACGATCGAGGCGATCAACCAGCGGGACTATCCGGTGCTGATGGGGATCACACTGGTTACGGCACTCCTGGTGGCGCTCGGGAACATGCTCGCCGACCTCGCCTACACGGCTGTTGATCCACGGATCAGGTATGAGTAAGGTACTCTCAGCCCAGCGCGTCGCCGCGTCGGCGTCCCACGTCTGGACGGAGTCGTTTTGGAGCTTGGCCATCCGCCGGTTCCTGCGCCACAGGCTGGCCGTGCTGGGGCTGATCGTCCTGGCCGCGATCGCGGCCGCGGCGGCATCGGCGGGGTGGATCGCGGGCAGCCCCACCGCGATCGACGCCACCGCGTTTCAGGCGCCGCCGTCTACGGTCCACCCCCTGGGCACCGACAGCGTTGGCCGGGATGTCCTCAGCAGACTCGTCTATGCCGCTCGGGTCTCGTTGACCGTGGGGCTGCTGGCGGTGGCCATCTACGCGGTGCTGGGCATCCTGGTTGGTTCCGTCGCGGGCTATTACGGCGGGGCCGTGGATCTGCTCCTCAGCCGGGCCATGGATGTTGTCCTGTCGTTTCCGCCCCTGGTCATCATCCTGTTCGCGGTCAGCATCTTCGGGAAGCCGAGTTTGTGGAACGTCATCATCGTCCTCGGTCTATTGGGCTGGCCTTCGGTGGCGCGCCTGGTCCGCGGGCAGATCTTGACCCTGCGCCAGCAGGAATTCATCCATGCCGCCCGGGCAACCGGGGGATCTGACGCCCGCGTGGTAGTGAGGCATCTGCTGCCGAACGCCATGGCGCCGGTGTTGGTGGCAGCGACCTTCGGCACCGCCAACGCCATTCTGGTGGAGGCGGCGCTGTCTTTCCTGGGGCTGGGGGTGCAGCCCCCGATGCCGTCGTGGGGAAACATGCTGACCGATGCCCAGTCGCTGACGGTACTGGAGCGGATGCCGTGGCTGTGGGTGCCGCCCGGGTTCATGATTCTCCTGTCGGTGCTGGCGATCAATTTTGTCGGCGACGGGCTGCGGGACGCGCTGGATCCGAGCCTGAACGTCTAGCTCGAAGCCTCAGGCCCGCGCAGGAGGATCGGGGAGCGTGCATGTCGCACGACATTCATAGTCCAAGGAGGGAAACACAATGAGCATCCGCGTGGTGACGGCGGTCGTCCTCGTCGTGATCGTGGCACTCCTGCTTCCGGCGGTCGTCATCGGCCAGCCGCGATCCAGCCTGGTCGTCGTTTCAGGCATGTGGAGCCCGCCCAACAACTTCAGCCCCATCAACACCGACAGCTCGTACGGGTTTTATGCCGTGCGGTTCGTGTTTCAGACGCTGCTCGAAGCGCGGCTGGAGAATAGCCAGCTGAAATTCCATCCGGCCCTGGCCAGTGCATGGGA
>JBIOWP010000052.1:0-22642 GCA_044868695.1 bacterium
CCGGTGGCGCTGGAAGAGGGGCTGCGGTTCGCGATCCGGGAAGGCGGGCGGACGGTGGGGGCCGGTGTGGTCGCTAAGGTGACGGAGTAATGGCCCAGCGCATCCGCATCAAGCTGAAGGCCTTCGACCATAAGGTCCTCGACCAGTCCGCGGAACGCATCGTGGAAACGGTGCGCCGGACCGGCGCCCGCGTCTCTGGGCCGGTGCCGCTGCCGACGGCGCGCAACATTTTCTGTGTGACCCGCTCGCCGCATGTCGACAAGGAGTCGATGGAGCACTTCGAACTGCGGACGCACAAGCGCTTGATCGACATCCTCGAGCCGACGCAGAAGACGGTCGATGCCTTGAGCCACTTGGACCTGCCGGCGGGCGTGGATATTGAGATCAAACTCTAGCGTGATGATTTCGGATTGCGAATTGTCGATTGCGAATTGGAGCAGCAGGATCGTCAATCCGCAATTCCCAATCCGAAATTCGAAATACAGGGTATGAGATGACGGCGATTCTTGGGCGGAAACTGGGTATGACGCAGCTCTTCACCGACCAGGGCGACCTGGTGCCCGTGACGGTGATTCAAGCCGGTCCCTGCGTGGTGACGGAGATCCGCACCGCCAAGCGGGACGGATACGCGGCCGTCCAGGTGGGCTTCGAGGCACTGCCCGAGCGCAAGGTCCGCAAGCCGATGAAGGGCGTGTTCGCGCGCGCCAAGACCGCGCCGCGGCGCGTCCTCCGCGAATTTCCCCCTGCCGCCGGCGAGACCTACGCGGTGGGCCAGGAGATCACCGTGGCGGCGTTTGCGGGCGGCGATCTCGTCGACGTGGTCGGAACCAGCAAGGGGCGCGGCTTTTCAGGCGGAATGAAGCGCCACAATTTCAGCGGCCAGAGATCGACGCACGGCGTGTCGCTCATGCACCGCGCGATCGGGTCCATCGGGTCCTCGGACATGGGCCGGGTGTGGCCGGGCAAGCGCATGTCCGGCCGGTTCGGGGGCGAGCGGGTGACGGTGAAGAGTCTGCGGGTAGTGAAGGTGGACGCCGGACAGCACCTGCTGCTGGTCAGGGGCGCTATCCCCGGGCCCCGCGGCAGCCTGGTGGTCGTGCGCAAGATTGCCGCCTCACCCGCGCGGAGCGCGAGGTAAGCACGATGCCGACGGCACAGGCGTTTGACGCGCAGGGCAAAGGGACCGGGACGGTGGAGCTGCCGGCAGAGGTCTTCGGCATCAAGCCGCACACGGCGGTCGTCCACGAGGTGCTGGTGGCCCAACAGGCTAACCGCCGCGCAGGCACGCACGCGACGAAGACACGGGGCGAGGTGGCGTACAGCACGCGAAAGATCTGGCGGCAGAAGGGCACCGGCCGCGCGCGGCACGGGAGCCGGAAAGCTCCCATCTTTGTCGGCGGCGGCGTGACGTTCGGCCCGCGGCCCCGCGACCATTCCCAGGGCACGCCTAAGAAGGTGCGTCACCTGGCGGTGCGGTCGGCGCTGTCGGCGAAGGCGGCCGGCGGGCAGGTGGTCGTCATCGACCCGCCCGTGCTGGAAGCCCCGCGCACGAAAGTGGTTGCCGCACTGCTCCGCGCGCTGCCCGTCAGCGGCAGGACGCTGATCGTGACCGCGGTTCCCGACGGGACGCTGGCGCGATCGGCTGCGAACCTGCCGCGTGTGGCGGTGCGCCCGGCGGCGTCCATTACCGTGCACGACGTCCTGACGGCCGACGCGGTGGTCGTGACTGTCCCGGCGCTGGCCGCGCTGGCGGCGGTGTTTGGGAAATGACGGACCCGCGTGTTGTCGTCCGCAGGCCCATCCTGACCGAGAAGAGCATGCGCGGGACGGAGACCGGCAAGTATACGTTTGAGGTCGCGCCCGAAGCCAACAAACCGGCCATCAGGGACGCGGTGCAGCGGCTGTTCAACGTGCGGGTGCTGAGGGTCAATACCATCACGATCCCGGGCCGGCTCCGGCGGAGAGGACAGCATTATCTCCATACGAGCGGCTACAAGAAAGCCGTGGTGACGCTGGCGCCGGGACAGAAGATCGATCTGGAGACGTTGACGTAGTCGGGAGGTAGTTATGGGCCTGAAAAAATTCAAGCCGGTCACGCCGGGACAGCGTTTTGCGACTGTGCCGACGTTTGACGAGATCACCAAGAAGACACCCGAGCGCTCGCTGATCGAGCCGATGCGCAAGTCAGGCGGCCGCAACGCGCAGGGCAGAGTGACGGTGCGCCACCGGGGCGGCGGAGCCAAGCGCTACTACCGTCTCGTGGACTTCAAACGCGACAAGGACGGCGTGCCGGCGAGGGTCGCCGCGATCGAGTACGACCCGAACCGTTCCGCCCGCCTGGCGCTCCTGCACTATGCCGACGGGGAGAAGCGGTACATCCTGGCGCCGGAAGGGCTGGCCGCGGGGGATGCGGTCGTGTCGGGGGCGGAGGCGGAAATCCGTCCCGGCAACGCGATACCGCTGCGCAACATCCCGGTCGGCACGATGATTCACAACATCGAACTGTTCCCACACAAGGGCGGCCAGATGGTGCGCTCTGCCGGCACGGCCGCGCAGGTGATGGCCAAGGAGGGCGACTACGCCCACGTCCGGCTTCCGTCCGGCGAGGTGCGGCTGGTCGGCCTCGACTGCAAAGCGACGATCGGGCAGGTCGGCAATGTGGAACACGATGCGATCACGCTGGGCAAGGCCGGCCGGTCCCGCTGGCTGGGCATCCGGCCGACCGTCCGCGGCGTGGCGATGGATCCGGCGAGCCATCCGCACGGGGGTGGCGAAGGCCGCTCGCCGATCGGCATGCCCGGTCCCGTGAGCCCATGGGGGAAGCCGACGCTGGGAGCCAAGACGCGCAAGCGGAAGCGTAGCGATCAGTTCATTGTGAAGCGGAGGAAATAGGCCCGTATGGCACGGTCAACAAAGAAGGGACCATTCATCGACGAGCACCTGATTGAGAAGATCCGGGAACTGAACCGGACCAGGGAGCGCCGCGTCATCAAGACGTGGTCTCGGCGGTCGACGATCCTCCCCGAGATGGTTGGGCATACGATCGCCGTTTACGACGGGCGCAAACATGTTCCCATCTACATCTCCGAGCAGATGGTGGGACACAAGCTGGGCGAGTTCTCGCCGACGCGCACCTTCAAGGGACACGGTGTGGCCGGTGCCGCCGCGGCTGCGGCGGCGGCGGCAGAGCGCACGACGGGTGTGACCCCGTCCGCGCCGGCCCCGGGGACGCCGCCGGCCGCGCCCACGGGTTCGTGAGCGCATAGCCGATGGAGACGAAAGCTGTCGCAAAATACGTCAGGCTCTCGCCGAAGAAGATGCAGCGGCTCGTCCAGATGATCCGAGGCCGCCCGGTGAAGGATGCGCAGGCGTTGCTGCGATTCATGCCCTCGCCCGCGGCGCGCGCCCTGGAGAAGGCGCTGAATTCGGCGGTGGCCAACGCCGAGAACAATCTGGAACTCGATCGGGGGACGCTGGTGGTGGCCCGGGCCTACGTGGACGAGGGGCCGACGATGAAGCGGGTGCAGTCTCGAGCCCGCGGCCGCGCCGATGTTGTCGCCCGGCACAGCAGCCACATCACGGTGGTCGTAGCTGATAGCGGAGGATAGAAGCTTGAAGACGAGTCTGGGGGTGTCGTAGTGGGGCAGAAGATTCACCCGATCGGGCTGCGGGTCGGGATCATCCGGGACTGGGAGTCGCGCTGGTTCGGCAAGAACATGGCGGGCCTCATCCAGGAAGATCTGGGCATCCGCACCCACATCAAGAAGAAGCTGTCGCGGGCCGGGATTTCGCGTGTCGAGATCGAGCGGTTCGGCACGCAGTCCGGGGTGGGGGGCAAGCCGCAGGTGCGGGTGATCATCCATGCCGCCCGGCCCGGGATCATCATCGGCCGCGGCGGGACCGGGATTGATGCCCTCAAGAAAGAGCTGGACGAGCTCACCGGCAAGCAGGTGCAGCTGAACGTGCAGGAGATCCGACGCCCTGAACTTGAGGCCCTCCTGGTCGCGGAGAACGTCGCGCAGCAGCTGGAGCGCCGCGTGGCCTACCGCCGCGCCATGAAGCAGGCGGTGCAGCGCAGTCTGCGCGCGGGAGCCAAGGGCATCCGCATCGCGTGCGCGGGGCGGCTGGCCGGATCGGAGATCGCCCGATACGAGTGGTACCGCGAGGGCCGCGTCCCCCTGCACACGCTGCGGGCGGACATCGATTTCGGTATCGCGGAGGCGCTGACGACGTACGGGCGGATCGGTGTCAAGGTTTGGGTCTACCGGGGGGACATCCTTCCCGAGCGGCGGGCCGAGGTGGAGGTCCGACGGCCCCCGCGGGTGGCGGATTCTACTGCTGCCGGTGCCGCAGGCGGAGAGCCGGACCGCACCGTGGTGATCCCCACCAAGGCGCCGCGTCCCGTGGTGACCAGGAGAGAACCCGATGCTGATGCCTAAGCGCTCCAAGTTCCGGAAGGCGCACCGCGGCCGCATGAAGGGCCGCCCGCTGGCCGGGGCGACGATCGCATTCGGCGAGTACGGCCTCCAGGCGCTGGAGCCAGCGTGGATCACCAGCGCGCAGATCGAGGCGGCCCGGCGCGCGGTGACGCGCTTCATCAAGCGCGGGGGGAAGCTGTGGATCCGGATTTTCCCGGACAAGCCGGTGACAAAGAAGCCGGCGGAGACCCGCATGGGGAGCGGCAAGGGCAACCCCGAGTTCTGGGTGGCGGTGGTCCGGCCCGGCCGCATCCTCCTCGAGCTCGCCGGGGTGGACGTCGCGCACGCCAAAGAAGCGATGACGCTGGCGGCCCACAAGCTGCCGATCAAGACGAAGTTCGTCGTCCGGGAAGAGGCGGTGGTCTAGTGGCCCTGGAGACGTCGGACCTGCGGGAACTGACGGTCGATGAGCTGGTGAGGAAACTCGACGAGGTGCAGCGCGAGCTGTTCACGATCCGGCTGCGCGTGGCCGGACAGCAGCCCAACACGACCAAGATCGGCGAGCTGCGCCGGGATGTGGCCCGGTTGAAGACGGTGCTGGGAGAAAAGGGAGTACGAGCGTGACGGACGAGCGCGGACAGCGCAAGACCCAGGTTGGCGTGGTGGTGAGCGACAAGATGCAGAAAACGGTGGTCGTGCGCGTCCAGACGACGCGCCGGCACCCGATGTACGGGAAGACGCACCGGCACGTCCGGAAGTTCAAGGCCCACAGCGAGGACAATCAGGCTCGCGCGGGCGACACGGTGCTCATCGAGCAAACGCGTCCCCTGAGCAAGGAGAAGCACTGGCGGGTGGTCCAGATCCTGGAGAAAGCGCGATGATCCAGAACTACACGCGCCTCAAGGTGGCTGACAACACCGGCGCTAGGCAGCTGATGGTCATCCGGGTGCTCAGCGGCAGCAACCGCCGCTACGCAACCATCGGAGACGTCGTCGTGTGCACGGTGAAGCAGGCGATCGCCAACAGTCCGGTCAAGAAGGGCGAGGTGGTGCGGGCGGTCGTCGTGCGCACGACGCGGTCGGTGCGCCGGCCCGACGGATCCTACATCCGTTTTGACGACAACGCGGGGGTCATCCTCACCGACGCGCTCAATCCGCGCGGCACGCGGATCTTCGGTCCTGTGGCGCGCGAGCTGAGGGAGAAGCAGTTCATGAAGATCATTTCGCTCGCCCCGGAGGTTCTCTGACGGCGATGGCTGTGACGGCTGATCGGGAGCAGATTCACGTCAAGAAGGGCGACACGGTCGAGATCATCGCCGGCCGCCAGCGGGGCAAGCGCGGCAAGGTGCTGAGCATCTTCTCGAAGCACGGGAAGATCATCGTCGAGGGCGTGAACGTCGTCAAGCGCCACAGCAAGCCGACGCAGAAGCTGCCCCAGGGCGGGATTGTCGAAAAGGAAGCGCCCATCTACAGCAGCCGGGCAATGCTGGTCTGTCCGAAGTGCGGGCGCGCGGCCCGCGTTGGCCGGGGGTATCTCGCCGACGGCACCAAGGTGCGTACATGCAAGCGGTGCGGGGAGCAGATTGAGAAATGACTGACGCCAAGAAACGCACAGGCTCGGAGCGGAAGCCTCCAGAGCACAAAGCGGCGGAGCCGGTCAAGGCCGAGCGCAAGACCGCGGAGGGGAAGGCCCCGGGGCGGAAGGGCGCCGAGCCCAAGGCGGCAGGCCCCAAGGCCGCGGCGCCAAAGGCTGCCGAGCAGAAGGTCCCGGAAGCGAAGGTCTCCCAGCCGAAAGCACCGGAGCAGCCGAAGGCGCCGGAGCCGAAGGCGCCCGAGCGGAAGGCTCCCGAGCGAAAGACGGGGGCGCCCGAGCCCGCGGTCCGGCCGGCCGAGGGGCCGCAGGAGCCGAGGGTGCCGGCCCGCCTGAAGGAGCTCTATCGCACAGAGGCCATCCCCCGGCTGCGGGAGCGGTTTCACTACCGCAACGTGATGGAGGTGCCGCGGCTGGAGAAGGTCGTGGTCAACGTCCGTGTGGGAGACGCCACAACCGACGCAAGGTTCTTGGACAAGGCGGTGGAGGAGCTCACGCTGATCGCGGGCCAGAAGCCGGTCATCCCGCGGTCGAAGAAGTCCATCGCTGCGTTCAAGCTGCGAAAGGGCATTCCCATTGCGGCGAAAGTGACCCTGCGGGGTGACCGTATGTACGAGTTTGTGGACAAGCTCTTCAACGCGGCGTTCCCGCGCATCAAGGACTTTAGAGGCATCTCGGAGCGCCAGTTCGACGGACGCGGCAACCTGAATATCGGGGTACGCGAGCAGTTGATTTTTCCGGAGATTGACTATGACAAAGTCGAGAAGGTCCGCGGGATGGACATTACTCTAGTGACGACCGCCCGCACAGATGAAGAGGCGAAGGAATTGCTGCGGATGCTCGGCCTGCCGCTGGGGGAAGCGGCGGCTGCGGCCCAGGGGGGACGACGTGGCTAAGAAGTCGATGCTCGAGAAGTGGAAGCGAACGCCAAAGTTCAAGGTGCGCAAGTATTCGCGCTGCCTGCGGTGCGGCCGCCCTCGCGCGGTGTTCCGGAAGTTCGGCCTGTGCCGCATCTGTCTCAGGCAGCTGGCGCACCGGGGCGAGATCCCCGGCGTGGTCAAGGCGAGCTGGTGACGTTGTTGAGGGGGTTCCGAGCGTGGGTGTGATTACCGATCCGATCTCTGACATGCTGACGCGGATTCGCAACGGCGTCCGGGCACGGCACGATCACGTGGACGTGCCTGCGAGCCGTCTGAAGTTGGAGATTGCGCGGATCCTGAAAGACGAGGGGTTTATCGCCGACTGGCACCGCATCGACCGCGGGCCGCAGGGCCTGCTGCGGATCACCCTCAAGTACGGGCCCCGCAAGGAGTCCGTCCTATCTGGAGTACACCGGATGAGCCGCCCGGGGCTGCGGCTCTACGCGGGCCGGATGGAGATCCCCCGCGTGCGCGGGGGCATGGGCGTGGTCATTATGACCACGTCGCGCGGGGTGATGACCGACCGGCAGGCCCGCCGGCTCGGCATCGGCGGCGAGGTGATTTGCTATGTCTGGTAATCGCATGGAGGTCTGCGGATGTCGCGGGTAGGAAAGGCGCCGATCGCGATCCCCAAGGGCGTCGAGGTTAAGGTCAGCGGACGCTCCGTCGAGGTCAAGGGACCCAAGGGGCGCCTGGTCCGTGAGTGCCATCCCGATATGACCGTGCAGGTAGAAGACGGCACGGTCGTCGTGCGCCGGCCGACCGACCTGGAGCATCACCGGGCGCTGCACGGGCTCACGCGCGCCTTGCTGGCCAACATGGTCTATGGTGTTGTCTCGGGCTACAAGGTGGAGCTGGAGATTGTTGGGGTCGGGTACCGCGCCGCCAAACAGGGCAGCGCCTTGTCCCTGCAGGTCGGTTTCTCCCATCCGGCCGAGGTCGTGCCGCCGGAAGGGATTCAGTTCGACCTGCCGCAGCCGACACGGATCGTGGTCAATGGCATCGACAAGGAACTGGTCGGGCAGGTTGGAGCGCGCATCCGCGCCATCCGGCCCCCCGACCCGTACAAGGGGAAAGGCATCCGGTATGCGGACGAGCACATCAAGCTGAAGCCCGGCAAGGCGGGGCGCACGATCGGCGGAAAGGTCTAGGGAACCGTAGATGCTGAAGCGATCTGACCGCAACGTGCTCCGCCTGCAGCGCCATGCCCGTCTCCGGAAGGCGATGGCGGGGACGCCCGCGCGGCCGCGGCTGTCCGTGTTCCGCAGCCTCAAGCACATCTACGCTCAGATCGTGGACGACAGCAAGGGCGCAACGCTGGCGGCCGCGTCGACGCGCGATCCCGAGCTTCGCGACTCGGTCAAAGGCAAGAAGAAGGCTGACGCGGGTGTGCTCGTCGGCCAGCTCATCGCCCGGCGCGCGCTGGAGAAGGGCATCAAGCAGGTCGTCTTTGACCGCGGAGGTTATAAGTATCACGGTCGCGTCAAAGCGCTGGCCGACGCGGCCCGCAAGGCGGGACTCCAATTCTAAGGGAGGATTCATGCCGATCAAGAGAGTTGACCCCTCGACCGTCAATCTGACCGTCGAGAAGGCGGTCTGGATCAACCGGGTCGCGAAGGTCACCAAGGGCGCGAAGCGCTTCAACTTCGCCGCCCTGGTCGTCGTGGGGGACGAGCAGGGCCACGTCGGGGTCGGCCTCGGCAAGGCCGCCGAAGTGCCGGATGCCATCCGCAAAGCCGTTGAGGACGCGAAGAAGGAGCTGATCGAGGTCCCCCTGCGGAAGACGACCATCCCTCATGAGGTGATCGGCTACTTCAGCGCGTCGAAGGTGCTGCTGAAGCCCGCTTCCGAAGGGACCGGCGTCATCGCCGGCGGGTCCGTCCGCGCGGTGCTGGAGGCGGCCGGCATCCGGGACATCCTGACGAAATCGCTGGGGTCGCGCAACCCGATCAACCAGGCCCGGGCCGCGCTGGTCGCCCTCCTGGATCTGCGCCAGCCCGAAGACGTAGCCAGGACGAGGGGCAAGCCGGTGGAGGAGTACGCCGGGTCGAGGAGATGATGGTGGTGCTGACGGTTGGCAACGTGAAACCCGCCCGGGGAGCGCGGCGCAGGCGCCGTCGTGTTGGCCGCGGCTTGGGCTCAGGCCGCGGGTCGTACAGCGGCCGCGGCCGCAAGGGCCAGCAGGCGCGGGCGGGTTCCGGCCCCCGTCCGGGATTCGAGGGCGGGCAGACCATTCTCGCGAAGCGCATCCCCTTCCAGAGGGGCGTGCGGGCCGGCGGCGTCAGCCACGCCGGTGGCGTGCGGCAGGAGAAGTATGTTCCCGTGAACCTGGACGCGCTCAAGCGGTTCCCGGCCAACAGCGAGGTCACCCCTCAGGTCCTGGAGGAAGCGCGCCTCATCAAGGGGGGACGGGTGAAGATCTTGGGCGACGGGACGCTGGACCGCGCCCTGGTCGTCAAGGCGCATGCATTCAGCAAACGCGCCGCAGAGGCCATCGCCCAGGCGGGCGGTCGCACAGAGGTGATCGAGGATGCTGGCCGGACTGATTAACGCGCTGCGGATCGCCGACCTGCGCCGCCGCGTGCTCTTTACGGCGGCGATGCTGGTATTGTACCGCCTGGGCGCGCACCTCCCGGTCCCCGGCGTGAACGTAGAGGCGCTGGAACGGCTGTTCCGGCAGCAGGGCAGCGTCTTCAACTTCCTGGACCTGTTCGTCGGCGGCGCGTTCAGCCGGTTCGCCATCTTCGCGCTGGGCGTCTTCCCCTACATCACGGCGTCCATCATCATGAGCCTGCTGCAGGTCGTTTTCCCGCAGCTGAAAGAGCTGGCGCAGGAAGAGGGCGAGGCCGGCCGGCGCAAGATCGGGATGTATACCCGCTACCTCACGGTCGCGCTGGCGATCCTGCAGGCCATCGGGCAGACGGCGCTGATCCGTAACCTGGGCGCGCTGCCGGATACTCGGCCGTTGACGTTGGGGATGATCGTCATCACCCTGACGGCCGGCACGATGCTGTTGACCTGGCTGGGCGAGATCATGACCGAGTACGGCGTCGGCAACGGCGTCTCGCTGCTCATCTTCGGCGGCATCGTGGCGCGGCTGCCCAACCAGACGGCGCAGACGCTGCGGCTGATCGGGGTCGGCGAGGTGAAGGTGTGGCAGTTCCTTCTGGACCTGCTGGTCGTGCTGCTCAGTATCGTGGCGGTCGTGCTGATCACGCAGGCGATGCGGAAGATCCCGGTGCAATACGCCAAGCGGGTCGTGGGCCGGCGCGTCTACGGCGGCCAGAGCACCCACCTGCCGCTGCGGCTGATCCAGGCCGGGGTCATTCCGATCATCTTCGCAGTCTCGGTGCTGCAGTTTCCTGGGACAATTGCGCAATTCGTACAGTATGAGCCGATCCGCCGCATCGGGGAGCTGATCCTGCCGGGACAGCCCTGGGGTAATGCGCTGTACTTTATCCTGATTATCTTGTTCACGTACTTCTATACAGCGGTCAGCTTCGATCCCAACGACGTCTCGGAGAACATCAAGAAGTACGGCGGGTTCATTCCGGGGATCCGGCCCGGCAAGCCAACCAGCGAGTACCTGACCCGCGTCGTGGACCGGCTGACGTTCGTCGGCGCTCTGGTTCTGGCGGTCATCGCGGTGGTCCCCACCTATCTGGCGCGCAGCACGGGCGTGCTGACGTTCTACCTGGCGGGAACGTCCCTGCTGATCGTCGTCGGGGTCGCGTTAGAGACGATGAAGCAGATCGAGGCGTACGTCCTGATGCGGCACTACGAAGGTTTCATGAGGTAGTGCCGGGATGAATGTGATCTTCCTCGGGCCGCCGGGGGCCGGGAAGGGGACCCAGGCCCAACTGCTGCAGCAGCGCGAGGGGATCCCGCAGATCAGCACCGGCGACATCCTGCGCGCCGCGATGGCGGCGCAGACTCCGCTCGGGCTGCAGGCGAAGGTGTACGTCGACCGGGGCGATCTGGTCCCCGACGACGTGATGATTGAGATCGTGAAGGAGCGGGTGGACCAGCCTGATGCGCGGCGCGGATTTGTGCTCGACGGCTTTCCCCGGACCCTGGGGCAGGCCCGCGCCCTCGACCGGATGCTGGCCGGCGCGGGACGGCGCATCGACGTCGTAGTGTATTTTGACATCCCGGATGACGTGATCGTCCGCCGGCTGACGGGGCGGCGGGTGTGCCGGCAGGCCGCGCACATCTACCACGTCGAGTTCAGCCCGCCGAACGCGGCCGGGCGGTGCGACGTCGACGGGAGTGAGCTGTTTCAGCGCGACGACGACCGGGAGGATACCGTGCGGCGGCGCCTGCAGGTGTACCATCAGCAGACTGAGCCGCTGGTGGAGTTCTACCGGCGCCGCGGGGTGTTTGAGGCGGTCCGGGACGAGGAGATCGAATCTGTGTACCGGCAGTTGCTGGAGATTCTGAAGACACGGGCGGAGCCGCGGTAGCGCGATGGCGCGAACGTCGTTGATTGTCGTCAAATCTGCGGCCGAGATCGACCGGATGCGGCGTGCCGGCGTCCTGGCCGCGGAGGCGCTGCGCGAGGTGATCGGGGCGATCCGCCCAGGAGTCACGGGCGTCCGCCTGGATGCCATCGCCGAACGGTACATCCGCGCGCGCGGCGGCGTGCCCTCATTCAAGGGGTACCGTGACTTCCCGGCGAGCATCTGCGTGTCGGTGGACGACGAGGTGGTCCACGGGATCCCCGACGGCCGCCGGCTGCCCAAGGGCTCCCTGGTATCGGTCGACCTGGGCGCGGAAGTGGATGGGTTTCACGGTGACATCGCGGTCACCGTCCCGGTCGGGGCCGTGGATCCCGAGCGACGCCGGCTGGTGGAGGTGACGCGCGAGAGCCTGTACCGGGCCGTCGGCGCGATCCGGCCCGGCGCCCGGCTGGGGGACGTCGGCGCCGCGGTGCAGCGATACGTCGAGGAGGCGGGGTTCTCGGTTGTCCGGGATTTCGCCGGACACGGCATCGGCAGGGCGCTGCACGAGGAGCCGCAGGTGCCCAACTTCGGCGATCCGGGCTCCGGGGTGCTCCTGCGCGAGGGGATGACGCTCGCGATCGAACCGATGGTAAACCTCGGGACCTCCGACGTGGTAATGGACGACGACGGATGGACGATCAGGACGAGGGACGGCAAGCCGTCGGCACACTTTGAGCACACAGTGGCCGTCACGCGGGAGGGTGCCCTGGTCCTGACCGCCATCCCCAATGGTGTTGTTTAGCCCGGGGGGCGGCGGGGTGGCGCGATGGACGGGGGCGCTCCCGCGCCGTATAATCTGGGAGGTTTGAATGCCGAGGAAGGATGCGATTGAGGTCGAGGGGCAGGTCGTCCAGGTGCTGCCCAACGCGATGTTCCGGGTGGAGCTGAGCAGCGGTCATCGCGTGCTGGCGCACATCTCGGGCAAGATGCGGATCAACTTTATTCGGATCCTCCCAGGCGACCGCGTGAAGGTGGAGCTCTCAGCCTACGATCCAACGCGCGGACGCATTACGTACCGATACAGATAGGGACGGGAACAAGGGAACGGAGAGAGGCTGTGTCTGAGTATGAAAGTACGGGCGTCAGTCAAGCGGATCTGTGAGAAGTGCAAGGTCATCAAGCGCGGGCGGCGAGTGTACATCATTTGCGAGAACCCGAAGCACAAGCAGAAACAAGGATAACCAGAGGAGAAAAGGATGGCACGCATCGCGGGTGTTGACCTACCACGGGACAAGCGGGTGGAAGTGGCGCTGACCTACATCTTCGGGGTCGGGCTGAGCCGGGCGCGCCAGGCGCTGACCGCTTCCGGGGTCAGTCCCGACACGCGGGTGCGCAACCTCACCGAAGAAGAGGTGACGCGGCTGCGTGACTTCATCGACCGCAACTACAAGGTCGAGGGGGATCTCCGGCGCGATATCGCGATGGACATCCGGCGGCTGGTCGAGATCGGTTCGTACCGCGGGCTGCGGCACAAGAAGAACCTTCCGGTGCGGGGGCAGCGTACGCGGACCAACGCGCGCACCCGGAAGGGTCCAAAGAAGACGGTGGGATCCGGCAAGCGCCGGATGGATAAGAAATAGCAGTCGACATCGAAGCGGGAGAGACGAATGGCAACGGGGAGAGGACGCAAGAAGGAGCGACGGAGTGTGCCTATGGCGGTGGCGCACATTCAGTCGACGTTCAACAATACGATTGTGACGATCACCGACCAGCAGGGCAACGTGCTAGCCTGGTCCAGCGCCGGCGCCACGGGATTCAAGGGGTCCCGCAAGGGCACGCCCTTTGCGGCGGGGCTGGCCGCGGAGGCCGCCGCCCGCAAGGCCATGGAACACGGTGTCAAGACGGTCGAGGTATTCGTCAAGGGCCCGGGCGCAGGGCGCGAGGCGGCCATCCGGTCGCTGCAGGCCGCGGGGTTGGAGGTCAACCTGATCCGGGATGTGACGCCGATCCCGCACAACGGCTGCAGGCCGCCGAAGCGGAGGAGAGTGTAGATGGCCCGCTACGCCGGTCCGGTCTGCCGATTGTGCCGCAGGGAGGGCATGAAGCTCTATCTCAAGGGCGAGAAGTGCTACACGGAGAAGTGCCCGGTCCACAAGCGCCCCGTGCCGCCGGGGATGCACGCCCAGAGCCGGCGCAAGATGTCGGAGTTCGGCGTGCGGCTGCGGGAGAAGCAGAAGCTGCGCCGCATCTACGGAGTGTTGGAGACGCAGTTCAAGACCTACTTCCAGCAGGCGGCGAAGGTCAAGGGGGTCACCGGCGTGCGGCTGCTGCAGTTGCTGGAATCGCGGCTGGACAACGTCGTGTACCGGCTGGGCTTCGCCACGTCGCGCAAGGAGGCCCGGCAGATGGTGCTGCACGGCCACGTGGCCGTGAACACCCACAAGGTCACGATTCCGTCGTTCCAGGTGAAACCGGGACAGGTGATTGCGCCGACGGTGCGGGGTCGGGAGCATCCACGGGTCAAGGAACTCGCCCAGACCGGCCTGCGCACCCTGCCGAGCTGGTTGGAGTTCAATTCCAGCACCCTGGAGGGCCGCGTGGTGGCGCTGCCGGCCCGCGAAGAGATCGACGTGCCCGTCTCAGAACAACTCATCGTCGAGTACTACTCGAGATAGGGAAATCTATTGAATCTATTGGATCTATTGAATCTGTTGGATCCGATAGATTCGAAGATTCAATAGATCCGAAGATTCACTATTCTTTAGGAGGTTTGTGGATGAGCATTGCCACGATTTGGGAAGCGCCGAAGACGAAGATTGAGTACGCCGAGCTGTCAGAGACATACGGGAAGTTTCTCGTTGAGCCGCTGGAGCGGGGCTTCGGCGTCACGCTCGGGAATGCGCTGCGCCGGGTGCTGCTGGCGGCCATCCCGGGCGCGGCCATCACCTCCGTGAAGATGGAGGGCGTCCTGCACGAGTTCGCCACGATGACCGGTGTCGTGGAGGACGTGACCCAGGTCATCCTCAACCTGAAAGAGCTGACGCTGCGGCTGCACACGGACAAGCCCAAGCTGCTGCGCATGGACGTCAAGGGGAAGAAGGAAGTCACCGCCGCCGACATCCAGCAGGACGCGGAGGTTGACGTGCTCAACCCCGAGCTCCACATTGCCACGCTCGACCGCAAGGATTCGCACTTGGCGATGGAGCTGGTCGTGGAGCGCGGCAAGGGCTATGTGCCGGCCGAACGGCACCGGAAGAGTGAGCACGTCATCGGGGTGATCCCGGTCGACTCCATCTTCACCCCGATCCAGAAGGTGAACTACGTCGTCGAGGACGCCCGCGCGGGGCAGGCCGAGGCCGACCGCCTGGTGCTGGAGGTGTGGACCGACGGGTCGGTCCGCCCGGAGGAGGCGGTGCAGGAGGCCGCCCGCATCCTGATCGACCAGTTCAAGCTGTTCGCCGGGATGGGCCAGGAGGGCGAGGCCGCGGCCGGAATGGAACAGGGCGCCGAAGCGCAGATGGGCAAGCTGTCCGCGATGCCCATCGAAGAACTGGACCTGTCGGTGCGGCCGTACAACTGTCTCAAGCGCGCCGGCATCAACACCGTCGGCGATCTGATCCAGCGCACCGAGGAAGAGATCGTGAGCGTCAAGAACTTTGGCCGTAAATCCCTGGACGAGGTGCGCGACAAACTCACCGCCCTCGGCCTCTCGCTGAAGAAGAAGGAAGGATAGGCGCGTGCTCGGGGCCGTCACCCGCAAGCTCAACCGCGACACCGGCGAGCGCAAGGCGCTGTACCGCGACCTGGTCAGCGCGCTCTTCATGCACGGGCGCATCGAAACGACTGTCCCGCGGGCGAAGGAGACCAAGAAGATTGCCGACGGGCTGGTCGACCTCGCCCTGCGCGGCGACATCCAGGCCCGGCGGCAGGTCAGCCGGCTCCTGACCGACAAGCGGGTCGTCCGCCGGCTGTTCGCGGAGGTGGCCCCCAAGTTTCAGAAGGGCCGCGGAGGCTACACCCGGGTGGTCCGGACTCGCCTCCGCCGGGGCGACGCCACGGAGATGGCGATCATCGAATTACTGACGTAACTCGAACCGACACAACCCACACAACCTGCACAATCTACACAATGGGGCCGATCGGGAAACCCTGCCTGGCCTGGGGCAGGGCTTTTTCGCAGGTGATTGTGTAGGTTGTGTAGGTTGAGCAGATTGAGTAGATTGTGTAGGTGACGATGCCGCCGCTCATCGAGGTTCGAGATCTTCGCTACGTCTACCGGCCCGGCTCTGCCGACGCGGTCGTCGCAGTGGACGGCATCACCCTCACGATCGAACCTGGCGAATTCGTCGCGATCGTGGGCGGGAACGGCTCCGGAAAGTCCACCCTCGCCAAGCACCTGAACGCCCTGCTGCTTCCCACCGAGGGGGAGGTCTGGGTAGACGGCATGAACACCCGCGATCGCGCTGCGGTCTGGGAGGTCCGCCGGCGGGTCGGGATGGTCTTTCAGAACCCCGACAACCAGCTCGTGGCGACCGTCGTGGAAGAAGACGTCGCGTTCGGCCCGGAGAACCTCGGGCTGCCTCCGGAGGAGATCGCCGCGCGGGTGGAGGACGCGCTCCGGGCGGTGGAGATGCGCGACTACCGCCGGCACGAACCGCACTTGCTGTCCGGAGGTCAGAAGCAGCGTGTGGCCATCGCCGGCATCCTGGCGATGCGGCCCCGGTGCCTGGTGCTCGATGAAGCCACGACCATGCTGGATCCCCAGGGGCAGCGGGAGGTCATGGAGACGATCACGCGTCTCAACCGTGACGGTGTGACCGTGATTCATATCACCCATGCCATGGAGGAAGCAGCGCAGTGCCGGCGCGTGATCGTCCTGGCGGGGGGCCGCGTGGCGATGGACGGCGTACCCGCCGCCGTCTTCTCACGGGTCGACGAACTCGAGCGGCTGCGCCTGGTGCTCCCGCCGGTTCCCGCGCTTGCCCACCGCCTGCGGCGCGACGGCGTCCCGCTTCCGGAGCAGATTCTCACCGCCGATGAGTTTGCCGACGCCGTGGCGGGCCTCGCGGCGCGCGCCGGCACGGGGAGGGTGGGCGATGGCGCTGATTGAGTGCGTCGGCCTCACCCACATCTACCTGAAGGACACTCCCATGCAGACGGTCGCCCTGCGGGATGTGACGCTGTCGATTGACGCCGGGGAGTTCGTGGGAATTATCGGACCGACCGGGTCGGGGAAGTCCACGCTGATTCAGCACTTCAATGCGCTGCTGCGGCCGTCGGGCGGCACCATCCGGGTGGCGGGGATCGACCTCGCCGACCCCAAGGCAGACCGCAAGAGCGTCCGCCGTCAGGTCGGCCTCGTGTTCCAGTATCCGGAGCACCAGCTGTTCGAAGAGACGGTGTTCGAGGACGTCGCGTTCGGTCCGCGGAACCTCGGTCTGGACGAAGACGACGTCCGCGACCGCGTGGTCGAGGCGCTCCGCTTGGTCGGCGTGGACCCCGACCGGTTCGGGCGCCGTTCCCCATTCTCCCTCTCGGGCGGGGAGATGCGCCGCGTCGCGATCGCGGGCGTCCTGGCGATGCGCCCCCAGGTGCTCGTGCTCGATGAGCCGGCGGCCGGATTGGATCCCAGGGGCAAACTGGAGATTCTGGGGAGGATCCACGCCCTGCATCGCGAGCGCGGCCTCACGGTCGTCCTGATCACGCACAGCATGGACGAAGCCGCCCAGCTGACCAAGCGCCTGGTCGTGCTGGCACGCGGGCAGATCGCGATGGACGGGCCGGCGCGGGACATTTTCCAGCGGTCCGGCGAGCTGATCGCGTTGGGATTGGGAGTCCCGGCCATTGCGGACGCCCTGGGGCGCCTGCGGCAGCGGGGCGTGGCCGTGCGGCCCGGCGCGTTGACGGTGGAAGAAGCTCACGCGGCGGTGAAAGAGGCCCTCCGATGGAACTGACCCGCTACGTGACCATCGGCCAGTATATCCCCCGCGAGTCCCCGGTTCACCATCTCGATCCCCGCACGAAGATCGCCGCGGTGACGGTCCTGACCGTCGCGATCTTCGTCGTGCGAGACTTTGGAGGATATGGACTCCTGACGCTGTTCTTGCTCGGCGTGGTGCTGCTCTCCAGGATTCCCGTCGGCTACCTGCTGCGCGGCCTGCGGCCTGTGCTGTTTCTGCTCCTGCTGACCGTGGTCCTCAACGTGTTCTTCAGCGGGATCAGTGAGGGGACGGTTGTCTTCAGGCTCGGGCCGCTGGTCGCGACCCGGGAGGGAATCTTCCGGGCGCTGTTCATCGGGTACCGGCTCGTCGCACTGGTGCTGACGACGTCACTGTTGACGTTTACGACCTCGCCGGTGGAGCTGACCGACGGGATCGAGCGGATCCTCCGGCCATTGCGGCGGCTCGGGGTGCCGGCCCACGAACTGGCCATGATGATGACTATCGCGCTGCGCTTCATCCCGACACTGCTCGAGGAAACGGAAAAGATCATGAAAGCGCAGATGGCGCGGGGCGCTGAGTTCGAGCGGGGCAACATCTTGCGGCGCGCCCGCGCGCTCGTCCCGGTGTTGGTGCCGTTGTTCGTGAGCGCCTTCCGGCGGGCCGACGAGCTGGCGCTGGCGATGGAGGCGCGCTGCTACCGTGGGGGAGAGCACCGCACCCGGATGAAGCAGCTGCGTTTTGCCGCGCGGGACGCCATCGCGGTGGCCGTCACAATCGCCGCATCAGTGGTGTTTGCCGTGCCTTTTGCGGTATGGAATCACCTCTTTCGATAGGGTGACCTCGTCCCCGGCCGATGCGAAATCTGCGGAACATCAAGCTCACGATCGAGTACGATGGCACGCCCTTCTCGGGTTGGCAGCGGCTGAAGGGGCGGCCGTCGGTTCAGGCCGAACTGGAGCGGGCCATCCAGCGGGTCACGGGCCGGCGGATCCCCGTCATCGGCGCAGGGCGCACCGATGCCGGAGTCCACGCGCTGGGACAGGTGGCGAACTTCAAAACAGACAGCCGGCTGGCAGCCGAGCGCATCCCCGCCGCGCTCAACGCGTATCTCCCCGAGACGGTGCGTGTCGTCGGCGCGGATGATGTCGGCGACGGCTTTCACGCACGGTACTCTGCCACGGGCCGCACCTACCGCTACGCCGTGCTCAACCGGCCGGCGCCGTCAGCCATCCTCAGGCACCATGCCTACCACGTGCCGGCAGCGCTCGACCTCGACGCGATAGCCGCCGCGCTGCCGGCGTTGCGCGGCACGCACCCGTTCACGGCGTTTCGCGCGGTGGGATCAGGCGAACGCACGACGGTCTGCACCCTGCGCACCGCTGACATGGCGCGGAGCATCGATATGGTCATCTTTACGTTCGAGGCGGATCGCTTTCTGCGGCATATGGTGCGGATGATCGTCGGGACGCTGCTGGCGGTAGGGAGGGGGAAACTCTCAGCTGCCTCCGTGGAGGAGATTCTCGGAGGAGAGGACAACCGGAAGGCCGGCCCCCGCGCACCCGCCCACGGACTGTATCTCGTGAGGGTCGGCTACGATTGATCTTGAGACCACGTAGACCTAGTAGACCAGGGAGACCTGGTAGACGTTATAATCTCTTGAGCGGGCCCGTAGCTCAAGGGTAGAGCAGCGCCCTCATAAGGCGTTGGTTCCAGGTTCGAGCCCTGGCGGGCCCACCATTATTCATGCGGTACTACTGAGGCGGGAGCACCGGTGTTATTCCCTGGGGGAGTCCTCGGCGCCAGCGATACGGGAACTGCGCCACCGTGCGGGGGCCCGGCGCTTCCCACACTAGGTGGAGGAGGTCCGCCAGGATTGCTTGCTGGACGTCGGTTTGTTCGGGTTCTCCGAGCGGCGTTCCCAGCGGGAACCGGACGTAGCCCGCGCGGGGGACACCACAACCCGTGGTGATGACCGGCATCGTCGTCAGGCTGGCGGTGGCGAATCCCGCTTCTTCGATGGCATTCTGCAGCAGTCCCACGGACCGCAGGCAGACCGGTCAACCGCCAGTGAGCAGGGCGACATCGACGCCCTCGGCCCGGAAGCGTTCCACGATCGCGGGAACGGCATGGGCCAGGAAGGTCCTCGGCTGAGGGATCCATCCCGACGCGCCGACATGGCTCGGCGCCGCCCGACCGATTATGCCCGCGGCTTCGAACGCCCGCAGGTGTTCGAGGGGAAACATGCAGTTCGGATCTCGGTCGGCGGAGGCGTGATCGTAGTGGTCGTGCGTGAACCGCAGCTCCCCGGCGGGGGTTTCCCGGGGGATGAAGCGGAGCGTCATATCACCCAGCCGGTCCTCCATGTCATAGGCCGGCTGCGTGCGCAGATGTACGCCACCCGTGGTGATGAGGGCGACGGTGGCCTGCGCCATGGGGCGAGCCGGAGGCGTGAAGGCGACATGCTCGTTGCGTTCGAACGCGATCACGGGGCCGTGTGAGATGCGCCATCGGTCGTGATACGCGGCGTAGAGGCGTGCGGCGTCCTCGAGGATGTGGCGCTCGAATCGCATCGGGCGTGCTCCCTTCGGGAGAAGGCTCAAAAGAACCGTCGGGTGCGCCGGGCCACGTGGGATGTAGAGCGGTCGGCCACCACGATCATGCGGTTCCAGACCTCCGTGTCGAAGAACTGGTGAAACTCCCGCAACAGGCCAATCATGCCCTCCAGGCCGGTTACCAGCGGATCATATGGGTCGTCGCGCCGGCGCTCCTGGTCGAGTTCCGTCTCCAGAGACTGAATGTACTGCAGGAGGATCGTTTCGAAGCGTTCGAGCGTGTCGGTCATCTCCAAGATGGCCGCATCTTTCGGCCTCATGTTTCCCCGGGGCGCTTCGCTCATGGCACCCTCTCCGCTCATCGAACGCCTCGCAGCCGGGGGTCGAGCGCGTCGCGGAGCGCGTCCCCCAGCAGGTTGATCCCGATCACGGCCGCCGTAATGGCCAGCCCGGGAAACGTGCCGACCCACCAGGCGGCGCGGATGAAGTTGCGCCCGTCGGAAAGCATCAATCCCCACTCCGAGGCGGGCGGCTTGACGCCGATCCCCAAGAAGGAGAGTGAGGACCCGGCCAGGATGGCCAGGGCGACATTCAAGGTGAGGAGGACGATGTACGGCGCCATGATGTTGGGCAGAATGTGGCGCACCAAGATGCGGAGATCCGGGCTTCCGAGCGCGCGCGCGGCGATCACGAAGTCGCGTTCCCTGATCTCGAGCACAGAACCGCGGACCACCCGAGCGATGGTGGGGATGCTGCCGATGCCTACGGCGATCATGAGATTGTACAGGCCCGACCCCAGAACGATGACCACCGCGAGGGCGAGCAGGACGCCCGGAAATGCCAGCAGGACGTCTACGAAGCGCATGGCGACGTCGTCCGCCCAGCCCCCCGCGTACCCGGCAACTGTTCCCAGCAGCAGCCCGACGCTCCCCCCGATGGAGACGGCGATCAGCCCCACCTGCAGCGAGATGCGCCCGCCGTAGACGATACGGCTGAAGACGTCCCGTCCGAACTGATCGGTCCCCAGGATGTTCGCGCGCGAGGGGGGCGCTAGCGGCGGGCCGACGGCCATCTCATGGGGCGGGTAGGGCGCGATGGCCGGGGCAAACACGGCGCTAAAGATGACGGCGAGCAGCAGCGCCAACCCGGTGAGTCCCTGCGGCTTGCCGAGCACACGCCGGAGGATGTCGTGGCGGGGGAGCCTGAGCCGACGTCCCTCCACGGGCATGGCGATTCGTTCGGCGGCCTGGCTCACCGAGGGCTACCCATAACGGATCTCCGGGCTCAGCCAGGCGTAGGAGATGTCGACCAGGAGGTTTACGCCCACGTAGGTGACCGCAAGCATCAGAACGATTCCCTGGACGAGCGGGAAGTCGTTGACTTCGATCCCCTCGATGATCATCGTACCCAGCCCAGGCCGGCCGAACACCGTCTCGATGACGACCGTTCCGGCCAGCAGATTCCCAAACTGAAGCCCTACGACCGTGACTACAGGGATCAGCGCGTTGCGCAGGGCGTGCCGCGACACCACCGTCATGCTGGTCAGTCCCTTGGCGCGCGCGGTGCGGATGTAATCCAGGTTGAGGATCTCGACGAGGGAGGACCTGGTGAGCCGGGCGATGACCGCCGCCGCGCGGACGCCGAGCGCGACCGCCGGCAGGACGAGCCCCCGCCACCCCGGCTCGTGGAGGATGGGGAGCCACGCCAGCAGGAACCCGAAGATCAGGATCAGCACGATGCCCAGCCAGAAGGGGGGCATCGACAACCCGGCCACAGAGAAGGCCATCACGCCGGTATCCACCCAGCTGTCCCTGCGCAGGGCGGCCGTGACGCCCAGCACGATACCCAGCGCCACCGCGACGCCAAGCCCCGCGACCGCCAGTTTCACGGTGGCGGGCGCGTGTGTGCGGATCATGTCCCAGACGCCGCGGTTCGTTCGGAATGACTCGCCGAGGTCGCCCCGGAGCACCCGCAGGAGGAACCCGCTGTACTGCACGAGCAGCGGCCGGTCCAAGCCGAGCTGTTTCCGGATCCGCTGGTAGTTCTCCTCGGTCGCCTCCGGCCGCGGTCCAGATGGCACCGCGGATTGTTCGAGCATGATGAGCACGGGGTCCACGGGCGACAGATGCAGCATCATGAACACCAGAAAGGTGACGCCGAGCACGACGGGGACGAGGGTGAGGAGCCGCCGCCTGATGTAGCCGAGCATCGCGCAGTGCCCTCCCCCCGAGATCATCGGAGGGGCCCGGAGTCCGAACCCCTCCCGACGACTAGTTGCCCACCCGGCGGCAGTCTCCCTCCAGCCAGACTTCCCTCAGGTCGGAATACCCGTGGGGGGTCCAGCGGAAGCCGTGCACGCAGGCCAGCCCGATGGAGAAGTACGTGCGCTCATACGTGTAGATGGCGTTGGCCATATCGAGAAGCAGCTTCTGAACCTGTTGATACAAGTCCCGGCGCTGCGTGGCGTCGACCAGCTCCCGCCCGCGCTCCAGCAGAGCGTCCAGCTGCGGGTTCCGGATCCGCCCGCGGTTGCTCGCCCCCGCCTGCTCGATCCGGATAGAGTGGTAGGCGAAGAAGAGCGAATCCGGGTCGACCGTGGCCAGGCCCTGGCGCCCCAACTCATAGTCGCCGGACTCGTAGCGGGCGAACGCGGGCCCGCTCGCCAGCGCCTCCACGACCAGGTCGATCCCCACTTCCCGCAGCTGCGCCTGAGCGACCGTGGCCGCGGCCACCTGCTCGGCTTCCGTGCTGGTGACCAGCCGCACGCGGAGGGGGCGG
>JBIOWP010000053.1:0-99102 GCA_044868695.1 bacterium
GCAAGCTATGGCGGGCAACTGCGGCATGAACTAGGCATAGTGCGCACAAAACGTGCACCAGATAAGCAGTTTGTGCCGAGCCAAACGAGGAGTCACGGGACACATTTATTCCGTCTCTCTTCAAAACCGGCGGGAGGCCAGTCGGTCTCCGGTGAGTTCGATTCTCACGGCCCTCCGCCATTCGACTCGCCCGCCTGCGGCGGACTCGCTCATGGCCTTCGGCCACTCAGTTCCTTGCCACCATATTATGGGCTAGAGGGCGAGCCTTGATTCCGCCTGACCGCGTGAAGGGCGAGCTCACCTTTGACTTCATCCGCCCGCCTAACCGCCATGTTGCCTTCGAGTCGCTCCTCCTGGACGCAACGGACGACCTCATTACCGTTGCTCATGAGTCCTCCCCCTCAAAACCCGTGAGGCACTTTGGTCAGACGGTGCTGGATACCGGGTATTGGGGGGTGTGGTTCCTTTTCAAGGGCCGTCCATATGATGTCGGCCGATTCTACCGCCCTGACGGGGAGTGGACCGGCTATTACGTCGACGTCCTCGAGCCGGTGAAGTGGAAAGCGTCGGACCCGAACACGATCGAGCCCATCATCGACCTCTTCCTCGACCTCTGGATCGCACCTGACGGGAAATTCATAATCCTCGATGAGGACGAGTTCGAGGAAGCCATCAGTCTGGGGCACCTCTCGGGCGGACAGGCTGACCATGCACGGAGAGTCCTTCAGGACCTCGTCGAGGCGACACAACGGGGAGAATTCCCGCCCGCGGTTGTAAAGAATTTCCGCATCTGAAGGATACGCGTACCTGGCACCGCGGTGCCAGGTACCAGGGTGCCAGGTACCGGGGTGCCAGGTACCGGGGTGCCAGGTACCGGAGTGCCAGGCACCGCAGAGCAGGCGCTCAAGCTGGCGAGGTAGCCCGAGAGGCTCCAGCGAAGAACGATCTTCCCATGGCTCACGCCCGCGCCCGAGGCGTCCTCGGGCGGATTAGAAAGATCTGTCTGGCCCTGCCCGAGACGAGTGAGCGGCGGAGCCACGGTGCGCCGACGTTCTTCATCGGCGGCAAGCGCGCCTTCGTCATGTTCCACGACAACCACCACGGCGACGGGCGGCTGGCCATCTGGTGTGCCGCCGCGCCTGAGATCCAACGGATGCTGATCGGGTCCGGCTCCGTACATTACTTCGTTCCGCCGTATGTCGGCCATCTGGGCTGGCTCGGGGTGCGCCTCGACAGGCGTTTGGCCTGGAGAACGATCGCAGACCTGATCGAGGATGCGTATCTCACCGTAGCACCTCAAAAGCTGGTCGGACGCCCTCGCACGCGCAAAGCGATGTAGGATGGACCTGTCCGTTTGTCCAGGGCCAGGCCTGCCCTGGGATGGGAAGCAGGGATCCGGACTCGCAGGTAGGCTCTGGTCGGGGGCGATGGGCGTGGGCGGGCAAGGACAGGGGTCGCCGGCGAAGCGGGCCGCGCGCGCAAATGACCCGCACATCCGGGAACTGCGGATCCTCAACGCCATCGCGGAGGCTTTGAACAGTTCGCCCGACGTCCAGCAGGCGCTGGAGCGGACCCTCGGCCTCGTGGCAGACCTGCTCGGGCTGCGCACCGGATGGATCTGGCTCATCGATCGGGAGACCGGCCAGTTCTACAACGCGGCCGCGCGGAACCTTCCGCCGTATCTCCGCGCGCCGGTGCGGATGACGGGGTACTCGTGCTCGTGCATCGGGGAGTTCAACGAAGGCGCCCTGACGCCCAAAAACATTGACGTGATGGAATGCAGCCGCCTGCAGCCGGCGGTGCAGCGGCAGGCGACCGATCTCACGCACGGGCTCGCGTATCACGCCAGCATCCCGCTGTACTTCCAGGACACGCCGCTCGGTATTCTCAATGTCACCGGACCATCATGGCGCCGGCTGACGGACGAAGAGCTGCACCTGCTGTCGACGATTGCCTACCAGGTAGGTATCGCCATCGACCGGGCCCGCCTCGCGGACGAGAGCGCGCAGCTGGCCCGCGCCGGGGAGCGCGCTCGGCTGGCGCGGGAGATCCACGATACGCTGGCGCAGGGGCTCACGGCCATCGCCCTGCACCTGGAAGGCGCGCTCCACCATCTCACCGGCCACCCGGAGCGTGCGAGGCAGCGGCTGGAACGCGCGCTGGAGACGGCGCGGGAGAGCCTGGAGGAAGCACGGCGGTCAGTGCTGGATTTGCGCGCGGCGCCGCTCGCCGGGAAGCCGCTTGGCTCCGCGCTGCGGTCGTTGTCCCGGACATTCACCTCCGAGACCGGCATCCGGATCCGCGTGCGCGTGGAGCACGCGCGGGCGCTCCCGCTGCGGGCGGAGGCGGAGTTATTCCGCATCGCGCAGGAGGCGCTGGCCAATGTCCGCCGCCACGCCGGGGCCACCGACGTGGAAATCGTCTTGCGGCAGACGGAGCGGGCCGCACGCCTGTCGGTCCGCGACAACGGACGGGGATTCGATCTGGAGGCGGTGGCGGGGGATCGGCAGGGGATCGTAGGCATGCGGGAGCGCGCGAAGCTGCTCGGCGGGACGCTGCGTGTCCGCAGCCGCCGGCGCGCGCCGTCCGGCACGACCGTGATCGCCTCGGTGCCCGTTCTGGAGAGCGCGCGGTGATCACGATCGTGGTTGTTGACGATCACCCGGTCGTCCGCGAAGGGCTGGTGGCCTCGCTGGAGGACGACGCAGAGTTCCGGGTGGTGGGGGCGGCGGGGTCGGCGGAAGACGCCCTGCCGCTGGTGGCCGGCCAGAAACCCGACATCGTGCTCCTGGATCTGGAGCTTCCAGGCGTCGGCGGGCTCGACGCCATCCCCGCCCTGCTGGCGGCCCACCCGCCGTCGCGGATTCTTATCCTCACGGCCTACGATACCGACGAGCGGGTGATGGGCGCGCTCCGGGCGGGGGCCAGGGGGTACCTCCTCAAGGGGGCGTCGTTAGAGGAGATTGCCCGGGCGATCCGCGCCGTGCACGCCGGAGAGTCATACCTCGAGCCCAGGATCGCCTCCAAAGTGGTCGCCGAACTGGGTCCGCGGAAGCGACCGACCGCGCTCAGCCGCCGGGAACGGGAGGTGCTGCGCCTGGTTGCCGAGGGCCACGCCAACAAACAGATCGCCCGGGCACTGGGGATCACGGAGCGCACCGTCAAGTTTCACGTCACCTCGATCCTCAACAAGCTAGGCGCAGAGAACCGCGCACAGGCGGTCGCGCTGGCAGGGCGACGTGGTCTGCTGTAACCGTAGCCTACTGTTCCTGCGGACAGGGTCCGCCTTCCCGAACTGACAGGCGATAACTCACCCTTCTGCGCAATGGCGGGGCGGCAGGCTCCTGCCATCCTGGACCCATGAACCTGCGCAACCGTGTGGCCCTGATTACCGGCGCGTCACGAGGGCTGGGGCTGGAGATCGCCCGCCTCTTCGCCCGCAGGGGAGCCAGGCTTGTGCTGGTGGCCCGCGGCGAGGATGGACTGCGTGAGGCCGCACAGGAGCTGTCGCGCACCTCCGAGGTGCTCGCGGTGGCTGCTGATGTCGGCGAGGACGCCGAGCGAATCGCCCAGGCCGCGCTCGACCGCTTCGGCCGGGTCGACGTCTTGATCAACAACGCCTCCGACATCGGCCCCAGTCCCATGCCAGCGCTGGAGGTCTATCCATGGGACGCGCTCCTGCGGGTACTGCGGATCAATGCGGTGGCGCCCCTGCACCTATCGCAACTGCTGCTACCGCAGATGAAAGCCCGCGCCGAGGGCGTGATCATCAATGTCACGTCCGATGCCGGCGTACAGGCGTACGCGGGGTGGGGCGGGTACGGCGCGAGCAAGGCGGCGCTGGAGCATCTCTCCCGCGTGCTCGCCGCTGAACTCGCCGGGAGCGGCATCAGAGTCTTCGTCGTGGATCCGGGCGACATGAATACCCAGATGCACCGACAGGCCGAACCGGGGGTGGACCTCACGCACTTGCCCGGTCCGGATGTCAGCGCCCCCGCCTTCGTCCGTCTCGTGGAAGATGAGGCCCTGCCATCCGGTCGCTTCGAAGCGCGCAAGATTGCGGGAGCGGGCGCAGGTGCGCCGGCGGCACGAGCCGGATAATCGCATGAATCCGGCATCTGCCGTTATCGACTTCACGCTTCCACCTGAACGTGAGGCGCATGAACCACCAGAAGCCCGCGGCCTGACCCGGGACGCCGTCCGGCTGCTCGTCTCCTCCCCACGCGGGGACCGCCTCGTGCACGCGCGGTTTGCCGATCTGCCGGCATTCCTCCGCCCGGGTGATCTGCTCGTGGTGAACATCTCGGCGACGGTGCCGGCGGCACTCACGGCGCGCCGGGCTGACGGCGGCGAGATTGCGATGCATCTCTCCACCCGCCTGCCCGCCGGGCTGTGCGTCGTGGAGTTCCGGAAGACGGCGGTGTTGGCGGGGGAGGCGTTCATGCTTCCCGGCGGAGGATCGGCCGCCGCGCTCGTTCCTTATCCCGGCTCGGCGCGGTTGTGGGTCGCCCGGCTCAATCTGCCGGAGCCGCTGCCGGCATATCTTCAGCGGTGGGGCCGCCCGATCGCCTATCCCTACGTTCACGGCAGCTGGCCGCTCGAGATGTACCAGAACGTCTACGCGTCCATCCCCGGGTCATCCGAGATGCCGTCCGCGGGACGGCCGTTCACGCAGGACATCCTCGACCGGCTGACGCTCGCCGGGGTGCTGATCGCTCCCGTCATCCTGCACACCGGCGTGGCCAGCCTCGAACAGGACGAGCCGCCGTACGAGGAATACGTCGAGGTGCCGCACCAGACGGCCGAGACCGTGCGGCGTGTAAAGGACGGCACGGGGCGGGTGATCGCGGTCGGGACGACCGTGGTCCGGGCGCTGGAGAGTTCCGTGGACGGCGCGGGCGTTCCCATCGCCTCGCGAGGGTGGACCGACCTCGTGATCACCGCGGCGCGGGGCGTGACGGTTGTCGATGGGCTGCTGACAGGATTCCACGAGCCGCACGCCACCCACATGGCGCTGCTAGAGGCCATCGCCGGACGCGCGCACCTGGAGCGGGCCTATCGCACCGCCCTGGAGGCCGGCTACCTGTGGCACGAGTTCGGCGACCTGCACCTGATCCTGCCGGCGTGAGCCGCGCCACCGGCGCTACGGCGCGTCGACCGTGATCGTCGCCGCCGCCACACTGCCGTCGGCACCCGGGGTGCCCCGCACCGTCACCCGCATGCCGGGCTGCAGCCGGCTCTGCGGAATTACTGTCAGCCGGATGACCTGGGCTTCCTTGGGGACGGCGATCACGACAGCCCCGTCCCCGAGCTTCAGGTAGAGCGTGCGTCCCTCGATCCGTCCGACGTTTTGAAATAAGGTGGCATTGGTCATCACGTTGCCGGTCTCCATGACAAACTGGGCCTCGCGCACGCGGCCCCGGAACTCCGGAGGGAAGATGTTGATGGAGATCGCGGTCAGCGAGCCGTCCGGCTCGCGCCGGGCGGTGACGCCGACGAAGTCGTTGGGGCGGATGTCCGCCAGCTGGACCAGCATGCGCTGGATGACCACGGTCTCGCCGGTCACTGCAATCCGCGCCGTGTCCCCGGCGTTTCTGGTGACCGTCAGGATCCCCGGCTCGATCGCGGCGATCGTGCCCTCGATCTGAGCGGCCGCCCCGGGGGCCGCGATCGCAAGGGGCGCGATGATGAGCCCCAGCATCGCCGCGATGGCCGGCACCGCATCCCGCGCGCGCACTCGTCGATTGTTCACCCTCCATCACCTCCTCGTGTCGCTGGTAGGGTACCACACAGAGTATCACGGCACCGTCACGCGCGCCGGCGGCGGCGCAAGGGCCGGAGCCATTCAAGGAGAACTACTGAGCCATTCCACAGAGGGGGGATTCCGCGATGGAACGCATCAAGCGCCGGGAGTTGCTGCGCCGGACCGGATGGGGTCTCGGCGCGTTGGCCGCCACGTCGCTGCTGCCGCGCTGGGCCGGACCGCGCGCGGTGTACGCCCAGGCCACCGGGACGTTGACGTACGGCATGGCCGGGGGATTCGATACCCTCGATGTCACGGCCACGACTTTTACGCGCGTGGGCCGGATCGGGCTCCACATCGTCGACCCGCTCGTCTGGCAGGTGGGGCCGGGGCAGTATGCGCCGGGCCTCGCGGCGTCGTGGACGGTCTCACCGGACGCCACGGCCTACACCTTCAGGCTGCGGGAGGGAGTCAAGTTCCATGACGGGACTCCCCTCACCGCCGAGGCCGTCAAGGTCACGTTCGACCGCATCGTCGACCCCGAGACCCGCGCGCAGACGGCGTTCAGTTTCATCGGCCCCTATGACCGCAGCGAGGTCCTGGACCGCTCCACGGTGCGCGTCCGCTTCAAGAGCCCGCACGCCTCATTCCTCAACGGCGCCAGCAGCCCGTACCTCGGCATCATCTCGCCCACGGCCGTACAGAAATACGGCCGCGACTTCGGCCGCGTCGTCTTCGTGGGGACGGGTCCCTTCCTGCTCCAGTCCTACCGCACCGACGCCGAGGTCCAGTTGATCCGCAATCCCAACTACACCTGGGGCGCCCGCATCTTCGCGCACGAGGGGCTGCCCTACCTCCAGCGCATCGTGTACAAGATCATCCCTGAAGAGGCCACCCGTCTGGCGACGCTGGAGACCGGCGAGACAATGTTCATCGAGGACGTGCCGACGTCAGACTACCGGAGGCTGAAAAGCGTCCGCGACAAGGTCTTGATCGAAGTGCCGCAGGCCGGCTCCGGCTGGTCGCTCATGATGAATCAGCAGCGCGCTCCGACTAGCGAACTGGCTGTCCGGCGTGCCGTCATGCTGGGGATTGACAAGGACGGGCTGGCCCGGACGGTGTGGAACGAGGTGTTCAAGCCGGCGTGCAGCCCGCTGACCCCCAACATGTTCGGGTTCGACGCGGAGACGTGCAAGAAAGCGGCCTACAATCCGGACCAGGCGCGCCGCGTCCTCGAGGAAGCGGGGTGGCGACCCGGCCCCGACGGCGTTCGGGTCAAAGACGGCCAGCGGCTGCGTCTCGAATTCTACGTGCAGGCGGTGCAAAAGCAGCAGGAGATGGCGCAGTTCATCCAGGCGACGCTGCGGCCGGTGGGGATCGACGTCAACCTGAACGTGGCGGCGCGGCCGGCGTACCTCGACGCGGTGCGGCAGGGCCGCCACAACTTCCAGTTCTGGTGGGAAACGGGGACCGATCCCGGGGACATCCTGCGCATCCTCTTCCACTCCCGCAACGCCGGCGGCGGCACGAACCGCAACAACTACCGCAGCGCGGAGATCGACACGCTGATCGACCAGATTGCCGCGACCGCGGATCCGCAGGCGCGCCGGGACCTCGTGGTCAAGGCCCAGGCCAAGGTGATCGATGATGCGGTCATGGTCTACCTGGCCGACCCACCGTCCCTATACGCGCACGACCGCGCCGTGACAGGGATCTGGATTGACTGGGGAGGCAACTACCCCTACTTCTACGATACCCGCACCGGGCGGTAGCCTCCGGATTGAGAAACGCGTGGAGCCGGCGGCAGGACGCCGGCTCCACGCGTGAGGACACGCATGCTGGCATTCCTCCTCAAGCGAGCGCTGCTCGCGGTGCCCACGCTGCTGGCGATCTCCGTGCTGGTGTTCATCATGCTGCACCTGGTACCCGGCGATCCGGCCGTGATTTTCTTCGGCGACCGTCCGGTCACGCCCGAGCGGCTGGAGGCGGTGCGGCACCAGATGGGGTTGGACCGGCCGCTCGTCGTCCAGTATCTGGACTTCCTCCGCGGGATTGTCCGAGGGAATCTCGGGCGGTCGATTCACAACGACACCCCGGTGCTTGAGGAAGTCGCGTCGCGCATCCCGTCGTCGGCCCAGCTGGCCGCGGCGGCGTTCCTGGTGGCCGCCGCACTCGGCCTGGGGTTGGGACTGCTCTCGGCCCTGCGCCGGTCCACCTGGATCGACGCGACCGCGATGCTCGTGGCACTGGGAGGCGTCTCCATGCCGATCTTCTGGCTGGCCGCGATGCTGATCTTCGTCTTTTCCCTCAAGCTGGGCTGGTTTCCGGCCACCGGCTTCGGCGGGTGGAACCGTCTCGTGCTGCCGGCGCTGGCCTTGGGCTTCATCTCATCGGCGACACTGGCGCGTCTCGTCCGATCCAGCGTGCTGGATATTGTCGTCCAGCCGTATGTCACCACGGCCCGCTCCAAGGGGCTCCGCGAGGCGGCCGTGCTCCGGGTGCACGTGTTGAAGAACGCCCTGATTGCCGTGGTCACGGTCATGGGCCTGCAGCTGGGCACGCTGCTCTCCGGCGCGGTGATTACGGAAACCGTCTTTGCCCGCCCAGGGGTCGGCAAGCTCTTGGTGGATTCCATCTTGAGCAAGGACCTGCCGCTGGTCCAGGGCACGGTGCTCTTCGTCGCGCTGGTGTACATCGCTGTCAACCTGATGGTGGACCTCCTCTATGCGTATCTCGATCCCCGCATCCGATTTGAGTAGGACGGCGCGGCCTTCCCTCGGCCACCCGCGGGGCCTGTGGGCGGATGCCGTCCGCCGCCTGGCCCGCTCGAGGGGCGCGCTGCTGGGAGGCCTCTGCATCATGATGCTGGTTGCCGCGGCGCTCGCCGCCCCTGTGCTGACCCCGTTCGATCCCATCGTGATGAACCCGCCCGACCGGATGCAGGCGCCGTCGCGTGCGCATCCTCTGGGCACCGATCTCTTCGGCCGCGACATGTATACCCGCATCCTGTTCGGCTCCCGGATCTCGCTCCAGACGGGCGTGGTGTCCGTCACGATTGCGATCCTAATCGGCGTTCCGCTGGGCCTGGTGTCGGGGTTCCACGGCGGGGCGGCCGACCAGCTGTTGATGCGGATCGTCGACCTCATGCTCACGTTTCCGGGCATCCTCCTGGCCCTGGTGATCATCGCCATCCTGGGGCCCGACCTGTTCCACGCCATGCTGGCGGTGGGGATCTCGGCGTCGCCGACGTATGCCCGCGTGGTGCGGGCCGCGGCGCTGGAGGCCAGGGGCCAGGCCTACGTGGACGCTGCCCGCGCCGTCGGGTGTACCAATCTCCGGATCATGATCCGGCACATCCTCCCCAACACCATCGCACCCATCATCGTCCTGGGGACGCTGGGGGTGGCGGGGGCCATTACCGCGGCCGCCGCGCTCAGCTATCTCGGCCTGGGCGCACAGCCGCCGCAGCCGGAGTGGGGGGCGCTGCTGTCGGAGGGACGCAACTACCTGCGGGTGGCGTGGTGGATGACCGCCTTCCCGGGCCTGGCCATCATGACCGCAGTGCTGTCCATCAATCTCCTGGGCGACGGGCTCCGCGACGCCCTCGATCCACGGTTGCGGCTGTGACCGCCCGCACTCCGCAGGGGGCGGGCGTGACGGCTCGCACCCTGCGGGTCGGGGTCCTGGGAGCCGGCGCGTGGGCACGGTCGGCCCATCTCCCCGGCTGGCGGCGCGACCCGCGGTGCGAGGTCACCGTGGTGTGCGACGTGATCCAGGATCGCGCCGGCGCCCTGGCCGCCGAATTCGGCATCTCGCGGGCCAGCGGCGACTGGCGCGCCGTCGTCGCCGACCGCTCGCTCGATGTGATCGACGTCGCCACCCCGTCCCATACCCACTTCGAGCTGGTCATGGCGGCGCTGGAAGCGGGCAAGCACGTCCTGTGCGAGAAGCCGGTCGCCTATGACTTCCGCGAGACCCAGCGCGCCGCCGACCTGGCCAGATCACGCGGGCTCTTGACTAAGATGGGGTTTACGTTTCGCTACAGCCCGGGCGTGCAGTACGCCAAATCACTGATTGACGAAGGGTTTGTGGGGCAGCCCTTCATCTTTAATGGATACGAACAGAACTCTCAATGGCTCAATCCGGCCACCCCGCTCCGGCAGGTCGACCATACCGCCGACCCGTCCATCCTGCAGACCTCCTCCCTGGAAGGGTACGGCGCCCCGATCATCGACATCGGGATGTGGTGGGTCGGGGCGCGCTACGCGCGAACCGCGGGGATCATGCGCAACTTCATCCCCCGCCGCATGGTGCGCGCGACAGGGACCATGATGCGGATGAACATCGACGATGGAGACATCCACCTGGTGGAATACGCCAACGGCGCGATCGGATCAATCCAGACATCGTTCGTGACCGTCGGCAACTACCCCGGGGTCGAGGCGCGCCTGTATGGCAGCGCCGGGGCCATTATCTGCCGCCTCGTCGAGGAGGCCGGCGTCGCCGAAACCGTGCGTCTCGCCACCCCGGACGCGGTGGAATTCAAGGACGTGGAGATCCCGCAGCGCTTCTATCCAACCGGGGGCCATCCCCGTGAGTCCTGGCGGTCGCTCTTCTACGCCAACCTGATCCGGGACTTCGCCGACGAGATCCTGGACGGCTCGGGCCGCAATCAGGGCAACTTCGAGGACGGCGCCCGGGTGCAGGAAGCCATCAACGCGGTCGAACGTGCGCACCATCACGGGGGCTGGATCGCCCTGCCCCTGGATCGGTGACGTGGGGACACCCGGCGCGGCGGACCGCGCCCCGGTCCAGGACGCCCTTTCCGCATTCTTCGAGTGGTATTATCGGGCGTATCCGGTCAACGCCACGTTTGTGGGCATCCACAACTACGACGATCGCCTGCCCGACAGTTCCCCGCAGGGGATCGAGGACAGGCTGGCTGCGATCGACGGGCTGCTGGTCCAGTTCCACCGCCTCGACGACACGTCGCTGAGCCAGCGTCAGGCCCTTGACCGCCGGCTGGCCGCCGGCGCCCTGGAGATCAAGCGCTGGGAGCATCAGTCCGATCACTTCTACCACAGCAACCCCTGCGTCTACACGGGCGAGGCGATTTTCGGGGTGCTGGCGCTGTTCCTGCGTACCTTCGCGCCGCTGCCCGAGCGCACCGACGCCGCCGTCGGGCGGATGTTGGCGATTCCCGCATTCCTGCAGCAGGCCGCGAGAACGCTGCGCCGCGCCCACCCGAGCTGGATCGAGCGCGCGCGGCGTGAGGTCACCGGCGCGGTGGCGTTCTTCGAGGGCGGCGTGGAGCGGCTCATCCGCGACGAAGGGGCGGCCCATCCGCGGCTGCGCGAGGCGGCGGAGGCAGCCGCGACGGCGTTCAAAGCATTTCAGGACTACCTGGACACCGATCTCTCCCGCAGGCGACCGGGGAGGGCTGCCTGCGGACGCGAGGCGCTGGATCTGCTCCTCCGGCAAGGGCACTTTCTCCCCGCGACGGCGGAGGAGATTGAAGCGTTGGGCGAGGCCCGTTTCGCCGCCGCGCAGGGCGAACTCGAGTCGCGCGCCGGTGCGCTGGGGACCGCGTCCTGGCAGGACGCGCTGGCGCATCTGGCCGACCGGCACCCGCCCGCGGGGCGGTACTACGCGCGCTATGCCGAGGTGTGGCAGGAGGCGCGCGAGGCGGCGCTGGCGCACCGGTTGGTCAGCTGGCCTGACTATCCGATCCGGTTCGTGCCCCAGCCGGTCTGGGCTCGAGAAGCGGCTCCGCACCTCTACTTTCTGCCGTATCGCGCGCCGGCCGCCTTCGACCCGACTGCCGAGGTCGAGTACCTGGTGGCGCCGGTAGAACCCGAGATGCCGCCCGCCGAGCAGGAGGGGCGCCTGCGGGGCGCGCACGAGAGCGCGATCAAGCTCAACCACGTCATCCACCACGGCGGGCTCGGCCACCACGTGCAAAACTGGTACGCGTATCATGCGGCTGCGTCGCAGATCGGACGGATGGCCGCCGTCGACTGCGCCAGCCGGATTGCCCTCTTCTGCGGCGGCACGATGGCCGAGGGCTGGGCCTGCTACGCGACCGACCTGATGGAGGAGATCGGTTTCCTGGACCCCTTCGATCAACTGGCGGCGTCCCACACGCGGCTCCGCCTGGCGGCGCGGGCCATCGTCGATGTGCGGCTGCACTGCGGACGGTGGACCATCGACGACGCCGCACGCTACTACCGCGACCAGGTCGGGATGTCCCCGCAGGCCGCAGCCGGCGAGGCGGTTAAGAACAGCATGTTTCCCGGGGCGGCGCTGATGTATCTGGTCGGGACCGAGCTTCTCCACGCCCTCAGGCGCGACCAAGCCGCCCGAGATCCGGGGTTCGAGGCGCGAGCGTTCCATGACCGGCTGCTGTCGTTCGGTTCGATCCCCGTCTCTCTTATCTACGAGGCGATGGCCGGCGCGCCGCCGCGCCTGTAGGTAGCGGGTCTGCCCACCCGCGCGGGCGGGTAGAGTCAGGGCAGAGAGACGTCACCCCCCTGAGGTGAGCGCCATGAAGGGGCGCGAGCAGGCGACCGACCGTCACGGCGTGCCGCTGGCACCCGACCTGCCGGTCAGGGTCCCGGCCGACTCCGGCGACCTCGAAGCCCGGATCGTGCGCGTGATCGGCGACTACGGCGTCGCCACCGTCGTGGTTGAGGCGAAGGCCGGGCGGACGGAACGCATGGTTCCGTGTGCCGAGATTGAGGTGCTCGCCGCCGGCACGGGCCGGCGAGAGCGGCGCAGCGTGGCCTAGCCCGCGCTACTCGGCGAAATCGCGCAGACGACCTGCGCGCTCACTCTGGCGGAGCTTGCGCAGCGCGCTTCGCTCAATCTGTCTGATGCGTTCCCGCGTGAGGCCGAACTCGCGCCCGACTTCCTGCAGCGTCTGAGGGCGCCCCCCGCCCAGGCCGAAGCGCAGCGCCAGCACCCGGCGCTCCCGTGGGGCGAGATCGTCCAGGGCCGTAGCGATCTGCCGTTTCAGCAGCGATGCGGCAGCCGCGTCGTCAGGGGATGGGACGCTCGTGTCTTCCAGGAGCTCTCCCAGAGCGCTCTCGCCCGATTCGCCGATCGGTGTATCCAGCGAGACCGGGTCGTGCATCGCCCGGAGAATCGCGCCGACCTCGTCGGCAGACAGCCGGGTCAGACGGGCGAGATCTTCCGGCGCCGGATCGCGTCCGTGCTCCTGCACGAGCCGGCGTGAGGCCGCTCTGATCTTCCCGTACTTCTCGGACACGTGGACGGGAACCCGGATGGTGCGCGCCTGCTCGGCAATGGCCCGGGTGACGGCCTGCCGGATCCACCACGTGGCGTAGGTGCTAAATTTGAACCCCCTCCGCCAGTCGAACTTCTCGACGGCCCGGATGAGCCCGCGGTTGCCCTCCTGTACGAGATCCAGCAGGTCGAGCCCCCGTCCGGTATGGCGCTTGGCCACCGACACCACGAGGCGCAGGTTGGCCTCGATGAGGCGGCGCCGGGCGTCCTGGTCGCCCGTTTCAGCCCGGCGGGCCAGATCGACCTCCTGCTCACGCGTGAGCAGGGGGATGCGGCCGATCTCCTTCAGATAGGCGCCGACGGCATCCGAAACGGCAGGCCGGGTGGGCTGCTGGCCCCCGGGTGTCACTGGTCCTCTCGTCTCCGCATCCATTCACTACACGCTCCGCAGGCCGATTGTCGACTGGGTCTGACCCCTACGGATAACGTCACCCGGGGTGGGGACATTCCCTCGGCACCAGGCGCCTGCCGACTTGTCCCAGACTACCGGGGGTACAGAGTGAGCGGGGGTGCTCGATGCCGGACGGGGTGCTGGTGGTGATTGGTGTGGTCGTGGGCATGGCGGTGGGGTGGTTCTGGGCCTCGTCCCGTGCCCGCCCGGGGATGGCGAAAGAACTCGCCGAATCGAAGGTCCGCGGCGCGCGCGCGGCGGAGCAGGCCAAAGGCGAGGTGGCCGCCGAGCTGGACCGCAAGGAACGGGAGCTGGCCGAGGTCCGCGGCCAGCTCGAGCAGGATCGGCAGACCCTCGCCAAGATGCAGGCCGAGATGGAGCACGCGCTTGAGCAGAAAGTCCGGCTCATGGAACGCAGCGAGCAGCTGGGTGCGGAACTGCGGGCCGTTGTCGACGAAAGCTATCGCGACGTGGGGCAGTTCTACGAAATCGGCGCGTCCCTCGAGCACGCGGTTGAGGCGTACACCCATGCGGTGGAAGCGGTCGAGGCGCGGTTGCTTGCGGCCACGAAACGCCTGAAGGATCTCGCCGTGTCGATCAGGCCGTCGGTCGCCGCGTCAGAGCCCGAGGCATCAACAAAACAGTGACCCTCGCTAGAATTCACGCCGCGCGGCCCACCAGACCGACCAGTCAGTCCGGGTTTGGCCGGTGACGTGAGAGGCGTTGGCGACCTCAGCCCACGTGACGCTGATCTCCTGCTGGAAGCCGGTGGGGCGCGGCATCCACGCGTAGTGCAGGCGCCACGCCTGGGTGGTTTCGATCACGCCTGAAAGATACAGATTCGACCAGGCGTCGGTGGGATCGGTGAAGGTCTGACCCAGCTGCCCTTCGCCCTTTCGCACGAGATCGAATCCCACACGCAGTATCGCACCCGCGCCGAGATCCCGCGCCAGCTCCGCCGTCCACAGCTCGCAGTCCGGTGCGCACCAGTGTCCCACGGCCCGGCCGTTGCGGACGTAGTTGTTCATCCCACCGGCGGTGGCGTAGATCCAATTCGTTGCCCGGGTGTGTTCTACGCGGAGGGTCGTGAGCCCGTTCCCAAGGAGATTCCCCACGAATACACCTGCGGTCGCCCCGCCCAGGGTAGGCAGCGCGGACCCTCCGGTGGACAGATCATCTACGTAACCTTCCCCGTACAGAGTGATCCCGCGGCTCACACGCCAGTCGAAGTCGAAACCGACGTTGTAGTTGTCGGCCAGTCCCATCTGCTGCTGGCGGACCCACAGGCCCAGCCCGTAGGTCAGGAACGGCAGCGGGTTCAGCAGGTACGGCGAGTAGACGTCGCCGGATGCCACCATCACTTCGCTGAGCCCCAACCGCAGGCCGTCGGCGGCCAGCCAGTCCACCCGCATGCCGTAGAGGGTACGCTGATCGGGGAGGCTCAGCGGCGCCGCCAGCTTGACGAGACGCAGCCGTTCCCATTCAGCGGAGACCCGCAGCGTCTCAATCGTCCCCGCGTTGTCGGAGATGAGGAAGGCCCCCCGGGAGCCCGGTCCCCACCAGTGCGTCATGGTGCCGGTCTGGACCAGGATGTCCGGTCCGCCTGCGCTCACATACACGCGGTCGACCAGCGGCGGCGCAGGCTCTGGCAGCAGGGGCTGCCGGACGGTTGCCCCCATCGTGAGCCACGGCCCCAGGCCGAAGGTCCCATCGATCTCGAAACGGAGCGTGCTGCCCTGCGGTGGGAGGAACCACGGCGGTGCCCCCGACTCGACCCGCCACACCAGCGCACGATTCAATCGCACACCCCACCCGGTAATGGCCATGGCCGACGGCCCCTGGGGCGGTTCGACGACGCGGTACCCAAGCAGCGCGAGTTCATCGGAGAACTCCAGGACGAGACGCTCGAGGATGTTCACCCCGGCCTGGTCCGCAGCATTTCTGTCCGCACCGATCCGGTCCAGTGACCGCGCGATGATGCGAGACACTTCCAGACGGGTCAGCGGTCTGGTCGAGACCGCCCACAGGGGGGCGAGGCCGGCCGCCGCAAGCCGGTAGAGGTCAACATAGACGGGGCTGTCAGAGGGGATGATCTCGAGGGAGTGCGCCGATGCGCCCGGTGCGATCAGCGTCAGCGCGAGACAGGCGGCGGCCAGCACCCGCGGCCATGGACACCGCATCTACCGGTCGGGCCCGATCATCGCAGGGCGATGACGAGATCCGCGGTCACACCCAGCAGCAGCGCGACGTTTTCTATCGCCACAGGATTCTCCGGGACATAGAGCACGTCGCCGCGCTGCAACGAGACGTCGCGAGAGACATCACCCTCACGAACGACCTTCCAGAGATCGACCGGGATGACTCTAATGGCGGCGCTCTCGCGGGCAACAACCACCGTGTTCAGCGAGACAGTAGACGTCGGGGGCTGCGTTCGTTCGCGCCTGATGATCGAGGACCGATTCAGCATGGCCCGCCGGGTTGGGCCCCCGGCCAGCGTCAGGGCCTGGAGCGCGGTGAGCGACCCGCGGACCGGCAACACTCCCGGCCGCTCCACCTGCCCCAGGACGTAGATGCGGGCCGTGGCATCTTCGGGAACCACGACGGAATCTCCCGACAACAGGGGCAGATTGAGCGAGAGGTCACCGCGCAAGAGGAGCCGTTCGAGGTCGATCAGCACCGGCGGAGCCTGCCCGCGCAACAGCCGGACTTCTCCGAGGCCGGCGTCGGGCGCCAGCCCCTCCGCGGCGGCGAGCGCGTCGAGGATCGTGGCGCCCGGTGCCAGCGCCACCACCCCGGGCCGCCGCACCTGTCCGAGCACGGACACCCGCACCCGGTGGAATGTGCGCACGATGACGGCGACTTGCGGCTCCCGGACGAATGTCGAAAACAGCTGAGTCAGCCGCTGGCGGAGCTGTTCTGGGGTCAAGCCGGCTGCCCGCACGTCCCCCACCAGGGGAAGGGAGATCACTCCGTCCGGCCGTATGATAACGATACGGGAAATCTCCGGATTGCGGAAGACAACGATCTCGATCTCATCTTCACTTGCCAGGACATACGGCTCCTGGGCGACGGCCGGGGCTAATGGGGGGGTCATGAACATTGAGACCAGGACCAGGAACGCCAGGGTTGATCGCCAGGGCACGGGTGCACCCTCCGCTGCGTACTGGTCAGAGGATAGGGACCATCCTCCCAGGGGAGGAATCAGGTAGAATCCGGATGCGTATCGGGGAAAATCCCCTACGCCCCTACCAATCCTGGCTCCAAAGAGCCGCATGGATATGGGGTATTTTCCGGTATCCGATTCAGGTCTTTACCTGATTCGGTTGGACACCGGTCGGTGAAATGTTATTGAAGAATCGCCGCCGAAGGAGGCCTGCCATGCCTGATGCTGAAACGAGCGCGGTTGTGACCCCCGTGCCGCGAGATGAGTCCACGACGGCGCTGCTGCGAGAGCTCGTGGCGCACCTTCGCCAGAGCCGGACCCAGCCCCGTGAGGAGTGGGCCCGGCGCATTACTGAAGCGAAACTGCTGACCGCGATGAGCCCGGAAGAGGTGTTCGCCGAAGCCACGGCCGTGTACGACAACTACCTGGAAGCGCTGGAGACGGGGTCCATCGAGGCGCTGGAGACATACGCGAGAAACCTGTCGGAGCGGATCATCCCGCGGGGCGTCGAGACGCACGAGGTCGTGGGTATCGTCCTCCTGCTCCGCGACGTGCTGGCGCGGTCGCTGTTCGCGAAGTACCGCCGGGACTTTGACCAGTTGAACAGCATCCTCGACGCGTACGAGCCGGCGGCCAACCGGATCGCCATTACCGTGTCCGTCGGCTTTGTCCAAGAGCGCGAGCGCGTCATCCGCCAGCAGCAGGAAGCGATACGGGAACTGTCCACGCCGGTCCTGCCCGTGCGGGAACGCCTGCTGATCCTTCCAATTATTGGTATCATCGATCCACAGCGCGCGCGCCAGCTGACCGAACAGCTGCTGCGCGGCATTCGCGTGAACCGCGCGAAGGTCGTCGTGATGGACATCACGGGCGTCCCGGCGATGGATGCCACGGTCGCGAACCACCTGGTGCAGACGGTGGAAGCGGCACGGCTGCTGGGGGCCATCGTCATCGTGACGGGCCTCGCCCCGGAGATCGCGCAGACCCTCGTCAACATCGGCGTGGATCTCAGCAAGATCATCACCGTCGGCGACATGCAGGGCGGGATTGAGGAAGCCGAGCGGCTGTTGGGCTACAAGGTTATGCCGGTCGCCGTCCTTCCGGCCAACGAGGCTCCGGAGGCCACCAGCTAGCGGAGGTTGTCCAAATGCCCGTCCCCATCCTCAAACAGCGTGACTATCTCATCGCGAGCATCCAGGCCGCGCTCACCGATGAGGACCTCAAGCAGCTGCGCGACGCGCTCGTGGCGCAGGTCGGACAATTCCGCTCCCGCGGGGTCATCGTGGACGTGACCGCCCTCGACGTCATGGATTCCTTTGCCGTCCGGACGCTGCGCGACCTCGCGCACATGACGCGGCTGCGGGGGGCGGAAACGGTCATCGTGGGCATTCAGCCCGAGGTGGCCTTCGCGATGACGCAGTTAGGCCTGAAGCTTGAAGGGGTGGCCGCCGCCTTGGATCTGGAAGAGGGGCTGGCATATCTTGACCGTCGGGGCAAGCGAGCCGGAGTTCATGGGCCTCGGCCCATGAACTGATCCCCGTGATCTTACGTCCCAGCGCGGATGGCGCGACACCCGTGACCGACGAAGGGCGCTCGGACACCTGGCAGGTGGTCGTCCCGATCACATCGGATCTTGACATCGTGGCCGCCCGGCAGCGCGGGCGGGTGCTGGCGCTTGACCTCGGCTACTCCGCGACGGAAGCCACGCTGGTCGCCACCGCCATCTCGGAACTGGCCCGGAACATCGTGTTGTACGCCAAACGGGGTCAGATCGCCCTGACGAGCGCCAACGACGGCAGCCGGCGAGGGATCGTCATCGTCGCGCGCGACGACGGACCGGGGATCGCGGACGTGTCCCGGGTCACCGTGGGCGGGTACTCCACCTCGGGCGGTCTGGGCCTCGGATTGTCCGGCGTCCGGCGGTTGATGGACGAATTTGAGATTTCCAGCCAGGTGGGCAAGGGGACAACGGTGACGGTCAAGAGCTGGAAACGCTGAGGGCGCCGTGATTGAGTGGGGCGCCGCGACGTTCACCCTCCGGGGGCAGGTCGAATCCGGCGACCGCCATGTGGTGGCGCCGTTCGGCCCCGGGGTCCTTGTGGCCGCCATCGACGGTCTGGGGCATGGCGATGGGGCGGCCGAGGCCGCTTCGCGTGCCGCGAACGTCCTGGAGGATGTGTCCGCCGAGTCGGTGATCGCCCTGGTCCGCCGCTGCCACGAGTCGCTGCGGCGGACGCGCGGAGTGGTGATGAGCCTCGCCTCGTTCCACGCGCCCGACGACACGATGACGTGGTTGGGCGTGGGCAACGTCGAGGGGCGACTGCTGCGCGCCGCCCGGGACTCGAATCCCCCACTTGAAACGCTCCTCCTCCGGGGCGGGGTGGTGGGGAACCAGCTCCCGCCGTTGCAGGCTGCCCTGCTGTCCGTCGCCCCGGGGGATGTGCTGGTGCTGGCGACGGACGGGGTCGCCCTGCCGCCGGTTCCCGAGGTCGGCCTCCACGACCGCCCGCAATCGATCGCGGAGAGGATTCTCGGCCGGCAGAAGAAAGAAACCGATGACGCGCTGGTGCTGGTGGTGCGGTGGGTGGGTCTGCCACGATGACAGATGCGACGACCGAGCAGCTGACCAAATACGCCGCCGCGCTGAAGGAGTACCTCCGGGGAGGCGGCGAGCCCGCGCTGCAGCGGGCGTATGAACTCGGACGCGCCGCGCTCGCCGAGGGGGTCGGCGTGCTGGAGATGGCAGCGCTGCACCATCGGGCGATGGTGCAACTGCTGCGGTCTGAAGAGAGCCTGCCGGGGATGGTCGCGGCCGCGGGGCAGTTCTTGGTCGAGAGTCTGTCGCCATTTGAGATGACACACCGGGGATACCGTGAAGCCAACGCGTCGCTTGAGGCCAGCGAGAAGCAGTACCGCGAGCTGTTCGAAAACGCCAACGATGCGGTGTTCACGGCTGACCTCACCGGTCAGTTCACGTCCATCAACCGGGCGGGGGAGCAGCTGACGGGGTACGAGCGCGGTGAGGTCACGTCCATGAACTTCGCGAGCGTCGTCGTGCCCGAGCACGTGCCGATCGCCCAGCGCATGATGGAGCGGAAACTGCGTGGCGAGGTGGAACGGACCCGCTACGAAATCGAAATCAAGACCCGCGACGGACGGAGAGTTCCCGTCGAGGTGCACACCGCGCTGCTCCGCCATGACGGGCAGGCGGTGGGGATCCACGGCATTGCGCGCGATATCACGGAGCGCAAGCAGGCTGAAGAGACGCTGCGGTGGTTGAACGAGCGGTTGGAGGACGAGGCGAAGCGGATCGCGCACGCGCTGCACGATGAAGCCGGCCAGCTGCTCAGTTCCGTGCACCTCGCCCTGGAGGAGGTCGCGCGCGATCTTCCTCAGGGCGCGCGGGCGCGGATGCGGGCCGTGAAAGAGCTGCTCGACCAGATCGAAGAGGAGCTGCGGCGGCTGTCCCACGAGCTCCGGCCGACGGTGCTCGACGACCTCGGGCTGCTGCCGGCCCTGGAATTCCTCGCCGATCGCGTCGGCAGGCGCAGCGGGCTCACGATTACGGTGCAGGACAAGACCGAGCGGCGCCTGCCGCCGTCTGTCGAGACGGCCCTCTACCGCAGCGTGCAGGAGGCGTTCAACAATATCATGCGGCACGCGAAGGCGGCGCGGGTGAAGGTAGAGATCCGGCAGGAGGCAGGGAGCGTGCTCTGCTCGGTGCGGGACGACGGCATTGGGTTCAACACCGCCGTGGTGAAGGTGCGCGAAGGCGAGCGCGGACTCGGTCTGATGGGCATCCGGGAACGCGCCGGCGCCCTGGGCGGGACGCTTGAGATCCGGTCGGCGCCGGGGAAGGGCACCGAGCTGTCTATCTCGATTCCTCTGGAGAGTGGAGATGTCGCTGCGGATTCTGCTGGCTGATGATCACGGAATCTTCCGCCAGGGCGTCAAGGCGCTGCTGGAGCGTGAAGGATTCCGCGTGGACGGCGAGGCCGGGGACGGCCACGCCGCGATTCAGCTCGCCGAGCAGCTGACTCCCGACGTCGCGGTCCTCGACCTCACCATGCCGCTGTTGAACGGCCTCGACGCGGCCAGGGAAATTGCGCGCCTGTCCCCGCGGACGCGGACGATCCTGCTGACGATGCATACCGAGGATCCGTATGTCGCCAAGGCGCTCGCGGCCGGCATCCGCGGGTACGTGCTGAAGAGCCAGGCGGCGGAGGACCTGGTGCAGGCCATCCGGGAGGTGTCCAAAGGCGCCGTGTATCTGAGTCCCGGCGTCTCGGAGGCCGTCGTCGAAGCGTACCTGGCGAGACGCGAGCTGCCCCGCGATCCGCTGACCTCGCGCGAGCGCCAGGTCCTGCAGCTCATCGCCGAGGGCAAGACCACCAAGGAGGTGGCCGGCCTCCTGGGCGTGAGCGTGAAGACGGCGGAGTCCCACCGGATGAGGATCATGTCCAAGCTCGATATCCACGAGACCGCCGGGCTGGTCCGCTACGCCATCCGTCAGGGACTGCTGCCGCCCTGACCCGCCCGCAGAAAAGCGAATCAGGGTTTTCCCTATGCGAGATTCAGGCGTTTACCCGATTGGACCCCCCAGCTAGATCCTCGTAGCGTTACGTATAAGACTGGCACGACATCTGTGTGGACGTTGCGAAGGAGTGACGCCGTCCCGTGCCACTAAGAGTGGTCATCGCCGACGACCATGCGATCGTCCGTCAAGGCGTCCGGGGCCTGCTGGAGCGCGAGGGCTTCGATGTCGTCGCGGAAGCGGGCGACGGCAAAGAGGCGGTCCGGCTGACGCAGGAGCTCGGTCCCGACGTGGCGGTCCTCGACTTCGTCATGCCGGTGCAGGACGGCCTCGACACGGCCCAGGAGATCTCGCAAGTGTCACCGGGGACCCGGGCGATCCTGCTGACGATGCATGCTGAGGAACCCTACGTCGTCAGAGCCCTGCAGGCGGGGATCAGGGGTTACGTCCTCAAATCACAGACCGCGGTTGAGCTGGTGGGCGCCATTACTGAAGTCATGCGGGGCGGGACCTACTTCAGCCCGGGCGTATCCGGCGCCATCGTCCAGGCGTATCAGGCCCGCAATGAACCTCCCTCCGATCACCTGACCCCGCGGGAACGTCAGGTGCTCCAGCTGGTTGCCGAGGGCAAGACTACCAAAGAGGTGGCTCAACTGCTGGGCATCAGCGCCAAGACGGCCGACTCCCACCGCAGCCGCATCATGTCCAAGCTGGACATTCATGAGACGGCCGGGCTGGTCCGCTACGCCATCCGCCAGGGGCTCATCAGGCTGTAAAGAGAATCACCGATCCTCCTTAAGGCGTCCTCCCGATTGAATCCCCGCCTACGCGACCGTTACCATAGTCTAAACGTATGCAAACTCTGCGCGTGCTCATTGCCGAAGATAAGCGTCTTGTCGCGACGCGTCTGAGCTCGCAGCTCGAGAGTCTCGGGCATGAGGTCGCGGGCGTCGTACAAGATGGCCGCGACTTAGTGGAGGCCGCCTGGCGCCTGCTGCCGGACGTGATTATCGTCGGACTGCCGCTGCCCGTGCTGGACGGGATCGAGGCGTCGCGCGCTATTCTCACCAGACATGCGATTCCCATTATCGTGCTTGCCGGGTACACCTCCGCAGGTCTTGTCCGGCGGGCCCAGGAAGCCGGTGTGCTCACGTTCCTCGCCTGGCCGACTGACACCAGCGCGCTGGGGTCCGCGATTTATGTCGCACTGACCCGCTTCCAGGAGCTGCAGGTACTGTCCGAGCAGTCGGGCGACCTCCGGCAGGCGTTGCGGGCGCGCGCGACGGTGGAGCGGGCAAGGAAGATGTTGATGCGGCGCCTTGACCTCACGGAGGCCGATGCCTTCAGGTACATGCGCCGCCAAAGTCAGACCTCGGGCCTGCCGGTCCGAGACCTGGCAGCGAATATGCTGATGGTGGGAGAGTTTCTGTTTGGGAAGCTCGACACGGTCCGCCGTCTCGGAACGATCCTCGACGTGCTCAGGCAGCGCGAGGCAGTCGGTCCACAGCGGGTCGCTTGAAGGTTCCCCCATAGTCCTTCCGCGCTCCTGGGTTTTCCCACCCGCCGGGTAGGGAAGCACCTGATTGGTCACGTCGGAGTCCAGCCCCTAGTGTGGGTTCGGAGAGCACCCTCATAAGCTGAGGCCGTTACGGGTGAGCCCAGCCGGGCGTGTGAGTATGTGCGCGTTAAGGGTAGGGGCCGATCTCTGCGCGTGACGTCAAGGGTTCTGAGAACGATGCGATGGGCACGCTGGTTATTTCGTTTGTCTCTGCGGTCACCGGGGCAGGGTACTCCGAGGGCGACGATGCAAAGATCACGATCGTCGTCCCGCGGTCGCACGCCTATCTTGCTGACCTGCTCGCCAGGGCCTTCGAAGGACGTGAGGACATCGAGGTCGTCGTGGACCGGCGGCGCGGCGACCGGCGGGCCCAGCAGCGGCCTGTCTCCGTCGATCGCCGGCGGAAAGATCGGCGCCGGCGCAAAGAGGAAGTCGTTGAGGTCGTAGTCGGCCGGCCGGGATGGCTGTCTGATACTTCGTAAGGAGCGGAGCCGCCATCTGAACGCCTATGACGCGGTCAGAACCGCGCGTGGGTGGTAGGGGAACTTCCCGCCGGTGAGTCGGAGATTTACCTGATTGGCCGCGTCCGGGGAACACGCTACACCCAAACCGGGTAGACGTCTGCATCGGTGGAGGAATGGCATGCGACCGGCGATCCTGCGGAGTGCGGTGTGCGTCCTTTTCGTGAGCCTCCTGGCGGGTGGCCCGCCGGCCTCGGCGTGGGACGGAGTGTCTCATGCCGTCGTCAAGGTGTGGAATACCGCCGTTCCTATTCCCCCCTCCTTGAGCCTCGGGCTGACGCCGGGCGAGTCCGTCGAGGATCCCGCCGGCCTCACAGACCATGGCACAAGTTTCCCCACGATCGTGACCGTGTATGCCCGCAGCAGCCATCCGGGGGGTCTGTCGGGAGTGTCGTATTGGAATCCCGAGGGGAATGTCTTCGCGTGGTATGGGAAGACGTTTGGAGGGCTGCCCGCGGCGCAAATGCCACCGCCGCCGCCCAGCAGCGGGTTCCCAGGCGGGGTCGATATCAACCGGGGCGGCGGACCGGTCCTGGCAGGCGGACCATTCGGAACATCGTTTGGACCGGGTGATGTCTGGATCGGCGGAGCGCAGAATGAGCCGCTGATCGTGCAGATGGCCGGCTCGGACCCGCTGACCGGCGCCGGCAGGTTCCGATCCTACGGGACCAACAACCCGCTGCTGCCGCCGTCCGGCCAGGCCTTTGGGGTTCAGGTCGACGAAGCCACCGGGCACGTCTTCGTCGCCCAGACCTTCGAACGCCGGATCAGCCGGGTGAATCCTCCGACGGCGATCGTCACCATGTGGGACATGGGGACCTGCAACGGGTCGACGTGCGGCAGCCCCGTCTATGTGACGGTCGACACGTCGGGGCGCCCCTACGCGACGACGGTCGGATCGACGTTTGGGGACGGCGTCGTTCGCGTGAACCGCGGCGCAGACGGCGTGCTGGGGCTCAACCCCCTCACCGGCGTCTCTGACGACACCATCAGCCTGTGGGCGCTCCCCAGCCAGCCTGCATACCGCATCCCGCCGCTGTTCCTGACGAATCCGGAGGAGAACCCGAACGGGCTCATTACCGCGGATGCGGATGGCAATGTGTGGATCTCCGAAAGCGGTGCCCACAAGGTGGCACGGCTGAACCCTGCCACGAACCAGATCTGCGAATACACCACGTCTGGAATGCGCAACCCGCAGCAGATCACGACGACGGGGTCCGGCAGCTCGCTGCAGGTGTTCTTCACGGAGGGGGAGGGCAACTCGGTCAGTGTGCTCACGCAGGGCGAAGCCGACCTGGCGCCGTTCCCCGACCGGGCGTGCGTCAGTGTCACGCCCCTCACCTTTCCGACGCGTGTGGTCGACGTGACGACGCAGACCTTTGACGAACTGGTGCTGCCTCTGCGGACGGCGATCGTGCCGACGGTCCATCACGTGGCCTCGGTCGGCGGATCGGGCATCGCGCGGTTCTCGCCTATGCCGAACCCGCTGCTGTCCGTTGACGGGGACCCGATCGGGGATGCGGGCAACGGTTTCCCGTCGGGGATGACCGGTGTGTACGGGGTGAATCGGGTCGCGGGCGCGTACCTCGATCTGCAGAATGGCAACAAGCACTTTCAGGTGGAAAGCCGCCTCATCACCGCCCCGCCGCCATCCCCGCCCGGCGGGCTGCCCGGCCGCATGACCGGTGGCGGGAGGCTCGCCACCGCGGACGGGACGAAGGTGACATACGGGCTCGTGCTGCGGTGCGCGGCGGATCAACAGGGCAAAGACGCGCTGCAGGTGAACTGGAGCGAGGGCAACAGGTTCCATCTCACGCGGGTCAACGCGGCCTCGTGCAGTGACGATCCGTCCATCAGCCCCGATCCTCCCCCTGCGTCGTTCGACACTCACTCGGGCCGCGGGACAGGCCGCTACAATGGCGTAGACGGCGCCACGGCGGAGTGGACGTTCACCGACGCCGGAGAACCGGGGAACGACGATACCGTCCGGCTCGTCATCCGGAACGCCTCGGGCACGGTTGTGCTCGTGGTCTCGGGCCGGCTCACGAGAGGGAACAATCAGGCGCACGACGCCAGGTAGCGGCATGCGGCAATCCCGCAGGCGCCGGAGAGTGGGCGCCTGCGGTCTTTTTCTCTAGGGACATTCCCCGATGGCGTTTGATGACTTCTCCCTCGAACGTTCTCCAGCCGGTTTTCCAGGCTTCGCCTGATTGGTCTTCACGCTACGGTTAGGCACAGTGAGTGATGGAATGCGCAAGCGATCCGGACCCCCGAGGGGCCGGGAAGGAGGGATTGCGTCAACCAGTCACCGTAGGTCTCCGGTCCTTTGCATCGGGAGGTCGGACCGGCGCAGGGTCGTGTCGCACATGTCGAGAGGAGGAACGCAATGAGCACGATGAGAGTCATGCACAGCCACGGCGCGCGCTGGGGTGTCGGTGCGCTGACCGTGGTCTTGACAATCTTCCTGGCGGTGCCCGCTCCTGTGAGCGCGCAGCTGCCGCTCCCACTGCCGGGAAGCGGAGGGGGGTCAGGGCCTCAGGCGACCGTAGTGCAGGCCGCCGTGTTCGGATCGACCGCCACGCTGGCCGATACCGGGACCCTCACGAGCGCCAGTGATCCTCTGGAAGCGTCGCTGGATGCAGGCAGCGCATTGGGAGTCGTGAACGGGGAAGTCCTGCACGCCGTCACGATCGGCTGGTCCGATCAGGTCGTCTCTGAAGCTTCGCTCGGGAACCTCACCATCGCGGGAGGCGGGCTTAGCATCATTGCGGACTTCGTGATGGCCCGGGCGCAGTCTGTCTCGGGATCCGGGAGCAGCGGTGGCTCCCTCATCGAGAACCTGTCGATCAACGGGGCGCCAGTCCAGCTCACCGGAGTGAATCAGACGATCGCCCTGCTGGGGGGCCTCACCCTGGTCATCAACGAGGTGCAACAGTCGGGGAGCTCGGTCACGGCCAACGCCCTGCACCTCACGTCGCTGGATGGTCTCGTCGACATCGTGGTCGCGTCGGCGAGGGCGGGTGGGTTCTGATGAGAGGACAGGAGGAGTGGACGATGCGTAAGGTCATCTCATCTCTACTGGTGCTCGTCGCCGTTGTGGCGATGCAGGTGGTAGTTCCGACCCCCGCGCCTGCCCACGTGATCCCCAAACCATGTGATTTCACGACCGGCGGCGGATTTGTTTTCAACCCCTTCCCCAATGGAGCGAGGATCAACTTCGGCCTCGTCGGGGGGTGTAAGCACGGCTCGTTCTTCGGCCATGTGAACATCGTTGATCGGAGTTTCCCCCTTGGCCAGCTGCACGTGAGCAGCACGAGCATTGACGCGTACTTCGATCCGATAATTTCAGGATCGGGGTACCGTGATATCTGTGGCACGGCCAGGACGAATCTCGTCGGCGATGTGAAGTTTCGCGTGCGAACGAAGGACAACGGAGAACCCGGAGGCGATGACCGCTTTGGGTTCAAACTGGCCAAGAATGGCGCAACGTACACTGTCAGCGTTCGGGAGCTGGGTCCCCCCGGCCGGACGGGCGGCGGTGGCAACATCCAGCTGCACAAGCCCAACCCGTCGACCACGGGACCGGACTTTGTAGACGAGATCGTTGCGTGCGGTGCGGATGACTCTGGATTGGGATTCTGACCGACTCGAGTCCCAAGGTTGTCGTCGCTCAACTATCGGTCCCCGGGGGGCCCGCATGGCGAGCCTCCCGGGGCAGTTTCTTGGGTGGTTCAAATTCCAGCCGAGTTCAGGGGTTTTCCTCGCTGCACGTCCGGCGTCCACCTGATACCGGCGGAGGAGGGGAGCCGCCTATTCTCGGGCTAACGCGAAGGCGCTCCCCGAAGAGAGGGATGGCTGAACGATGACGAGGCATAGCGGTCGACCGTGGAAACGATTTGGGCTACTCCTGATCAGCATGTTTCAAATCATCCCCGTGCTGCCGGGGCTCAACGTCGGCGCGACGAACGTCGCCTTCGCGCCCGGGGACGTGGTTCTCTCGTTCGAGAACGGGTCTGTACAGTGGCGGGCTCCCGATGGGGCCCTCAAGGGAGTGCTCGCCGGCACGGTGCCAGGCCCTGCAGAAGGCATGCGGTTCGATGCGGCCGGCAACCTGTACGTGACGCGCTGGTGCGCGCATCCCTGCTGGACCTCCGACACCGTTGAGAAGTTCAATACCAGTGGCGTCTGGCAAGGGACGTTCGGCAGCGGGTACAACTGCCGGCCCCACGCGCTCGCCTTCGACGCCGCCGGCAACGCGTACGTCGGCCAGGCCGACTGCACCGGTGACGTCTTGATGTTTTCGAGGGAGGGAAACCTTCAGGCCACTTATGCGGTCGCTCCCGAGAACAACGGCTCGTTCTGGGTCGACCTCGCCCCCGACGGCTGTACGCTCTTCTACACGTCGTGGGGTCCCAACGTAAAGCGGTTCAACGTGTGCACGAACAGGCAGCTTGCCGACTTCAACCGCGTCCCGCTGCCCGGCGGTGAGACCCATGGACTCCGCGTCCTGCCTGGTGGCGGCGTGTTGGTCAGCAGCGGCGCCGTGATCGCGCGCCTTGATGCCTCCGGGGTTCTCGTCCAGACCTACAGTGTGCCGACGGGTGAGCCCCAGTACTGGGCCGGGCTTGACCTGGTGGGTGACGGCACGTTTTGGGCCGCCAACTATTACGCGTCCATCTTCTTCAACAACGCCAATGTGTACAGGTTTGACCTGACCACCGGAGCGATTCGGGGAAGCTTCAACACCGGGACCCCGGACCGTGATGTCGTCGATGTCCGCGTGAGCCGCGGGACGGGTCCGTAGGACCTATCACAGGGAGGCTGTTCATGGGAAGTGTCCGGGCGTCGGTTCTGCTTGTCATTGCCGGCACGGTGTCTCTGGTGCTCGCACTGGGCCTGCGCCGCGGGTCCGGGAGCGGGTACCACCACCCTCCCGATGCGCTAGCCGTCTGGGGCTGATTACGGGGTTCACGCATGGCAACGTTGGGGTTTTTCCCCAATGGGCTTCCGGACTTCACCCTATTCCTGACCATGATGGATGGCTCTTATCTTCTAAGCCGTGACGCCGGAGCAGTCGGTGGGCTCCCCCCGCACGGCGATCGCGGGTTCAGCGAGTGGCCGGGCAAGTGAGGCGGACGGCGCGCGGGGTGGATCTCACGGCTGGCGCCCTTGGTCGTGACCGCGGACCTCGTCCTCCAAGCGGCGCCGTCCGTCACTCCCGGCAGAAGGACCGGCCTGCGGCGCGGGCACGAGCCGCGCTCCGCGGGTCGCGACAACCAGGCGACGATGACGCACATGGGTAGGCTTGGGTCACCAACTCAAACCGAAGGGGGCGAAGCCTTGCCGCGCGTCGGGATGCTCGCCACGGCGGACGTCGACACGCCGCGCGTCCCCACGGTAGGGGCGCCGCCCTGGTACGCATTGTGGACGCGCAGCCACTGCGAGCGGCTGGTCTTCGACCATCTCGTCGCCAAGGGGTTCGACGCGTTCCTGCCGGTGGTCGACATCTGGTCGGTTCGCGCCGGCGTCCGCCGCCGCATCCAGATGCCCATGTTTCCCGGCTACCTCTTTCTCCGCCACGCGATGGACAAGTACAGCTACATCGAGGTCCGGAAAGCCCGTGGCCTCGTGACTGTGCTGGGGGAGAGCTGGGATCGCCTCGCCCCGGTGCCCGACGATGAGGTCGAGGCGATTCAGGCCGTCGTGCGCTCACAGATGCCCGTGCTGCCCTACGCGTATCTGCGCGACGGACAGCGGGTCCGTATTGTCCGCGGGCCGCTCGCCGATGTTGAGGGGTTCCTCGTGCGGCAGAAGCCGAACGCAGGACTCCTCGTCCTCTCCGTCCAGTTGCTCCAGCGAAGCGTCGCCGTCGAGGTGGACTGCACATGGGTAGTCCCGGCGTAGCGGCGAGACCAGGCGCGGGGCTGGAGGCGGCGCTGACGGTGTGGCATCGGCGTAAGTGGGTGGCGGTCGCCATCGTCCTGGTTCTGCTTGCGGCGACCATCGGGGTGTCGCTGACCCTCCCCGACGTCTACCAGTCGACGGTCACCGTGCTCGTCGACCGGCAACAGGCGGCCGGGGATTTCGCCGCGCAGGCGGCGGCGTCCACAGAACTCGAGACGAGGCTCCGGGCCATCATGCAGCGGATCCTGAGCCGCTCGTCCCTCTACGACCTCGCGATCCGGTTCGACCTCTATCCCCAGCTGCGTTCGAGGGCGACCGAGGAGGACATCGTGGCGCGGATGCGCCGCGACGTCCGTGTGGAGTTTCAGGAAGTCCGGGACATGCTGGCCTGGCGGACGACGACGATCGCGCTCAACGTCAGTTACGTCGGGCGCGATCCCGAGATGGTCGCACGTGTCACCAACGCCCTGGCCGCCCTCTACGTCGAGGAAAACGTCCGGCTCCGAGAGCAGCAGACGGCCGGCACCACGGAATTCCTGCGGGCGCAGCTCGAGGATGCTAGGCGGCAGTTGGAGGAACAGGACCGGCAGATCAGCGTCTTCAAGGAGCGCCACATCGGCGAGCTCCCGGAACAGCAGATGACCAACCTGGCCGCGCTGGAGCGGCTGAGCGCGAAGCTCCGCGTGATCGGCGATCTGGAACTCCGGGCGATGGCGCGGCGCGACGAGCTGGTGAAGCAGCTGGCCGAGTCCCCCGGTACCCCGGGCGGACTCGCCAAACTCAGGCAGGAACTCGCCAACCTGCGCACGCGCCTCACCGACGAGCATCCCGACGTTATGGCCCTCAAAGCGGAGATCGCCGCCGCCGAGCGCCAGCTTGCGGCCGAACGCATCGGGCGCACGGTCCGGGCGGGGTCACCAGAGGAGCCGTCGCTCCGCGATGCGCTCGCGGAAGTCGAAGCGCAGCTGACGGCGCTCCGCAACGAGGAGCGGGCGCTGCGGAGTACGGTGGCGACATACGAGCAGCGGGTGGCCAATGCTCCACGGCAGGTGCAGGAGTTCGACCAGCTGTCTCGGGACTATGCCGGGCTTCAGGAGCGGTACCGGCAGCTGCGCGAGCGGTATGAGGACGCGCAGGTCGCGGAACAGATCGCGCAGCGCCCGCAAGGTGAGTTCCGCATCCTCGATGCCGCCGTCCCGCCTCAGAAGCCGGTCGCGCCCAACCGCATCGCGCTCCTCTTTGTCGGTCTGGTCGTTTCGTTCGGAGCCGCGGTCGGGGCGGTGCTGCTCGCCGAGGGACGCGATACCTCGTTCCACACCGTCGACGACGTGCGCGCGTTCACCGGCGTCCCGGTTCTGGTCAGCATTCCGCCGATCATCACCGGAGGAGATACCCGGGCACGCCGGCTCCGCGCGGGCCTGGCCGTCTTCGCCACGGCGCTCGGGGCCGCCGCGGTCGGCGGTGCCTCGGCCTACCTCGCTCGCTCGAGCGAGACGCTGGTCCGCCTCCTGACCCCGGGGCGTTTCTGATCTGGTGGCGGTCGTGAGTCTACACACCATGCAGCGTCCGGTGACCGACACACATACTCAGAGCGACGCGCGCACGTGGCGCGGAGACGCCCTCGACGGGCATCTGGTCAGTTTTGTTGATCCCACCTCGTTTGAGGCGGACCAGTACCGGACCCTGCGCCACGTCCTGGAAGGGCAGCATCCGGCGAAGCGGCTCATCGCCGTCACCAGCGCCATCGCTGGCGACGGGAAGACCACGACGGCCATCAATCTGGCAGGCGCCCTGGCGCATGCCCCCGAGGCGCGGATCCTCCTGATGGACCTCGACCTGCGGACGCCGTCGGCCGGGAAGCGGCTGGGGCTTGGCAGCCAGAGCCCGGGGCTGGTGGATCTCCTGCTCGATCCCGACCTCACGCTGACTGATGTCGCCCGTCAGCATCCCAGGTTTCGCCTGGCCGCCGTGCCGGCCGGCCGCGCGATGAACGTGCCCTACGAATTGTTGAAATCTCCACGGCTGAGCGACCTGCTGCGCCAGGCACGGCAGCAGTACGACTACGTGATCGTAGACACGCCCCCGCTGGTGCCGGTCCCGGACTCCCGGTTGATCGCAGACCGCGTGGATGGGTTTGTGCTGGTGGTGTCGGCCCACCGGACGCCCCGTCAACTGTTCGGGGAAGCGTTGAGCATGATGGACCCCACCAAGGTCATCGGCATCGTGTTCAACGGTGACGACCGCCCGCTCTCCCGGTACTACGGCTACTACTACGGCTACGGCCACCGCGGGCGTGACGCGCGGCGAGGGAGAGGGCGGAGCCGGTGAGTCGATCGCAGGGAAGAGGGATAAGATGGCGACCAGCCTGATTCAACATCTGATTCAGCAGGTGACCGTGGGACGTGAAGCCCGCGTCCTTCGCGAGCCGTTGTACAAGCGTATTCTCGACGTCACCGGTGTCATCGGGGCGCACCTCGTCTTGTTCCCGGTGTTTGCGTTGTTCTGGGTGGCGATCCCGCTGGCCATCTGGCTGGACGACCGGGGCCCGGTGTTTTACCGGCAGCCGCGGATCGGAAAAGGCGGAAGGGCGTTCACTATCATCAAGTTCCGCACGATGGTCTCCGACGCGGACGCGCGCCTCGCTTCCGATCCGCAGTTGCGCGCGCGGTTCGCCGAGTCGTACAAACTGCGGGACGATCCGCGGGTGACCCGGGTGGGGCGGTGGCTTCGCGCATGGAGTCTGGACGAGCTGCCGCAGTTGCTGAATGTGCTGAAAGGGGACATGAGTCTGGTCGGCCCGCGGCCCATCGTAGAGGACGAGCTGTCGAAGTACGGGCCATGGGGAAGCCGGCTCCTGAGCGTGAAACCCGGGCTCACCGGCCTGTGGCAGGTGCTGCGCCACGAAGAGCTCGACTACGGGCGGCGCATCAAGCTGGACATGTTCTACCTCGACCATCGAAGCTTGCGGCTCGATCTCGCGATCCTGCTGCGCACGCTGCCATCGGTCTTGGCGCGGCGGGGAGCGTACTAACAGACGCGTATGGCGACGTCCGGACAGCGCAGGCAGATCGTCGACGAGTACTGCAGAACGCGGGGCCGCCAGGCGGCCGATGCCGTGGTGATGGCCTACTGGCCGCTGCTGCGGCGGTGGACGCATCCGTACCACAGTGTGCGGGTTCCCCGCGACGACATCCTGCAGATCGCCGCCTGCGGGCTGCTCAAATCTCTGGCGCGCTTCGATCCGCGCCGGGCCAGCTTCGACACGTATGCCCGCCATTGCGTGCTCGGCGAGGTCCGCCACTTCCTGCGCGACCACAGCGCCGTCGTGCGGGTGCCGCGATCGATGCGGGGGCGCGGCGAAGGTCCGCTGATGCAGTCGCTGGATGCGATGCTGGACGACGCGGAATCCGGCCGGCCGCCGCTACAGATCGGACGGGACGACCCTGGGGTGGGGCAGGCGGAAGCCCGCGTCCAGCTCTGGGAACTGCTGCGCGACCTCAACCCGCGCCAGGGCGCCGCACTGTTGCTGTGGGTCGGGTTCCAGCTGCCGCAGCAGACCGTCGCCGACGTCCTGGGCGTGCCGCAGAACGCGGTCAGCCGGCTGTGCAGCCGGGCCCTGCAAACCCTGCGCGCGCGGGCGGGCACGAGCCCCAACCGCAGGTGAGCCGGATCGCGTGACCCAGAGCCCAGGGGCAGAGTGGTGGCGGCCGGCAGGCGCGCGCGCCGCGACCCTGCCGCGCGCACCCGGGTCGATCGCCGGGGACAGCCCGGTGCCGTTCGCGGCGCTACTGGTCTTCGTGGTTGTCCTGATGCTCGCACCGAACGCCTTCGTGCCGGGCGTCGGGCGTGTGCGCCTGGCGCTGCTCACGGGTGTCTTCGCTGTCGCGGCACACTGCTGGACCCGATACAGCGCGGGGCGGCCGCTCATGGCCCACTCGCGGGAAACCTGGCTGGTCGGTGCCCTCCTCGGCTGGATGATCCTGACCCTCCCGCTGTCCCAGTCGCCGGCCGCGAGCCTGGTTCTGTTTGATGATTACCTCAAGACGCTGGGCGTCTTCTGGCTCCTCAGTAACACCGTGACCACCCAGGGGCGGCTGCGCGCGGTGGCGTGGACGCTCAGCCTGACTGCCGTCCCGCTGGCCGTCACCAGCATACGGAACTTTCTCGCCGACAACGTGGTGCGCGGGAGGATCGTCGGCTTCAATGTGTTGACCTCGGACCCGAACGCCCTGGCGATGGTGCTGAACCTCATCCTGCCCCTGACCGTGGCCCTCTTCCTGATCAGCCGCACTCCGATGGTGCGCGGCGTGTTGATCACGCTGATGGCGCTCGATGTGGGCGCCGTCGTCGTGACGTTCTCCCGGGGCGGCTTTCTGACGCTGGCGGCGATCTTCGTGCTGTACCTGCGGACCCTGCAGCGGTGGCGCCGGTGGAGGTGGGTCATCGCCGCGCTGGTGCTCGCGACCGCGGCGGTCCCGCTGCTGCCGGCCGAATATCTGGATCGCCTCGGCACCATCACGAACATCCAGGCCGATACGACGGGGGCTGCCCAGGAGCGGTGGGAGCTCACCCAGGCCGGTCTGCAGTATGTGAAGCACCACCCGCTGTTTGGCGCCGGGCTGGGGATGAACGTGATCGCCGACTGCGAGCGCCGCGGGGTGCTGGCCGAAAACTGCGCCAGCGTGTGCGCGCAGCCGCTGGTGGTCCCGTGCCTCTTCGTCCATAACGTCTACCTGCAGTACGCGATGGACCTGGGGTGGCCCGGGCTGGCCCTGTTCCTCCTCTTGCTCGCAACCTCCGCGCGCGGCGCCGCGTGGGTCCGCGACCGCTGCGCCGCCTTCCCCGCCCTCCGGGAGCTGGCGCCGTTGTCCGAAGCGGTCCGGATTGCGATTATCGCCTTCGCCCTGGCCGGGCTCTTTTATCCGTGGGCGTATTTCCTGTACTTCTATCTGTTTGCGGCGCTGGCGGTCGCCGCCGGCGCCATCTATAAGGGTGAGGCGCGCGCCGCCGCGCCGGCGCTGACCTCGCCATAAGAGGCGCGGAACGGAGGAGATCGATGATGAACCCTGTGATGCCTAACCGCCCCGTGGAGCTGTTCTCCACCTGTCCCGCCTCTAGCCACACCGCGCAGGAGCTCTATTACGACCGTGTGGTCGAGGTGGCACGCTGGAGCGAGGAGGCCGGGTGCACGGGAATCCTCGTGTACGCGGACAACAGTCAACTCGACCCCTGGGTGGTGTCACAGATCATCGTCCAGCACACGACAGCGCTCTGCCCGCTCGTCGCCGTGCAGCCCGTGTACATGCATCCGTACGCCGTGGCCAAGATGGTGACCTCGTTCGGGCAGCTCTACGGTCGCCGGATCTACCTCAACATGGTGGCCGGCGGTTTCAAGAATGATCTTGCGGCGCTGCATGACACGACCCCCCATGATCTCCGCTATGCGCGTCTGGTGGAGTACACCACCATCATCACCCGGCTGCTTGCCGGCGAAGTGGTGAGCCACGCGGGGGAATTCTACACCGTCGACAAGCTGAAGCTTACCCCGGCGCTGCCGCCCCAGCTGCAACCCGGCGTGTTCGTGTCGGGGTCGTCGGAGGCGGGCCTCGGCGCCGCACGGACCCTCGGAGCGCTGGCGGTCAAATATCCCGAGCGCGCGGCGGAAGAGCAGGCTCCGCCCCAGGATGTCACATGCGGCGTGCGGGTCGGGATCATCGCGCGCCAGGAGAGCGTAGACGCTTGGGCCGTGGCGCGCGAGCGGTTCCCTGAAGACAGGCGCGGCCAGCTGACGCGCGAGCTGGCGACGAAAGTGTCGGACTCTGCCTGGCACCAGCAGCTCAGCGGCCTGGCCGCCGATGAGACGAGCCCGTACTGGCTTGTGCCGTTTCAGAACTACCACACGATGTGCCCGTATCTGGTCGGGAGCCACCGGCAGGTCGCAGAGGAAGTCGGCCGCTACGTCGGACTCGGCTACCGGACGTTCATTCTCGACATTCCGCGGACACCGGAAGATCTCCAGCATACCCGGCGTGTCTTCGAGGGGATCTCGCAGACCGTGGCCCGATGATCGAACGGCTCGAACACTGGGTGGCGGAGCAGGGGCAGCGTCGCCCGGACGCGACGGCGGTCGTGCTCGGCGACGAGCGCCACACGTATGGCCGCCTCGAGGCCCTCTCGAATCAACTGTCCCGGTGCCTGCTGGAGCTTGGGTGCGAGCGCGGCGACCGCGTCTGCCTGCTGAGCCCCAAGTCCCCGAGTGCCATCGCGGCGATCATCGGGATCTATAAGGCCGGCGCGATCTACGTGCCGCTCGACCCGGCCAGCCCGGCGCCACGGCTGGCCAAGATCATCGACTCCTGCGAGCCCCGATGGCTGCTTGCCGCCGGGCCGGTCACCGGTCTCATCGATGACCTCGCCGGCGACGGCGGAGGCCGGTCGTCGCTGCGCGTCGGCTGGCTCGGGCTCGACCACCCGCAGACCGGCCGGGTCCGGATGACATTCTCGGCGCGCGACCTGGAGGGCTACCCGCCGGGCCCGGTGGGAACGCCGGGTGGGCGGTCTGACCCGGCACACATCCTTTACACCTCCGGATCCACGGGGCAGCCGAAGGGTGTCATGATCACTCACGACAATGTGCTCCAGTTCATCCAGTGGGCCGTGCGCTATTTCGACATGCGGCCGGGAGATCGAAACTCCTGCCACCCGCCGCTGCACTTTGACCTGTCGATGCTCGATATCTTCGGGACGTTTGCGTCAGGCGGCGAGCTCCACCTGGTCCCGCCCGACATCAACGTCCTGCCGAACAAACTGGCTGAATTCATCCGGACCTCGGCGCTCGTCCAGTGGTTCTCTGTCCCGTCCGTCCTCAACTACATGGCGAAGTTCGACGTGGTGCGGTTCGATGACTTCCCGGCGCTCCGGCGCCTGCTGTGGTGCGGCGAGGTCTTTCCCACGCCGGCCCTGATCTACTGGATGCAACGCCTGCCGCACGTACAGTTCACGAACCTCTACGGGCCGACCGAGACCACGATCGCCAGCAGCTACTACACATTGCCGGCGTGCCCGCAGGCGGAAACGGTGCAAGTGCCGATCGGGAGGGCGTGCGAAGGGGAGGAACTTTTCGTGCTCGATGACCGCCTGCAGCCTGTGCGGTCCGGCGATGTCGGCGAGCTCTGCATCGGCGGCGCCGGCGTGAGCCCCGGGTACTGGCGGGATCCCGACCGCACGCGCGCCGCGTTCCTCTCGCCTCCGGGGGCGGCCGACCCGGAGGCGCGGATGTACCGGACCGGCGATCTGGCGAGGGTCGGGGACGACGGCCTAGTCTACTTCCTGGGCCGCACCGACTCGCAGATCAAGCACCGGGGGTATCGCATCGAGCTGGGCGAGATCGAGACCGCGCTGCATGCCATGGGCAGCCTGCGCGAAGTCGCCGTCGTGGGCGTCACTGCGAGCGGGTTCGAGGGGACCAGCATCTGCTGCGCGTACGTGCCCGCGGCCGGCCGGTCGCTCTCGCCCACGATGCTCCGCCAGCACTTGAGCCGGCGGCTGCCACCGTATATGTTGCCCGCGCGGTGGATGGCCCTGCGGGAGCTCCCCAAGAACGCCAACGGGAAGATCGATCGCCGCCGCCTGACTGAAATGTTCCAGCTCGAGGAGGCGGTGGGGTCCCGATGAGGCTGCTCCCGCTGGAGACGCCGCAACTCATCGCGCGCGTCGCCGACTGGCTCAACGACCCCGGGAATGCGCAGTGGCTCGATCTCGGCGGCGGGCCCGTGACCCCTGCGCTCGTCAAGATCATGGCGCAGCGGGACACCAACGTGATGCGCGCCTTCACCGCCGACGACGACGAAACGCCGATCGGCGTCGTGGCGTTCCAAAATGTCGACCGGCGCTGCAAGACCGCGACGATCTGGATCGTGCTCGGCGACAAGACCCACGGCGGTCGACTCTACTCCATTCGGGCCACGTCAAAATTGCTGACGTTCGGATTTCAGGAGCTCGGACTTACGGCGGTCAACACTTGGATCGTGGAACATAACCGCTCTCAGGCGATCGCAAAGCGCCTCCATTTTCGCTACGTGGGGCGGATGCGCCAGTGCCACTACATCGATGGCCAGCCGTTTGACCGCCTGTGGTTCGATCTTCTCGCCTCCGAACACCGGGAGCGCAACGGTGGCTGACGTCGCCGCGGTCGAAGCACGCATCACGCAGATCTTTGCGCGGGCGCTCCATCTGGAGATTCCCGCAGCCGATCTGGATCTGTTCGAGACGGGAGCGATCGACTCGCTCGCGTTTGTGGAGTTCCTCCTGCATCTGGAGCGTGAGTTTGGGATCAAGGTCTCGCTGGAGGATCTGGAACTCGACAGCTTCAGGACGATTCAGCGGATCGCCCAGTATGTGACCGCGCGGAACGGGACGACACCTACCGCATCCCGGTGACGCGATGGATCCTGAAGCGCGCAAGAAGACCCTCCGGATGTTCAGCAACGGGATGTACGTCGTGACGTCACGCAGCGGGGAACACTATGGCGCGGCGACCGTCACCTGGATGTCGCAGGCCTCATTCAGACCTCCCCTGCTCATGACGGCGATCCGCAGGGACAGTAACGTCTTTCGCTGCCTCGCCGAGAGCCGACTGGCCGCAGTGCACGTCTTGGGACGCGGCCAGCAAGAGATGGCGGCGAAATTCTTCCGGCCCACGAGAGTGGCGGATGGCCTGCTCAACGGCGAGCCCTTCGTTGAAGGCTCGACCGCCGTCCCGATTCTGACGAACACCCCCGCGCATGTCGAGTGCACAGTGCGCCAGATCATCGACGCCGGCGGGGATCATGCGGTCGTCATCCTGGAAGTGGCGGACGCGGTCTGCCGCGTCCGGATGCCGGTGCTCACAATTGCCGACTCGCCCTGGGAGTACGGAGGCTAGGTGGTCATGCCGGCGGGCCGGGTGCGCGGATTCGAGGAGCGCGATGTCCTCCATGTCACCGAGCTGCACCGGCGCGTGTTTCCGGCGCTCAACGGCCATGGCGCACCTCCGGAAGCGTACCACGCGTACTTCCGGGAGATCTTCTTGACCAATCCATTGAGCGGCGGCGAGTCCCCATCGCTTGTGTACGAGGAGGGCGGAGACGTCGTCGGCTTTCTTGGCGTGATCCATCGGCAGATGAGCCTGCGCGGTCAGCCGGTCCGCATGGCGACCAGCTCCCAGTTCATCGTCGATCCAGGCCGGCGCGCCACGCTGGCCGGCATCGAGCTGGTCCGGGCGTTGCTCGCCGGGCCTCAGGATTTCACCCTGGCCGATGAAGCGATCGACCTCACGCGCAGGCTTTGGGAGGGTTTGGGGGGGGCCACGGTGCCGCTGTACAGCCTGTCTTGGGTCCGAGTCCTCCGGCCCTTTGAGTTTGCCGTACGACGCTGGGGTGGAGGTCGGCGCCTCGCGTCCGCCTGGCTCCCGGCGTCTCATCTGGCCGACGCGGTGGCGACCCGTCTCCCCGGCACTCCATTCCGGCCGCCGGCCTCCGCGCTGCGAGGGGAAGAGCTGGACGGCGAGGCGCTGGCCGCATGCCTGGCTGAGTTTCCACAGGACCGCGCTCTCCGGCCTGCGTACGACGGCCGGGCCGCGGCGTGGCTGCTGGAGATCCTGGCGCGCAAGCCGGGCAGCGGGCCGCTGCGCAAGACGCTCGTTCGAGATGCTGGGGGCGAGATCGCCGGTTGGTACCTCTACGCCGCGACACGCGGGGGGATCGCTGAGGTCATCCAGCTCGGCGCCCGAGAGGGGTCGATCGGTGCAGTCCTCGATCACCTGTCTGCGCAGGCCTGGCGGGACGGGATCGTGGGTTTGATTGGACGGCTCGATCCGCGGTCCGTGGGAGAGTTCACCGCCCGGAGGTGCTTCTTCCACCATCGGGGGTATTGGACGCTGGTGCACGCGAGGGACCCGCGGGTGTTAACTGCCCTCCAGCGCGGCGACGCGTTTGTGACGCGGCTCGAGGGTGAGTGGTGCCTGCGCTTTCAGGTGGGGGCGGCCTAAGTGCGCAGGCTCCGCAGACTGGCGGCCAACCTCTCAGTCGCGGTCGGCGCGATCCTCGTGATGTGCCTCATGCTTGAGGGGACCCTCGCCGTCGTCAAGATCAACTCCCGGTCTGCCACCGAGTTCGATCCGGACACGGGATATTCATTTGTTCCGGGCGCCCACTACATCAACCGAAAGGAAGGGTTCTCAGAGGGGCATTTCAACTCCCACGGCTTCCGGGACGCGGAGCGCACCTGGGCGAAGCCGCCGAACACCTACCGCATCCTGGTGTTGGGCGACTCGTTCGTGGAGGCCTTCAACGTCCCCCGTGAGCACGCGTTTCCCGCCTTGCTTGAGGCGAAGCTGAACGCAACCTCACCCTCGCGGCGCTTCGAGGTGCTGGCCCTGGGCCAGTCGGGCTTCGGCACCGCCGACGCCTACATGCGCTACCTCAACGTTGGCGTCCGCTACGCTCCCGACATGGTGATTCTGGCCTTCTACATGGGGAATGACGTCCGCGACAACTCCAGGTTCCTGAGCATGAACTGGATCAGATTCTACTTCACCATTGATGAACACGGCGAGCTGGTCCTGGACCGTTCTACCCTTGACGGCTATGCCAAGCAGCTGACGCCGCTGCATCGCGCGTACCAGACGATGAAGCGGTACTCCTATCTCCTCAGCCTGATTTCGGAACGCGCCTTTCTGGTGCGGCGCCAGATCCGGGAGGGGAGGTTCCAGCAGGCACATGCGAACACGGGGCAGGGAGGGCTCGACGAGTTTTCTGACTTCAACGTGTACCTTCCTGATCCGACACCCCGGTGGACCGAGGCCTGGAACGTCACCGAGCGGGTACTTGTGAAGTTCGCGGGAGAGGTCGCCTCGCGAGGCACGCCCTTCGTCCTGGTGATCCTCGGCGCCGCCGAGCAGGTCCATCCGGAGCTGGCACAGGACCTGCGCACGGAATACAGTCTCCCATTCGACGTCGACCTCCCCGACCGGCGGCTCCGGGAGGTCGCGGCCCGGCACGGCATCCGCACGCTTGATCTGATCCCGGCCTTTCGGGACTATGACCGGCGCACGGGGACCTACCTCTACGGTTCTGGCTCGATGATCGCAGGACACTGGAACGAGGCGGGGCACCGGCTGGCAGCCGAGGACATTTTCTTGTACCTCAGGGAGGATAGGGTCATCCCATGAAACTGACGGTCCTGCCCAATGACTTGCGCGACAGCACGGTGGCGGAGCGCGACACCCACGATCGCGCTCCCGCGAGGAGTGCATCCGTCCCGCGATGGCGCGAAACACCTGTGCTCAAGCGACTCGCCGTGCTCTGGGAAAAGTGGAAGGTTATCGCCCGCCGCATCGGCGATTTCCAGGCTCGAGTGCTGCTGTCGATCTTCTACTTCACCGTCCTGGCGCCGTTCGCCATCGGCGTCACGCTGTTCTCCGACCCGCTGCGGATCCGTCCGACCGGCGGGTCCGGGTGGACGGAGCGCCCCGTGCCCACCGACGATGCGGCCGCGCAGGCCGGCAGGCAATTCTGACGTGCACATCCTGGGTATCTCCTGCTATTTCCACGACGCCGCAGCCGCGCTGCTCCGCGACGGCGAGCTCGTCGCCGCCGCCGAAGAAGAACGGTTTACCCGGAAGAAGCACGACTACGGATTCCCAACCCATGCCATCGACTTCTGCTTGAACGCGGCGGGTCTGCGATCGGAAGATCTCGATCTCGTCGTCTTCTTCGAAAAGCCCTTCCGGAAGTTCGAGCGGATTCTGCTGTCCACGATGCAGACATTTCCGCGCTCCCGCGGTGTCTTCTCGGAGTCGATGATCTCGTGGATGATCGACAAGCTCTGGATCAAGGCGCTCCTCCAGCGGCACCTACGGATCCCGCCGTCGAAGATCGCGTTCAGCGATCACCATCTGTCCCATGCGGCGAGCGCCTTCTTCTGCTCGCCCTTCACGGACGCCGCCATCCTCACCGTCGACGGCGTGGGCGAGTGGGCCACGGCGACCTACGGCGTCGGACACGACCGTGAGATCCGCATCCTGCGGGAAATCCGCTTCCCGCACTCGCTGGGGCTGCTCTACAGCGCGTTCACGGCGTTTCTCGGGTTCGAGGTGAATGAAGGCGAGTATAAGGTCATGGGCATGGCCCCCTTCGGGCAGCCGCGGTACGCGGAGGACGTGTCCAAGCTGATCACGGTCGAATCAGACGGCAGCTTCCGTCTGAACATGGACTACTTCAGCTTCCATCATTCCACCGAGTCGACCTACAACAGGAAGTTCCTGGATCTCTTTGGGGCGCCGCGTGACCCGCGCGCGCACTTCTTCACGCCGTCGAGCGGCTACCCGTCCTACTTCGGTGAACGGCCGGCGGACTACGAGGCGCAGGCGCAGTCGAACCAGCACTATGCCGACCTGGCGGCCAGCATTCAGGCGGTGACGGAGGATGTCCTCCTGCGCATGGCCACCCGGCTGCACCAGGAGACGGGACTGAAGGCGCTCTGCATGGCCGGCGGCGTCGCGCTCAACAGCGTGGCCAACGGACGGATCCTCCGGGAGACGCCGTTTGAGGACATCTACATCCAGCCCGCGGCGGGGGACGGCGGCGGAGCCGTCGGCGCCGCGCTGTATGGGTACCACATGGTCTGCGGCAAGCCCCGGGGGTTCGTCATGGGCCATGCCTACTGGGGCCAGGAGCACACGAGCGCGCAGATCGACGCGTTCGTCCGCGGGACGAACGCCGCGCACACCCGCCTCGACGCCGAGGACCGGCTCCTGGACCGCGTCGTCGGGCACCTCCAGTCGGGCAAGGTCGTCGGCTGGTTCCAGGGGCGGTCTGAATGGGGGCCGCGGGCGCTGGGGAACCGGAGCATCCTGGCGGACCCTCGGCGGGCGGACATGAAGGAAATCGTGAACACAAAGATCAAGTTCCGCGAGCCGTTCCGCCCGTTCGCGCCCGCGGTGCTGGTAGACCGCGCCGCGGATTTCTTCGACCTGCCGGAGCCGCGGCGCCACTATCCCGCTCGCTACATGCTGTACGTCGTGGATGTCAAGCCCGGCATGCGGGACCGTGTACCGGCCACCACCCATGTGGACGGCACCGCGCGCTTGCAGACGGTGTACGCGGACCTGGCCCCCCGGTACTTCCGTCTCATTGAGCTGTTCGGCGAGGCCACCGGGGTGCCCGTGGTGCTCAACACCTCGTTCAACCTGAGAGGCGAGCCTATTGTGAACACGCCGGCCGAGGCCTTCAGTACTTTCCAGCGTAGCGGCATGGACGTGCTCGTGCTCGGCGACCACATCATTGAGAAGTGAGGGGTGATACCGTCATGAGGAGCCTGCTGGCCAGATTCTCGATCGCCGGAGAGCTGCTGACCTTCCTCTGGAAGGCGCGGCTGTGGTGGATGGTCCCCGTCGTCGCCATGCTGCTGCTCCTGGGGGGGCTCATCATCCTGGCGCATAGCTCCGCCATTGCGCCATTCATCTACACACTCTTTTGATGAGCCGGTACGGAGAGAACGGTGGACGCGCGGCCGCGGATATCGCGGTCCGCGCTCCGGCGGGTGTGGGCGGTCCCCTGCGGGTGGAGGTGATCGAGGATGTTGGACGCTTCCGCGCGCTCCGGGACGAATGGACCGCGCTCCTCGAGCGCAGCGCAGCGGACGGCCTCTTCCTTACCTGGGAATGGCTGTTCACGTGGTGGAGACACCTGTCCGGCGGCGCCCGGCTTCACGTCCTCGCCGTCTGGTCGGATGGGGAGATGGTCGGACTCGCGCCGCTCCTCCTCCGGCGGCGGCGGGCGCTGGAGGCGCCATTTCCGGTTTTGGAATTCCTGGGCGGAACCGCTGGGTCCGACTACCTGGACCTGGTTCTACGATCCGGATCAGAATCGCAGGCTGTGGATGCCCTCGCCGATTATCTCGGCGCCGAGAAGCTCGCACTTCGCCTGACGCAGGTCCGCCCCGGTTCGTCCGCAGCTGTGCTTGCCGCCGAGCTGGAGCGCCGCGGATGGTGGCTTGACGCCGTCAGCACGGAAGTGTGCCCGCTCGTGACGTGGCCGGCGCCGTCGTGGGACTCCTATCTGGCGACCCTCACGTCGAAAGACCGGGTCGACTTCCGTCGGCGTCTCAACAACCTGAGCAAGCAGTTCGAGGTCCGCTTCGAACAGGCCGAAACGGAGGAGGGGCGTCGAGAGACGCTGCGCGCGTTGTTCGCGCTCCATGACAGCCGGTGGCGGGAGCGAGGAGGCTCCACGGCCCTCCACACCCCCGCGCTCCGGTCCTTCCATGACGAGGTGACCGCTCTGGCGCTGACGCGCGGGTGGCTGCGACTCTACCTGCTGGTCCTCGACGGCCAGCCGGTCGCGGCACAGTATAGCTTCAGATATCGCGGGACATTCTACGACTACCAGAAGGGGTTCGACCCGAGCTACTGCCGGCACGGCATCGGGCTCATCACCGTCGGGCTGACAATCAAGCGCGCGATCGAGGAAGGCGCAGCTGAGTATGACTTCCTCCATGGCGCCGAGCCATACAAGTTCCGGTGGGCAGGCCAGGTGCGTGAACTGAGCCGGCTCGAGCTTTTCCCTCCTGGCGCGCGTGGGGCCACCTACCGGCTGCTTGTGGCGGGGGGCAGCAAAGCGAGAAAGGCTGTGCGAAAGGTCGTGGGCGATGTTCTGGCAGATCGTCTCACCGGTCGCCGGGGATGAACTGGGTGCGAGTCTTCAAGGAAACAGCCTACACGGCGAGCGCTTGCCTGGGCCTGACACGGGCGGCGATTCGGTGTGTCCGCCGGAAGGCCCTCGTCCTCGAGTATCACAATGTCAACGCAGGCGACTCGGATCCGATCCGCAACCTCGACGGCCTTCACGTGCGCGTCTCTCAGTTCGAGCGCCAGATGGACCATCTTGCGGCGCACTACCACGTGGTACCCCTGGACGATCTCCTGGATGCGTCCGCCCAGATGCGGCGGGGAAAACCGCGCGCGGCGATCACCTTCGACGACGGCTACCGGGACACATACACCTACGCCGTTCCGATTCTTCAGCGACTCGGCCTTCCGGCCACGGTATTCATCGTCACGGACTTTCTGGTTTCCGGCGGTTCCCCCTGGTGGGACCGTCTCTGGGCCATGGTCGCTGCGGCCCGCAGCCCGCTACATCGGATTTCCGTCCATGCTGCGGCACAGGAGCTCCCGATCGTCACGGTGCGTGACAAGGAGACCGCGGTGCGAGAACTGACGCGTGCGCTCCGTGAGCTCCCGACCGCGGTGCGCGAGGCTGAGCTCAGCCGGCTTGCCGCCGAGGTGGGCGTGGACCAGGGCGAGATGAAGACGCATGCTCCCATGTCCGTATCCGAGCTCCGCGCGATGGTTGACGCGGGAATCACGGTGGGGAGTCACGGATGCTCGCATGATTCATTCCATCAACTCGGCCGCGAGCGCCTTCGGGAAGAGCTCGCCGAGTCCAAGCAGGTTCTGGAGTCGCTGACCGGCCGCCCGGTCACGTGGCTCTCCTACCCCTATGGAGATTTCTCAGCAGATGTGGCGCAGATGGCGGCTCAGGCCGGGTATCACGGAGCGGTGACAACAATCGAAGGGCTGAACGATGGGGTGCCCGACCCCTACGCGATCCGCCGCTTGGGGGTGGACGATCGTATGAGCTTCGCGCACTTCCGTGTCGTGGTGTCGGGATTGAGGGACGTGCTCAAAGGTCGCCTGCGGACCGACCGCGGTCCCGTCGCGCGCCGCGCCATCCAGTACGCTCAGGATGAAACCCGCAGCTCGTGACACGCCTCGCCGGTTTTCAACAGACGCAGCGGCTCGACGTTGGGTCCCGACCGGTGCTGCTCCTGACCGCGGGTCGGGCGATGGCATTCGCAATGACCTTCGCCACCCCTCTCGTGCTCGCGAGGGTGTTCGATCAGGCCGCGTTTGGCACGTACAAGCAGCTGTTCCTCGTCTACGGGACGATTGCGGCGATCGCCCAATTGGGGATGGCCGACAGCCTGCTCTACTTCCTGGCGTCAACGCCGGATCGCGGCGGGCGGTACGTCCTGAACAGCCTCCTGGCCCTGGCCGGCAGCGGGCTGGCGTGCCTGGGGCTCCTCGCGGTTGCTGGTCCGGTGCTCGCGCACTGGCTGGGCAATGGCATGCTGTCGGGGCTGTCGGGACTGCTCGGCGCGTACGTCCTGCTGATGCTTCCCGCCACGGTCCTGGAGATTGTCATGATCGCGCGCAGGCACTATGGGAATGCGGGGCTGGTGTACGGCCTTTCCGATCTGGTCAAGGCGGTCGCACTGGTCGTCCCAGCCGTCGTGACCCGGAGACTAGAGTGGCTGCTGGCTGGCGGAGTGGCGTTCGGCGCGATCCGGCTTGGGGGGACGCTCTTGTACCTCGCCCGAGAGTATGCGGGCGAGTTGCGAACCGACCGGATGGCGCTGCGGCGGCAGTTGGCCTATGGCCTCCCTCTCCAGCTCGGCGTCGGCTTGTGGATTCTGGTGCAAAGTCTCCACTACTACATCGTCGCTGCGGGCGTGGACGCGGCCACGTATGCGATCTACGCGGTCGGCTGCCTCCAGATTCCGATCATCGACATGCTGTCCACGCCGTCCAAGAACCTGCTCACGGCGCGCATGCGAGAGGCAGTGACCGCGGACCAGTCCGGTGCCGCGCTCGCGCTCTGGCACGATACAACGCGCAGGCTCGCGCTCGTCTTCTTCCCGCTCGCCGGGCTCCTGGTCGCGACGGCCCGAGACTTGATCCCGGTGCTCTTTACGGACCGATATGCCGCGAGCATTCCGATCCTTATGGTCTGGTCACTGATCGCACCAGCGTACGCGGCGCAGCCGGATGGCGTGCTGGCCGTCTACGCCGAAACCCGTGCAATCGCCGTCGTGCACGCGATCCAGCTGCTGCTCATGACGGTCTTGGTGCTCGCGTTCATACGGCTGTTCGGACTCGTCGGCGCGGTGCTGGGAACGGTGCTCGTCATTTGGGTCGGCAAGGTCCTCATGCTCCTCCGCGCTCGGCGCCTCTTGCGTGTGACACTCGCCGCGCTGCTGCCCTGGCGGAGTCTCGGCATCATCTCGGGCGCCGCCGCCGCTTCCGCTCTGATCGCCGTGGAGGTCAACGCACACCTGGCAGTGGGGCAGGTGCCGGCCCTGATCCTCACATCGGGCGCCTGCGTGGTGACGTACGTGGGGATCCTGGTGCTGTGCGGATTCATTGACCTCGAGGCGCGACCCGGCCGGGGTCTAATCGCGGTCTCGCCGTTGGCCGTGAGGGGAGGCAGTCATGAGCCTTAAGGAGGCGGTGCGGGAGTATTGGGAATTGCAGCCGTGCGGCGCGAGTCCGAGCATTGTCGGGGTTCTCCCGCGCGCCAGCCGGGAATGGTTTGAGAAGATTGAGGAGCACCGCTACCGCCTCGAGCCGTTCATCCATGCCGTCGCTCAGTTTACTCGTCACAGGGGCAAGCGTGTGCTGGAGATCGGAGTAGGGACGGGGACCGATTTCCTCCAGTGGGCACGGGCCGGAACCCGCTGTGTGGGTGTCGACATGACCGACGAAGGCGTTGAGCTCACGAAGGCGCGGCTGGCATGTTACGGGTTCGCCCCTGAGGTCATCCGCGCCGATGCGGAATGCCTGCCATTCTCCGATACCTCATTTGACCTGGTGTATTCCTGGGGAGTCCTGCATCACACTCCCGATCCGGGAGCGGCGGTGCGGGAGATCCGGCGGATCCTGAAGCCCGGGGGAACGTTCATCGGGATGATGTACCACCGGCGTTCGGTGCTGGCCTTCAAGTTCTGGGTCTGGTATGGTCTCCTGCGAGGTCGGCCCTGGCGCAGCTTCGCAGACGTGCTCTGGCACCACATGGAGAGCCTCGGCACGAAAGCGTACACCATTCCGGAATTGCGCGAGCTCTTTGGAGAGTTCGCCAGCTTCAGCGCGCGGCCGATCCTGACCCCGTACGACCGGAAACGCTGGCCGCGGGTCGTGTCGGCGTTCTTTCCCGATGCCTGGGGCTGGTTCACCGCGATCACCGCAACCCGCTGATCACCGTGACACTCATGACGCCGCTTACGGTTGCTCTGGTGGCACCGACGATGGAGCTCCTGGGGGGCAACACCATTCAGGCCTACGCGCTTGCCCAGGCCCTGCGTGCCGAGGGGTGCGAGGTCGCGTTCGTCCCGATCAATCCCCGCTTTCCCCGTGGGGTCAGCTGGCTCCGCCGGTACCGGTACGTGCGCACCGTGGTAAACGAGGCCCTGTATGTGCCGACCCTCCTCCGGATCCGCGGTGCCAATGTCACGCACATCGTTTCGGCAGCTGGATCCTCTTTCATCGTCGCATCACTCCCGGCGATCCTGGCCGCGCGGATGCTCGGTACTCGAGTGGTGCTGCACTACCACTCGGGCAAAGGTCCCGACCACCTGGCGCGGTGGGGCCCGCTGGTGCATCCCTGGCTGCGCCTGGTCGATGAGATCGTCGTTCCCTCCGAGTACTTGCGATCGGTGTTTGCCCAACATGGCTACCGGGTGCGCGTCATCAGGAACATCATCGACACCGCCCAGTTCGCGTACCGGGAGCGGCGGACGCTGCGTCCCCGACTGCTCTCCACCCGCGCCCTCGAACCTCTGTATCGCGTGGACAACACGCTTGAAGCGTTCTTCCGCGTGCAGGCGCGGTTTCCGAACGCCACCCTGACCCTCGCGGGATACGGCACCGAGGAGGGCCGACTCCGCCGGCTGGCCGCTTTGTCTGGGACGGACGGAGTCCGATTCGTCGGACGCATTGAGCCCGAGGCCATGCCTCGTCTGCTGAACGAAGCGGACGTGTTCGTCAACTCGTCCGTCATCGACAACCAGCCGGTGTCTGTGCTCGAGGCCTTCGCGGCGGGCCTGCCGGTTGTCTCGACCAACCCCGGCGATCTTGCCGCCCTCGTTCGCAACGGCGAGACCGGTCTCGTCGTTCCGCCTGAGGATCCGGGCGCGATGGCCGATGCGGTCACGCGGCTCCTGAACGACATCGAATACGCGATGACCCTCTCGCAGAGAGCCCGCCACGAGGTCGAGCGGTACACATGGCCGCACGTGCGTCACGAATGGGCGGCCGCATACGCGGGGAATGGCCGCGCGGGCGGGGGGCTCGGGTCGCCACCGGCATGAGGCTGGAACGCGTGCTACAGATGCCGGTCACCGAGATTGCCGGTCGGGGACGTCAGGAGGCGGCGAAATGGCTGGACCGTGTGGCCGCCGTCGCGAGTACGCGGCCGGCCCGCATCCACCCGCCGAGCGTGGGTGTCGATCCCACACGCTTCTTCGAGGGCGCCGCGAGCCCGGACACGACGGCGTTCGTAATCGCGCAGCTCCCTGGGAGTGTTGATCGGGCCATCGTCACGGCGGACGCGGTCTGCCGGGGCCGGTTCGATCTCCTGGGCTACCGGGACCTGATCTTCGGCGATCCCGTGGACTGGCACCTGGATCCCGTCTCGCGCCGCCGTGCGCCCCTGGTGCACTGGAGCCGCCTCAATCCCCTTGACGCGGCCGCCGTCGGGGACAGCAAAGTGATCTGGGAGTTGAACCGCCACCAGTGGCTCCTGCATCTCGGGCAGGCGTACCGAATCACCGGGGACGAGCGCTACGCAGACACTTTTGCCCGCTACGTGCGCGACTGGACGCGGGCCAATCCCACCGGCCTGGGCATCAACTGGGCGAGCAGCCTCGAGGTCGCGTTCAGGATGATCTCCTGGTGTTGGGCCTTGATGTTGTTTCACGGCTCCCCCACGCTGTCCGGCGGCCTCTTTGGCCAGATGCTCATTGGGATCGAGGCCCATGCCCGCCACGTCGAGCGGTATCTCTCGCACTACTTCGCGCCCAATACCCATCTGACCGGCGAAGCGCTCGGGCTCTTCTACGCCGGTGTGCTCTTTCCAGACCTGCGCCGTGCAAAACGGTGGAAGGAACTTGGGACGGGAATTCTTGTCACACAGTGCGACCGCCACATCCTGCCGGACGGCGTGTACTTTGAACAGTCCACGTGGTATCAACGCTACACGGCTGACATCTACCTTCACTTTCTGATCCTGGCCGCACGGAATGGCGTCGGTGTTCCGGATACGGTACGAGACCGGGTCTGTCGGCTGCTTGACTTCCTTGTCGCCGTTCGCCGCCCCGACGGATCGATGCCGCTCATCGGCGACGCCGATGGGGGGTGGCTCCTCCCGCTGGTGCCGAGGGACGCCGGCGACCTCCGAGGCACGATGGCACTGGCGGCGGCGTTCTTCGCCCGCCCCGACTATGCCTGGGCGGCCGACGGCCGGGCCCCCGAAGTCTTGTGGATACTGGGGGCGGCCGGGCAGAAAGCGTTCGCGGCCCTCGATCCGCGGCCGCCGGATGCGGCGCCGTCGCGGCTCTTCTCTGACGGCGGCTATGCCATCATGCAGACCGGATGGGAGCGGGAGGCCCACCAGCTGGTCCTCGACGCCGGACCGTTCGGTGCGGTCAACGGCGGGCATGGGCACGCGGACCTTCTGAGCCTTCAGTGCTCGGTCTTTGGAGAGCCCTTCCTCGTCGACCCGGGCACGGATGGCTACACGGTGGACCCACAGTGGCGCGATTTTTTCCGCGGCACTGCGGCTCATTCGACCGTGCGGATAGATTCCCGTCCGCAGGCCATCCCTGGCGGGCCCTTCAAGTGGGAATCGCGGCCTCGGGCCCGCCTGCGTCGATGGGTGTCCACGCAGACCATGGACTTTGCCGACGCGGAGCACGACGCTTACCACCGCCTTCCCGATCCGGTGACGCACCGGCGCCGGGTGCTCTTCGTGAAGCCCCGGTACTGGGTGGTCGTCGATGACCTCGTCGGAGCGAGCGAGCACCGGGTTGACCTCCAGTTCCAGTTCGCGCCAATGGATGTGATCGCGGATTCGACCCTGTGGGCCCGCGCCGTTGGCCGGCGAGATCGAGGCCTGCTGATCCGGGCGTTCTCGTCCGCAGCCCTGACGGCCAAGGTGTGGGAAGGCCAGGTGGGCCGGCCGGGAGGCTGGGTATCGCCGGACTACGGCCGGCGCCATCCGGCGCCAGTCCTGACGTACTCCACTTTCGCACGCCTGCCCCTGAGGGTCGTGACACTCTTCCTGCCCGCGGACAACCCTTCGGCGCCCCTACCCCGGGTGTCGGGATCGTGCGGCGGCCCGGCAGACCCGACGGTGCTCGTGTTCGATGACACGGGCGAGGCGGTGGTCGTAGGGGACGACGATATCCATGTCGCATGAGGGTGGGGCCGAGATGTATACCATCCGCGACGTGTTGACGCTGCAGTCCGAGAATCTGCGGGCTGATCACATCGCTGTGGTGGACGGGGTCAGGCGCCTGACTTACGGAGAGCTGCAGGCGTGCGCCCGGCGCTTCGGCACGCTACTCACAGAAGCAGGCGTGCGCAGGGGTGATCGCGTCGCCATCTTCTTGCCACGCTCGGTTGACGCGGTGACCGCGCTGTTTGGGACGTGGTTCGCCGGCGGCGTGGCGGTCGTGATCAACGAGCACCTGCGCGCGCAGCAAGTCAACCACGTCCTCGCCCACAGCGGGGCCGGGTGCGTGGTGACCGACAGCAGACAACTGCGCTCTCTGTCACATCCCCTGCGGGGTTCGGTGACTCTTGTCAACGTCGACCAGGTCGAGCTGCCGCATGCGCCACACGCTCCGGAGCCGGTCATCGGAGCAGATCTCGCCCTGTTGATTTACACGTCGGGCTCGACGGGGCTGCCCAAAGGCGTGATGGTGAGCCACGATAACCTGCTGGCCGGCGCCCGCATCGTGTCGGACTACCTGCGCCTCACCGAGCGGGACGTGATCCTGAGCTTGATGCCGTTCAGTTTCGACTACGGCCTCAATCAACTGCTGACCGCGGTCTGGGTGGGGGGGACGCTGGTGGTTCAGCGATCGTTGTTCCCCCCGGACATTTGCGCCGCGCTTGAGCGGGAGGAGGTCACGGGAGTGGCGGCTGTGCCGACGCTGTGGCTGCAGCTGACCGGCAGACAGTCACCCTTCCTCCACCGGGCGTTGCCGCGGCTGCGGTATCTCACCAACACCGGTGGACGGCTGCCCGAGCGCACCGTGCGGTCGATCCGGGCCGCCCATCCGCACGTTCAGGTGTACCTGATGTACGGGCTGACGGAGGCATTCAGATCTACCTACCTCCCACCGGACCAGGTGGACCTTCGGCCATCGTCCATCGGAAAGGCGATCCCCAACGTGGAGATCTGCGTGATCAACGAGGAAGGCAGGCCCTGTGCGCCCGGCGAGGTCGGCGAGCTGGTGCATCGCGGCGCAACCGTGACCCTGGGGTACTGGCGCGACCCCGACGCCACCGCGCGGGTATTCCGGCCTCACCCTCTGGAGCCGTTCCGCAACGGGAGCCGGGAGCTCGTCGTCTACTCCGGCGACCTCGTGAAGATGGACGGGGATGGGTACCTGTACTACGTCGGACGGCGGGACCAGTTGATCAAATCACGCGGGTTTCGCGTCAGTCCCGAGGAGATTGAACGCTGCATCGGGTCGTCGGGTCTCGTCACCAACGTGGTGGCCTTTGCGGAGCCCAGGGACGAGGGGGACAGCGAGATCGTGATCGCCGTGCTTCCGAACAGCCCAGACGCCTTCCGCGAAGAGGCCCTGCGGGAGTTCTGCAACGTCGAGATGCCGGAGTACATGCAGCCGCAGGTGATCTGGCAGATGGACCAATTTCCGCTGACCACATCCGGGAAACCGGACCGCGGCAGAATACAGGAGATGTACCGTGCGCGACACGAGCGACCTATACAAGTTGCTGGAACCGCAAGAACGGCTTGACCGTCTCATCACGTCGACGTTCAAGCGCTTCGGGCCCCGGGCGGTCGATTTGTCCTATGCGAACCCGGCCGAGGGGCCAGACGCCCAGGTGCGTGGGGCGCTCGCGCGTGCGGCCGCTGAGATGGACGGGCTGGCGTTTCAATACACCCCGTACGGCGGGAACACCGTGACCCGCCGCGCGATCGCGTCCCAGTTGAGCCGGGAGTACGAGCTCGCTTTCCACTACCGCGATGTCATCATGACCACCGGCGCCATGACGGCATTGAACGTCGTGTTCCACGGGCTCTGCGGGCCGCAGGACGAAGTCATGGTGCTTACGCCCTGCTGGCAGGACTACCCGCTGTACCTTCGCAACCTAGGCGTGCCCTTCTCCTTCGTGGGCCTCAAAGACGACAAACATCTCGACATCGACGGCATCGGCCGGGCGCTCAATGAGACGACCAAGGCAGTGCTCCTCAGCCAGCCGTGCTGCCCGACGGGGGTGCTGTACGCCCAGGACGAGCTCGATGCCCTGTCGGCGCTGCTGGCCGCCGCGGAGGCTCGATTCGGCACGACGATCTACCTGATCAGCGACGAGGTCTACCGCCACATCGTCTGGAGCAGGAAACCATTCTACAGCCCGTTGCTGAGTTATCCCCGCAGTCTCAGCATCTATTCATTTGGCAAGGCCCTCGCGCTTCAGGGACAGCGTATCGGGTACATCGCGGTGTCGCCCCGCGCCCCCGAGCGGAGCGAGGTCAGGGAACTGCTGCTGCGATGCGTCAGGCTCATGGGCTTCTGCACGCCGACCAGTTTGATGCAGCGTGCCGTGTGCGACCTGCTGGACTACAGGCCGCGCCTGGACGGGCTGGCGGAAAAGCAGGCGTTTGTGAGGCGCATGATCGGCGGCTACGGGTATCAGGTGTGCGACGCCGACGCGGCCTTCTATGTCTATGCCAGGTCGCCGGTCCCCGACGACTTCACGTTCGCTGAGCAGCTCGCCTCGCGGGGGGTGATGGTCATGCCGTCGACACTGTTCCACGAACCCGGGTTTGTGCGCCTGTCCTTAACCGCCCGGGTCGAGGCGATCGAGGCGGGACTGCCGGCGTTCGCCAGCGTCCTCCAGCCCCGCGTGGCAGTGTAGCGATGCTTCAGTCCACGCTGCGCGTCCGGAACTTCTGCTGGCAGAGGGGATCGTTTGCGCCCTCCGTGAACGACACAGCGCCGGCCGAACTGGCAGAGTGGACAGGGCCGTTTTCGCTGGCCGTCGTGGGGCCCCAGGGCCGCGTGACGCTGGCGCGGGACCGGCTGGGCATCAACAAGCTGTTCTTCGCCATCCACGAGACGGGCAGGGTGGCGGGCGCAAACTACCTGGTTGATCTCGTGGGGCAAGGGATCCCCTGTGAGGCCATCTACTCCGTGCCGGCCGGGCATGTGGTTGAGGTCGACGTAGGAGACCGGGCCGTATCGTCGAGCCGCTTCGCGGGGACCGATCCCGTACCACAACCAGGCGGCGCCGGAGTGAAAGACATTGCACGGGGTATCCGCAGGGACCTCGAGGGCTGGTTCGCCCGGCTCGCCGAGCAGTTCACCGGGCGGAGGATCTGCGTCTGCCTGTCCGGAGGTCTTGACAGCGGTGTGATTGCGGCCCTGGCGAGGGAGTATTTCCGGGACGTCACCGCCTACACCTATGGGTATATGGAGGCGGGCGCAGTCCACAGCGAGGACGTGAGGTATGCGGAGCGGCTGGCCCACGCGCTGCGGATCCCGTTCCGGCTCGTGGCCGCGTCGGCCGAGGACGTGCACGCGGCGGTGGATGACGCCGTGTGCTATGGGCAGGACTGGCGGGACTTCAACGTACACTGCGCCATCGTGAACGAGATCCTGGCCCGCGCAATCCGCCGCGACGCGGAGGACAGCGGCGCCGGATTGTCCCCGTTGATCCTGACAGGCGACCTGGCCAACGAATTTCTTGCCGACTACGCGGCGGTCTCGTACCGTGGCCGCGAGTATTACCGCCTGCCCAGGCTGAGTCCCGGGGAGTTGCGGTCCGTGCTGATTCAGGGCCTGGACGCGGGAGACCGGGAGGTGGGCGTCTTCAACCACCACGGGCTTGAGGTCATTCAACCGTACGGCCTCGTCGTTGACCGGTATCTGGCCCTGCCGGGATCGTTTCTCGGGCGGGCGCGGGCCAAGCAGGCGCTGGGCGGCGCGATCGCGGGGGATCTGCTCCCGCGCTTTGTCTTTGATCGCGTCAAGGTCAGAGCCCAGATCGGTAGCTCGACGGAGCCTACAGGGATTCTCCCGGTGCTCATCGATGCCGGCTTCGATGCGGGAAGGTTGCGCGAGGTCTTTTGCCGGCTGTTCAAGGTCGAGGACCAGGCGTTTCTCAGCAGGTTTGTCCGCGCCGGGCGGTACCGTGCCATGAACCAATTTCCTCTCAAGGAGACCTGGATCGATGGCTATCTCGCAGCCTGATGTGGCCCGCACGATTGAGACGTTTATCCGGAAGGAATTCCGCGTCATACCGGACGACCCCCAGTTCTCGTGGGACGCGCATCTGTTCGAGTTGGGTTATGTGGACTCCGTAGGGGTCGTCGAGCTCATTGCCTTCATCGAATCCACCTTTCGGGTCAAGCTCGCTGACGAGCATATCTTCAGCGAACGCTTCACGACCATCAACGGGATCAGCAGCGTCGTCAGTGTGTGCACGGTGGGATGAGCGTCGTCAGGCCGTTCGTCGCGGCTGATATCCCACACGTCGCAGACTTGCATCGCCGGGTCTTTCACACTGCGGAGCCCACCGTCCCGGGATGGATGGAGTCCTACCAGAGGTATTTCTTGGATGTGTTCCTCAGCAACCCGCTGGGTGATGACACGCTGACCTCGCTCGTGTGCGAGGACTCGTCTGGAACGATCGTCGGCTTCCTCGGGGTGGCGCCGCGGCGGATGGTGTTCAAAGGCCGGCCGATACTGGCGGCGGTATGTTCGCAGTTCGTGGTCGATCCGGCCCGGCGCGGGCAGGTGGGGCTTCGCATGGTGAAGCACTGCCTGGGCGGTCCGCAAGACCTCTCGTTGACCGACGAGGCAGAGGACGGCACCGGGAAGATCTGGCAGTGGTGTGGCGGTGCCACGGCGCTCTTATACAGCATGCACTGGATCCGGCCGCTGCGGCCGGCCCGGGCCGCGCTCGCCGTCCTCCGCAGGCGGACGCCTCTCGCGTGGGCCGCCGGCATGTCCGCGCCCGCGGCACGGGTCATAGATGCCCTCGCCACCAGGGCATCGTGGAATCCGTTTCGCCTCTCGCCGACTCAGGGATCCACCGAAGACCTGGACGAGGCGATGCTGCCGGCCTGGCTTCCTGAGCTGGCGGCTGCGCGTACGCTTCGTCCCGCCTATGACGATCAATTGGTGAAGTGGATGCTGCAGCGGGCGGGTCAGCGGCGGGGGCACGGGCAGTTCCGGAAGGTCCTGGTGCGGGACGACGCGCGCGGCATCGCGGGATGGTACCTGTACTACCGCAACCCCGGCGGGTTCAGCGAGGTGCTGCAGGTGGCGGCGAAGCCGCACACCGTCCGGTCGGTCCTGGACCATCTCTTCGATGATGCCGCGCGCCAGGGCGCCATCGCCCTGACCGGACGGCTCGATCCGGCCTTTGCAGCGGAGCTGTCAGAGAAGTCCTGTCTCTTGCACCGCCATGGCTATTCAATGCTCATCCACTCGAGCCACCCCGAATTGTTGGACGCCGTACTCACCGGCGATGCCTTCCTGACGCGACTTGAGGGCGAGTGGTGTCTGCGGTTCCAATAACCTCTCCGCCGCGAGCAGGATCGCCGCACGGGAACCCCATGGGAGTGAAGACCGACATGAACATGGTCGCACGCAAGTTGACGGTCGTCTGCGCCCTCGCGCTGATTGGGCTGCTCGGCGCGGCGGCCATCCCCCCGCAGGCCCGAGCACAACTGGGACTGCCGCTGCTGGGCAGCCTGGTCGTGACGATCACCTCCCCCGCGTCCGGGTCGACGGTGAGCGGGACGAGGACGGTCAGTGCAGGCGTCACCATCATCGGCAGCCTCCTGGTCTCCGGGGTCCAGTTCAAATTGGACGGCACCAACCTCGGGGCCGAGGATACCAGCAGCCAATACTCCATCTCATGGAACACGACCGCTGTGAGCAACGGGTGGCATACGCTGACGGCGGTTGCGCGAGACGCCCTCGGCATACGGTGGACCTCCGATCCGGTGGCGGTTCGAGTGCTCAACGACACGATGCCCCCCATGGTGACGATCTCGTTTCCAGCTTCCGGAGCGGCGGTCGCCGATACGATCACGGTAACGGCCGCAGTGTCGGACAACGTGGGCGTCATCGGCGTACAGTTCAAGGTCGACGGGGCGAACCTTGGCCCTGAGGATACTACGGCGCCGGAAGAGGCAATCTGGGACACGACGCAGTTCAGCAACGGTCCGCATACGCTGACGGCAGTGGCGCGGGACTCGGCAGGCAACCGGGCGACGTCTGCGGGCGTTATGGTGACGGTCGCGAATGCGCCGCCTCCGCCTGCGGACACGACGTCCCCGACGGTGGCGATCACATCGCCAAGCAGCGGAGAGTCGGTGTCGGAGACGGTGGCCGTCATGGCCGATGCGTTCGACGACGTCGGCGTCGTGGGTGTGGAGTTCTTTGACGGCTCGACGCTGATCGGCGACGACACCACGGCGCCACACACGGTCTCCTGGGATACGACCGCCGTGAGCAACGGCTCCCATAGCCTGACCGCGGTAGCGCGAGACGCCGCGGGCAACCGGACCACGTCCGAGGCGGTGACGGTGACGGTGTCCAACGCGGCGCCCCCGCCGGTGACGGTCACGCGCTTCGAAGAAGAGCGGACGGATGTCATTACGTACACCAGCGGCTGGGTCCTGGATACCAGCCGGACCTGGAGCGGCGGGGCCGCGGGAACTGCGATGACCGCGGGCGCGACGGCGGTGTTCACCTTCACCGGCCCGTCGGTCAACTGGATCGGCTTCCGCGGGCCGGTGGCCGGTATCGCTAGCGTCTCTCTGGATGGCGCCCCCGCGATCGAGATCGATCTGTTTTCACCTACGGAGGAGATCAGGGCGGTCGTCTTCTCCGCGAGGGACCTTGCCAACACGGTCCATACGCTGGCGATCGAAGTGACCGGGACGGGCAACGCGGCTGCCACGGGTGTCGCTGTCGTGATCGATGCATTCGACGTCCCCGGGCCGACGGTGGCACGAATTCAACAGACGGATCCGTCCGTGACGTACGCCGGGATCTGGCAGCTGGAGAATGCCGACAGACCGACGACGTATAGCGGAGGAACCGCAGCGGAATCGATCGCCGGTGGGGCTACCGCCACGTTTACCTTCACCGGGCCATCCGTCACCTGGATCGGCGCCCGCGGGCCTGTTGCTGGAATCGCCCGCGTCTCTCTGGATGGTGTCTTCGTGGTCGAGGTCGATACGTATTCGCCCCTGGAAGAGCTTCAGGCGGCCATATTCTCGCGCGACGGTCTGTCCAACACCACCCACACGTTGACGGTTGAGGTGACCGGGCTAAAGAATCCGGCGGCCACGAATTTCTTCATCATCGTTGACGCATTTGAAGTCACCTTCTGAGGATCTGCCATGTGCGGCATTGCCGGTAGTGTCCAGCTCAATCCACGTGACGCCGTTGACGACGCGCGCCTGGTGCGCATGCGGGACGCCCTGCGCCACCGCGGCCCCGACGATGCGGGGGTGTGGATCGACGGGCCGGTCGGGCTCGCGAGCCGGCGGCTGTCCATCGTCGATGTCGCCGGCGGCCACCAGCCCATGGCCAACGAGGACGGCTCCGTGTGGATTGTCTACAACGGGGAGTTGTACAACCACCTGGACCTCCGGCCCCGGCTGGAAGCGCGGGGGCATCGCTACCGAACGCGGTCCGACACCGAGACCATTCTCCACCTCTACGAGGAAGAAGGCGAGCGCTGCGTCGAGTCGCTGCGAGGGATGTTCGCATTTGCGATCTGGGACCGCGCGCGCGGGCGGCTGCTCCTGGCGCGGGACCGGCTCGGGATCAAGCCTCTCTACTACGCGGTGACGGATGAGGAACTGCTCTTTGGGTCAGAGATCAAGGCGATCCTGGCGGCAGGCGTGCGGGCCGCGCTTCACGAGGGGATCCTCCCGGAGATGCTCGCCACGCGCTACGTCTCCGGGGAGGAGACGCTGTTCCGCGGCATCCGCAAGCTGCTGCCGGGCCGCACCCTCTCCTGGTCGCCTGGGGAACCGCTCGAACAACGGCGCTACTGGCGGCTGCCCGGCGCGATCGACGAGGCGCCGGTCCGCCTTGAGGACCGGGTCCCCGCACTGCGCGAGCGGCTGACCGGAGCCGTCCGAAGCCACCTAATGAGCGATGTTCCCCTCGGCGTGTTCCTGTCTGGCGGACTCGATTCGAGCGGGATCGCCGCGCTCATGGCAACCATGGTGGCCGATCCGATCCGCACGTTCGCTGTGGGGTTCGCCGACCCGAGCGCGAACGAGCTGGAGTACGCGCGGCTGGTCGCGCGCTCAATCGGCGCACAGCACCACGAGGTCGTCGTGTCTCCGGAGCAGTTTTTCGCGGCTCTCCCGCGCCTGATCTGGCACGAGGACGAACCCATCGCGTTCCCCTCCAGCGTGCCCCTGTACTTCGTCTCGCGCCTGGCGTCCGAGCAGGGCGTCAAGGTGGTCCTCACGGGGGAAGGCGCCGACGAGCTCTTCCTGGGATACCCGCCATACACGGCGACGACGTGGAACGAGCAGCTGGGCCGGATCTACCGGGCGCTGACCCCTCGGGCGGTGCGGACCGCGATCCGCGGTGCGATCCCGTCCCTTCCCGTGCGTGTGCGCCGCTACGCGCGCCGGTCGTTCCTCGCGCTGGAGCCGACACCTCGGGAGATGGTCTGCGAGAACTTTGCGGTGTTTCCAACGGCAATGCAGCAGGGCTTGCTCACCGACGGGCTGCTCGACGGGCGTGATCCGTATGAGGACAAACTCCGGTACTTCACGGAGGCCCCTGGCGCCACGCTGGAGCGGATGAGCCACGCCGACCTCCAGACTTACCTTGTCGAGCTCCTGATGAAGCAGGACCAGATGAGCATGGCGGCGTCGGTTGAAAGCCGGGTGCCGTATCTGGACCACGAACTGGTCGAGTACGCGGCCGCGCTGCCGGCCCACGTCAAGCTCCGAGGATGGCACACAAAGATCGTGCTTCGGGAGGCGCTGCGCGATCTGGTGCCGCACGAGATCCTCGCCCGTCGCAAGATGGGGTTCCCGGTGCCCGTAGGGCAGTGGCTCCGAGGGCCGTTCTGGCCCGTCGTGGAGGAGTTTGTGCTGAGCTCTCGCGCGATGTCCCGGGGCCTCTTCCAGCCTGCGGGCCTGCGGCGTCTCGCCGAGGAGCATCGCGGCGGGCGCTGGCAGCACGACGAGCGGCTGTGGCTCCTGGTGAACCTGGAGATCTGGCAGCGGACCTTCCTGGATGGCGAGGAACCGGCCCTGGGACCACAGCTGTTGTCGACCCCCGATCTCGATACCATAGCGATGGAGGCCGATCGATGATGCAGTTCGCCGTATTCAGTTTGGCCGGCGCGCTCGTCGCCTTGATGGCGCCGGGGCTCCCGGCAGGCCGGACAGCTGCGGTCTTAGGGGCACCACCACCCGAGCGGATCGTCAGAGTGCTGGCGGGCGCGGATCTTCAAGCAGTCCTCGACGCGGCGCGGCCCGGCGACTTTATCGAGCTGCCCGCCGGAGCAACATTCCGCGGGAGCTTTGTTCTGCCGAACAAGCCTATCGTCACATCGGGCCGGCAGTGGATTGTCATCTACTCCTCCGCGCTCTGGCGGCTCCCGCCGCCCGGCACTCCGCTTGTGCCAGCGGTGCATGCGCAGCTCATGCCCAAGATCGTGAGCGACAACGGGGATCCGGCGATCCGTGTGGCGGCCGGAGCGCACCACTACATGCTCGCCGGCCTTGAGGTGACGACCACGAGCGCATCCCTCCTCGACCTGGTCTACCTGGATTTTCCAGGGCAGAGGGTCGAGCAGATCCCGACCGACATCACCCTGTATCGATGCTACATCCATGGCAATGCCACCGGGGATATCCGCCGCGGTGTGGCCCTCAACGGCGCCCGTCTGGCAGTGATTGGTTCGTATGTCTCGGACTTCCATCACCGGAGCGAGGATTCGCACGCGATCCAGGGGTGGAATGGCCCCGGCCCGTTCAGGATTATCGGCAATTACCTGGAGGCCGCGGGGGTGAACGTCATGTTCGGTGGGGAGGACCCGACGATCGACGGCCTCGTCCCCTCCAGCATCGAGGTCCGGGGCAATCACTTCTTCAAACCCCTCACATGGCGCGATGGGCCCTGGAGCGTCAAGAACCTCTTCGAGCTCAAGAACGCCCGCGGGGTGCTGGTCGAAGGCAACATCTTTGAGAACAACTGGGCTCAAACCCAGCACGGGTTCGCCCTCGTGCTCACGCCACGGAATCAAAGCAACACCGCGCCGTGGTCGGAAGTCTCTTCCGTCACCATCACGAACAACATCATCCGTCACGCGACGGCGGGCGTTAACATCTTGGGCTCGGACGACATCCATATCAGCGAGAAGACCAGACGGATCCTCATACGGAACAACCTGTTCGAAGATATCGGCGCATTCCCCGGGGAGCTCCCTGATGTCGGAGTGCTGTTCCTCGTGTCCGACGGACCCGAGGAACTGGTCATTGACCACAACACCGCCGTTCACACCGCGAACCCGATCAGGGCCACCACCCTAAATCAGACCGTGAACCAATGGCCGTCAACGGGGTTCATCTTTACGAACAACATCGTGTTCAACAACGGGGGGGTGAGTGGGAATGGAACCCCGCTGGAGACCCTCCGGACGTGGTTCTCCGGATTTGTCTTTGTCCGGAACGTGCTCATCGGCGGAGATGCGACGCAGTACCTTCCGGATGCCCCCGACAATTTCTTTCCGGCGTTGGTAGATGACGTAGGCTTCACCGATCTTTCCGGGAGCGACTACCAGCTTGCCCCGACCAGCCCGTTCCGCAGCATGGGCACCGACGGGGAGGATATCGGAGTTGATCTCGACGCCCTCACGGCAGTGTTGCTCCGGTGGTGGTGACGGATGCGGATCCTCTGGGTAAACGTCGGCGGGTTGTGGCCGCCGAACACCGGCGGACGCCTGCGGAGCTACCACATCCTCTCTGAGCTCTCGCGCCGTCACCGCGTGATTGTGGCGACGACCCACGGGGCGCAAGATGATCCGGAGGGGCTTGCGGCCGCGCTGCCACAGTGTGACCGTGTGATCTCGGTTCCCCATGCCGCCTCCAAGCCGGGGGATGCGCGCTTCACGGCCGCCCTGCTCAGATCTTGGCTGTCCCCCCGTCCTGTGCACTTCTGGCGATGGCGCGTCCCCGCGCTGCGTCGCCGGGTGGAGGATATGCTGTCACGTGGGGCCGTGGATCTCTGCGTGGGCGACTTCCTCAACGCCATGCCGAACATTCCCACAGCGCGCCCCACGCCAATCGTGTTCTTTGCCCACAACGTCGAGCATGTTATCTGGAAGCGGATGGGTCGCATCGAACGCCGCCCCTGGTGGCGTGCCGCGCTAGCGATGGAGTGGCGGAAGATACGCCGCTGGGAAGGCCGGACCTGCGCCCAGGCCAGCCTGACCATTGCCGTCTCCGAGCTCGATCGGGACCTGCTGGCCGCGCTGGCCCCCGGGGCGCGCGTGGGCGCGGTTCCCACCGGCGTTGACCCCGAATACTTCGCTCCAAACGGGGTCCGAGAAGTCCCCACGCATCTCGTCTTTACGGGGTCGATGGATTGGTACCCGAACGAAGACGCGATGCTGCACTTCATCGAGGCGATTCTGCCCTCTATCCGCCGGGAGATGCCGGCTGTGTCCTTGACCGTGGCGGGCCGCAACCCGACGCCCCGGCTGCGGGCGGCAGCCGCCTCCGCGGCTGTTCGGGTCACGGGCACCGTGGACGACATCCGCCCCTTTGTGGGCGAGGCGGCCGTCTACGTGGTGCCGCTGCGGGTCGGCGGGGGAACGCGACTCAAGCTGTTCGAGGCGCTGGCGATGGGGAAGGCGGTCGTCTCGACCGCCGTCGGCGCCGAAGGGCTCCCGCTGACCTCCGGAGCGCACTTCATTCAGGCCGATGCGCCGGCCGACTTCGCCCGCGCAGTCCTGTCGTTACTCCGGGACCCTGGGCAGCGGAAGATGCTCGGTGCCGCCGGGCGCCGGCTGGTCGAGGAACGGTACTCGTGGCCGGTGGTGGCGAGGCAGTTCGAAGCACGATGTGCGGAGGTGGTGGCGGGCCATGCGCGTTAGCGTTTTCGGACTCGGCTACGTCGGCTGCGTGACCGCGGCCGGGCTGGCCCAGGCCGGGCACCAGGTGATCGGCGTCGACGTGAATGCGGAAAAGGTGGCGATGGTCAACGCCGGCACCTCCCCGATCGTAGAGCCGGGGCTGGGCGAGCTGCTGGCCCATGTCGTGAGAGAGGGGCAGCTGCGCGCGACGGTCGACGGCGCCCAGGCCGTGCGTGAGACCGACCTGGCGTTGATCTGTGTAGGAACGCCGAGCCGCGCGAACGGGAGCCCCGACGTGACGGCTCTCGAGCAGGTCAGCCGGGAGATCGGGCGCGCGCTCCGCACGCGCACCAGCGCGTACACCGTGGTGCTGCGCAGCACGGTCCTGCCGGGGACAACCGAGGGCGTGGTGCTCCCCGCCCTGGACCAGGGCGCAGGGCACCTGCTCGACGGCGCACTCCGGGTGGTCGTGAATCCGGAGTTCATGCGCGAAGGCTCGTCGCTGCGCGACTTTGCTGAGCCGCCGTTCGTCCTGGTCGGGTGCGCGGACCCGGCGACTGCGTCGCAGCTACGAACCCTTTATGAGGGGATCGCTGCGCCGTTTGTGGAGACCTCAGTGCGGAACGCGGAAATGGTCAAGTATGTCTCCAACGCGTTCCACGCGCTGAAAGTGTGCTTCGCCAACGAGATTGGTGACGTCTGCGAGGCGGTAGGCGTGGACGCGCAGGAGGTGATGCGCGTCTTTCTGATGGATCGGAAGCTCAACGTCTCTGAGGCGTATCTGCGCCCCGGGTTCGCGTTCGGTGGGTCGTGTCTCCCCAAAGACCTGCGGGCCCTTCTGTCCGCGGCACGGACCGCGGATGTGACATCCCCGCTGCTCTCGGCGGTTCTCCCCTCCAACGAGGCGCAGATCCGCAGGGCGGTGGATGCTGTGCTGGCCGCACGCAAGCGGCGCATCGGCGTCGTGGGGCTGGCGTTCAAGCCAGGTACAGACGATCTGCGCGAGAGCCCGATGGTGGCGCTGGTGGAGACCCTGATCGGCAAGGGGCTGGACGTGCGCATCGTGGATTCCGCCGTTGCGGTGGCGCGGCTGGTCGGCGCGAACCGCCGCTACATTGAGGAGGAGATCCCGCATATCGCCTCCTTGATGTGCGAGAGCGTCGACGACGTAGTGACGCACGCGGAAGTGCTCGTGATCGGCAGCATTAGCGGCGAGTCGGCGCGCGCGCTGGCTTCGTCGCGAGGCGAGCAGACGGTGATCGACCTCACGAGGCGGGCCCTCCAGCGGTTGCCTCACCCCGTCGCGTCCTCGCACGCGTCAGGTGGAGGGCAGCCTGCGGGGGTCCGGAGAGATTCATGACGCGCATCCTGGTCACAGGGGCTGGCGGGTTCATCGGGCATCACCTTGCCCGATTCCTCTTCGGTCGGGGCCACTGGGTCCGGGGCGTGGATCTCCATCGGCCGCAGTATGAGCCAAGCGATGCGCACGAGTTCGACGAGATGGACCTGAGACGTTGGGACAACTGCCTGCTGGCGACTCAGGACGTGGACGAAATCTACCATCTAGCGGCGGACATGGGTGGGATCGGGTACATTACCGTCAACCACGCGGAGGTCGCGCGCAACAACGCGTTGGTCGACACGCACTTGCTCGAAGCCGCCCGTCTCAACGGTGTGGGGCGCTTCTTCTTTTCCAGCTCGGCATGCGTGTACGCGCAGACCCGTCAGGACTCGCCTGACGCGGCGCCGCTGCGGGAGGCAGACGCCTACCCGGCTGCGCCCGAAGAGGGGTATGGCTGGGAGAAGCTCTTTGCGGAGCGGCAGTGCCAGTATTATCGCGAGGATTTTGGGCTCCAGACGCGGGTAGCAAGGTTTCACAACGTCTACGGGCCGCTCGGGACGTATGACGGAGGGAGGGAGAAGGCGCCCGCTGCCATTTGCCGCAAGGTGGCGCTCGCCTGCGACGGGGACCACATCGATGTGTGGGGTGATGGCCAGCAGACCCGCTCCTTTATGTATGTGGACGACTGCGTCGAGGGGATCTACCGGTTGATGCAGTCAGACTATCCGCATCCGCTGAACCTCGGCACCGACCGGCTTGTCCACATCAATGAGCTTGTGGACATGGTGTGCAAGATTGCCGGAAAGTCCGTCCGGATGCGCCATGTGCCCGATCAACCGCAGGGCGTGCGCGGACGCAACAGCGACAACACGCGCCTGCGGCAGGTCCTCGGATGGGAGCCTGCCGTGCCGCTGGAGGAAGGCCTCACGCGAACCTACCGGTGGATCGAAAGTGAACTTAGGCGCGCAGGTCGGCTTCCCGAGATCGTCGAGGCTGTGTCGCGTAGCTCCTAATCATGCGGGGCCACATCCTGGTCGTGAATCAGTACTTCCCCCCTGACGTGGCGTCGACGGGTCTCCTGGCCGCCGAGATCAGCGCCGCCGTGGCGGCGCAAGGGGTGCAGGTCACGGTCGTTGCAGGTCAGCCCAGCTATACGTCGGACGCCACCGAGGCACCCGCGGTGGAAACGCAGGGCAATGTGTGCATACGGCGACTCTCCCTCGGCTCAGCGCGCGGGCGGGAGCGAATGCCCACACGCCTGGAGGGCTACGCCCGATTCCTCTGGGAGGCCCGGCGTGTCTGCGACGGCCTCGCGAGGTCGACACGTCTCGACGCCGTCGTCACGTTTCACAATCCTCCACTCGTCGGACTCATCGGAGCGCGCCTCGCTGCAGCGTACCACCTCCCATACACCTATGTGCTGTTCGACATCCACCCGGATGTGTTGAAGGCGGCGGGATGGCCGCGGCTGCCCTGGCCCGTGCTCACGGGATGGGATTCACTGCATCGGCGTGTGCTATCCGCGGCCGGCGCGATCGTCGTGCATGGCGAGAGTATGCGGACCGTGCTGATTCGCGACAAAGGGATCGCGGCGGACAAGGTTCACGCCGTTCCGATGTGGGGACACCCGGAACTTACCCCGGCCCCCAGGGTGAAACAGATTCGTGACTCGTTGGGCATTGATGACGACGTCCTCCTGCTGGTCTTCGCAGGAAATGTGGGCATCATGCACCCTGTAGATGCGATCCTTGATGCCGCCGTCCGCCTCAGAGGTGCTCCGGTTCGGTTCGCGCTCGTCGGAGGAGGAGTCAGGCGACAGGCACTCGTTGCCCGCGTCGCCGCGCAACGCCTTGATAACGTCACTGTGCTTTCCTACCTGCCCGAGCAGGAATTCAGGAGACTGATCCAGAGCGCGGACGCCTGCGTCGTGACATTGATGTCTGGGCTCGAGAGGCTGGCGGTGCCGTCGAGGGCGTTTGCGTTTCTATCCGCCGGAAAGCCCGTTCTGGCGGTCATGCCCGGGGAGTCGGACATCGGTCGCCTGTGCCTCGAAGGCTGCGGGTGGGTGGTCCGCGACGGAGGACAACTGGAAGACGCCGTGCGCCATCTTCTCGCCAATCGAGACGAGCTCGAGCGCCGTGGCAGGACCGCAGTGGAGATCTACCAGGAGAGGTTCAGGAAGGACCGTGGGCTCGAACAGTACGTCAACGTGATCTTGAGCAATAGCCGCGCCCCCTGTGGCCGTGCGGCGTAGGAATCAACGGCGATGGCCGTACTCTCCGAACGACTGACCAGCGCCATCCCACGTGACGCCAGGGCGGACAGGGGCGAGGCCGCACGCGCCTTTCGTGCCGCCAAGCGGGTGGCAGACGTGTTCATCGCCCTGGCTGGGACGCTCCTCACCGCGCTGCTGTTTCCGCTCATCGCGATTGCACAGGCCATTGATGGACCTGGCCCCGTCCTGTACCGGCAGGTGAGGGTCGGCAAGAACGGGAGGCACTTTGTGCTGTACAAGTTCCGCAGCATGCGCCCGGATGCCGAAGCGGGCGGTCCCCAGTGGGCGGCAGAGAGCGACGGACGGACGATTCGCGTCGGACGGCTGCTCAGGAGGCTGCACCTCGACGAGGTCCCCCAATCCATCAACATCCTTCGGGGAGAGATGAGCTTCATTGGCCCGCGGCCCGAGCGTCCGGAGTTCGTCCAGGTCCTCGAGCAGGAGTTCCCTTCCTACTGCGCCAGGCATGCGGTCCTCCCGGGTGTCACCGGGTGGGCTCAGGTGAACTACCACTACGGAGCGTCTGTCGGCGATGCTCTTGTCAAGTTGCGGTACGATCTGTACTACGTGAATCACGCCTCTCTCTCGCTCGATCTCGTCATCCTGGCAAGGACGCCGAGCATGGTCCTCAACCTCGAGGGACGGTAACGACATCGGGTTGGTCCTCCGGTATCCTCCGTGTCTACATACACCGTACGGCTGACGCTCCGCCTTCTGTTCATTGGAGCCGGAGTGCTGTTCGCGGCATTCGCGCTGTGGCTGGTGCAGGGCGGTCCCGCACACATCCCGTCCGACGCCGCATCGGAGTCGGCACGCGCTGCTGACCGGCCGGAGCCTCCGCGCGTCTTTGTGGATACGACGTATGTTCGCCCCGCGGGACGGACCGTCACAGTGCCGGCCGGCGGGGACTTGCAGGCCGCCCTCAATGCCGCCCGACCCGGTGATGTGGTCGTGCTGCCAGCCGGCGCCACGTTCTCCGGCAACTTCAACGTGCCTCGGAAGGTCGGTCCCGGATGGATTTACGTGGAGTCCTCTGCAATCGCGAGCCTCCCGGCCTCGGGGACCCGCGTCGCGCCGGGCCATGCCCCGCGGATGCCGAGGATCATCAGTCCGAACGCATCGCCCGCCGTGCGAACCGCCTCCGGCGCCCATCACATCCGGTTCGTCGGCGTCGAGATGACCACGACCTGGGCCACGACGAACGGCCAGATCCACACTGTCGTCGACTTGACAGGAAGTACGGACATCACCATCGACCGCTGCTACATTCACGGTACGCCCACGGGCAATGTTCGGCACGGCGTGCTGGCGAACGGCGCATCGCTTGCCGTGGTTGATTCCTACATCTCTGACATCCACCATCTCGTCCCTGGATATGATGCCGCGGCTATCTGGGCCTGGAACGGTCCTGGACCGTTCAAGATCGTGAACAACTACCTTGAAGCGTCAGCGGTCAATCTATTCTTTGGCGGCGAAGGACCCACCGTCCCCAATCTGGTCCCATCCGACATCGAGATACGCGGCAACTACTTGTTCAAGCCGCTTTCGTGGAGAGCGGGGGATCCCACGTTCGGCGGCATCGCCTGGAATGTCAAGAACCTGTTCGAACTCAAGAACGCCCGCCGGGTCCTGGTCGAAGGGAACGTGTTCGAGAACAACTGGGCGCAGACCCAGGGCGGATTCGCTGTCGTGTTCACCCCCCGGAACCAAAACGGCACCGCGCCGTGGTCTGCCGTGGAGGATGTGACGTTCGTCCGCAACATCATCCGGCGCAGCACCGCGGGACTGAACCTCCTCGGCTGGGACGACATTGAGTCCGTAAGGACACCGCTGCAGCGCGTCCTCATCCGCGACAACCTCTTGCTGGAGATCGGGGCGTTTCCGGATACCGCGTATCAGGGCACGTTCACCGGCGTGCTGTTTCTCATCCAGGACGGGCCGCGAGACCTGGTCATTGACCACAACACGGGTATTCAGACGGACAGCCCGATTTTGGTTGCGACGCAGGCTTCGGGCCGGTGGCCGGCTGTGCACTTCGTGTTCACAAACAACATTGCTCCCAGCGTTCGGAACGTACGAGAAGTGGAACCTCGAACGCCGCTGGATCTGTTGGCGACGTATTTCCCCGGTTATGTCTTTGCGCGCAACGCGCTGGTGGGGGGCAATCCCTTGGCGTACCCGCCCGAGAACTTCTTCCCTGCCTCGCTTGGCGCGGTGGGTCTCGTCAACCCGGCGGCCGGCGACTATCGCCTCGCGGCCGGGAGTCCGTATAGAGGTCAGGGCACCGATGGAAAGGACCTCGGTGCCGACCTCAGCGCCATCGCAGCCGCGATCCCTTCGTGGTTGCAGATAAGAACGCGCCCATAAGAGGGCGCCCCCGAGGTGCAGGAGGTATGAGGATCCTCTTTGTCACATCACGCTCCCCATTTTCGCCGACACGCGGCGATACGCTGCGGGCGTATCATCAGATTCGCCTGTTGTCCAGACGCCATGACGTCACGCTGGTGGCTCCGCTGAATGGCGGAAACGGGCACTCTCGAGAGCATGCGCCGTGGGAAGTCCGATGCGATGCCGTTGAGCTTCCCTGGTCGCGCGCCTCCGGACTGCTGCGCGTGCTCAAGGCTCCATTCAGTCCACTTCCCATTCAAGTGCTGTATGTCTACCCGCCCCACACCACGACCCTCGTGTCACAGCTGGTGGCCACGAACCGGTTTGACCTCGTGCACGTCCATCTCGTCCGGATGGGGCCGGCGGTCGACGTTGTGCACATGCCGTGCGTGCTGGACTATCAGGACGCGTTTTCACTGAACGCTGAACGGCGCGCCCGATTGGCTTCCGGCGTCTGGTCTCTTGCGCTCCGCCTGGAGGCGGCCCGGGTGCGGCGATATGAATGCGAGCTGGCACGAAAAGCGACCTTCTGCACCGTCACATCTGCCGACGATATGGCCGCTCTGGGCAACCCGGCCAATTGCGTCGTTGTTCCCAACGGAGTGGAGCTGGATGCGTTCCGATTCCGATCCGAGCGTGCCGCCTGCTCGGACATCGTGTTCACAGGACGGATGAGTTATTATCCGAACGCCGATGCCGCCGAGTGGTTTGCCACCACGATTCTGCCGCAGGTTCGAGCCGCGGTTCCGGATGCGCGGTTCGTCGTTGTCGGGGCCGACCCCCCGAGACGGGTGCGGCGGCTCCGCAATCTTCCGGGCGTTGTCGTCACCGGCTATGTCCAAGACATGCACGAGCACCTAGCCAGCGCCGCGGTCGCCGTCGCTCCACTGCGATGCGCGACAGGCATTCAGAACAAGATTCTCGAGTCGATGGCGACAGGCATCCCAGTCGTCACGACGCCGGACGCGGTACGAGCAATCGAGGTCACCTCGGGCCGCCATCTCTTGGTCGCGCGGACTGCAGGAGAATTTGCCGCGCAGGTCAGCCGCGCGCTGCGGGACAGGCCGTTCGCCGACCAGATCGCCCGCCAGGCACGGGCGCTCGTTGAAACGAGATACACATGGGAGCGCTCAGTCGGCGTGCTCGAGGGCGTGTACGACTCAGCGGTCGGGCGCAGCCGGGCAGAAGAGACGGCGCAATTGGCGCCGGTGTGATGGATCGCGCCCGCCCGGGTCAGCCTCGATGAGGAGTGCCCTCGTCGAGGCCAACCCGGGCAGGGGGGCGTGTCGTTATTGTGCGACGAGCCGTAGCGCCGCGAAGCCGAAGTACTCCTGGTCGGCGGCGATGCGCAGAACGTGCTGGCCGGCGGTAAGTGCAATGCCGCCGGGACCGGCCCACTGGAAGGTGCTCCACGAACCGGTGTTGGGGGCCTGGATGGAGCTGGTGACCGTTGCACCGTCAATCTCGCCGTGCCAGCGGGGCGTGGGCGACCACCCCTGGTTGCTCACCAGGAGCTCGAGGCGATAGGTGCCGGTCGTGGCGACCTGGATCGTGTACTCGAGCCACTCGCCGGTCTGGAAGTTGAAGATGATCACGCCACCGTCGGGTTGCTGCCGGATGTCGACGCCGACGTCCGTGCGGTAGAAGCCGCCCTGGTTGCCGGCGGTGAGGTCGTGGTAGGCGACGCCCTCGCCGCCGTTGTCAAAGTCCTCGGCCTCGATCTGGCCCGGTGCTGCGGCGGGCGTCCCCTTGTAGGGGGTGCCCGAGATCCTGAACCGCAGGGCCGCGAAGCCGAAGTACTCCTGGTCGGCGACGATGCGCAGAACGTGCTGGCCGGCGGTAAGTGCAATGCCGCCGGGACCGGCCCACCGAAAGGTGTTCCACGAGCCGGTGTTGGGGACCTGGATGGAGCTGGTGACCGTTGCACCGTCAATCTCGGCGTGCCAGCGGGGCGTGGGCGACCACCCCTGGTTGCTCACCAGGAGTTCGAGGCGATAGGTGCCGGTCGTGGCGACCTGGATCGTGTACTCGAGCCACTCGCCGGTCTGGAAGTTGAAGACGATCACGCCACCGTCGGATTGCTGCCGGATGTCGACGCCGACGTCCGTGCGGTAGAAGCCGCCCTGGTTGCCGGAGGTGAGGTCGTGGTAGGCGACGCCCTCGCCGCCGTTGTCAAAGTCCTCGGCCTCGATCTGGCCCGGCACCGAGGAGGGCGTGCTGGTGAACGGAGACTGGGTCGGGACAGCGACGGGCGCGGTCGTGACCGTGAAATCACCCGAGACCGCGGCGTTTCCGGCCGCGTCTGCGGACCGCACACGGTAGTGATAGATGGTCGCCGGCGTCAGACCACCGAGGGTGACCGCATGTGCGGTGATCATGTTCGTCGCGAGCGGAGTCGCGCTGCCGTAGCTTGTCGACACTCCGTACTCAACCTGCGAATCGCTCGCCTCACCGGTCGTCCAGGTGATGCCGGCGCCGGACGACGTGACGGATGAGGCGGCGACCGAAGAAATGACCGGAGGCGTGGTGTCCGCCGCGACGTTGCTCACCGTGACCGTAATCGCCGGGGATATGCCCTGATTGCCCGCTCCGTCACGCGCCATCGCGGTGAGCGAGTATGAGCCGTTGCTGACCGTGGCCGTGTCCCAGGAGATCGAGTACGAGTTGGTCGTGTCCTCGGCGCCGTAGTTGGCACCGTTGACCCTGAACTGCACTCCAACGACGCTCGTATTGTCCGTGGCGGTCGCAGAGATCGTGACCGTCCCGGAGACTGTCCCAGCGAGCGGAGAGGTCAGCGTGACTGCCGGCGGGGTGCTGTCCGCAGGGGTCGAACCTGTGCCGCTGATCGCCGTGGCCGTCGCGGCCGCGAGGGCGTCGATATCGGCGCCCGGGTCCTTGCCATCGAGGCCAAGATACTTGTACGGGCTCGCCACTGACAGGCGATAGTCGCCGGCGGCATAGCTGACGAAGCCGACCAGGTCGAGCGTAGTCGGGAGGAAGTTGTCGACCGGGTAGCCCGTCGCCGCCGCTCCGACCAGCGCGTTCCTGGCGAACACGGCGTCGGGGAAGTACGTGCTGAATGTTGCTGACGGCGTGCTGGTCCCGTCGCCGCGCACCCCGTTGTTGTTGAGCACGATATTGTTCGTGTAGGTCAGCCGCGGCGCCGCCCCGTACTGTCCATACAGCGGCGATGCGGTGTGGAAGGCGGTGTTGTGGTCGATGGTGACGTCCTCGGGACGGTTCTTCAGGTCGAACAACATCCCCGTGAAGAAGCCCCAGACGACGTCCGGGAACGCCCCGATCTCGAGCAGCAGGTTATCCTTGACCAGCACCCGCCGAAGCGGCTCCTGGTTCGATTGGATGTCGTCCCAGCCCAGGAAGAAAATCCCACCTGTGGCGCGTCTGATGACGTTGCGGACGAATGTCACGTCGCGCACGGTCGCCCAGGGGTTGCCGCCGTACTGGTTGCGGGGGGTGAATTGGACACCAAAGCCGCCCTGGCTGTTCATGTTGCCCGTCCAGCTGTTCTCGAAGATGTTGCCCTCGATCAACACGCGCTGAGCGTTTTTGAGTTCAAAGATGTTCTTGACGACCCAGTTGACGCCGGCGTACGAGGGATCCCCGACTTTCCACGACAGCGGCTTGAAGAGGTAGTTGCCGCGGATCTCGATGTCTGAGGGCATGTTCGCAGAGCTGCTGGCGTCGGTGCCGCCGAAGAACAGGTTGACGCCCGATCCCTCCAGGTAGTTGTTCACGAACTTGAAGGGACCGGGCCCGTTGAATCCCCAAATGGCCGAGGAGTCGAACTGGCGGTGATGCCACTCGGAGAGGTAGGAGTCGATGACCGCCGTTCGCCTGCCGTTCACCATGACCCCCGTCCGGGCGTCCTGCCCGGGTCGCGCGTGAATGTAGCAGCGGTCGAAGACGATGTCGGTGCCGTTGACGTCGAGCAGGGTCAGGACGGAGCCGCTGACCGGCGTGATGAATTCAACACCGATGAAGCGGTAGTGGTGGGCGCCCGATCCCATCCCCAGCGCTGGGTTGCCCACGACTTTCGGCATGAGCGCCGCCTGCGCGGGCGTCACGCGAATGCCTGGGACAGGCAGGCTGCTGAGCGCTGAGGACTGGATGTAGATCCATCCGGTGCCGCTCGTCACGGGCAGGGTGAAGTTGCCCGCGTACGTGGCCCCCGCCTGGAGGACGATGACGCTCCCCGGCTGGGCTGTGTTGAGCGCGCCCTGGAAATCCCCGCCGGCAGGCACGGAGATGGTCGGCCCCGTTGGAGGCGCGTAGGTAGTGTCGAGGTAGATGCGGGGGAGCTCGGGCAATGTGGCCGCTTGCGCGACAGACTGCAGGGGGCCGACGAGCGTGACCGCGGCTGAGACGATCAACATCGCGGGCAGAACTGCGCGAACGACATACCTCCGGACATGAAACATGGCGGTCTCCTTTTGCGGAAGACCACCACTCCGGGGGGACCCAAAAACACAACCCCTTCTTCGGTAGCCCGGCTGTCAGAAGGACCTGACCCGTGGCTTTGCGTCCCCGTCTCGCGACGGGTTTGCGTTTTCGGAAAGAGGTCTATCCGCTGCTATTCGATTTACCGGTCAATTCACGGGGCCGACACCCAACGATTTGAGGTGTTTACCCTATGAACGTATCCGGCATTTACCTTGCTATCTCATCATGGAAACACCTGACTGTCAACCGCAACTGGAGTTCGTATAACAGCTAGTTGTTTCCACCTTCCATGAGGGTTACAAAACGAGAATTGTTGGCACATTTGTCCCGAGCGGGTGAGGCGGATGCCCGTGATATCGCACGTGTGTTTGGTGTCCAGTACTCGGTCGCCGCGATGGGGTTGCTTCGTCTGGCCCGCCAGGGGTTGGTCAACCGGAGTCGGCCCATCGAAGGAGAAGCGTATCGATACACCCTCTCAGAACGTGGCCAATCTCGCCTGACCTATCTGTTGGAGCGCTCCAACGCAATGGATGAGCCAGATCCGATCAGTCGCACCGGGCCTGTAGAATAAGCGCCCGCGCGCGATACCGTTCAGCCCAGCGCCACGGAGTTCATTCCGTGGCGCTGGGCTGTTTTTGCGAGCGGATTTCTTCCCCCGCGTCGAAGAGTACGAGCCATGGATCTGATCATTCGCCGGGCCCGGCTGCGGGCGGATCCCCAGTCTCTGGTGGACATCGGGATCGACGGCGGCCGCGTGGTCGCGGTCGGCTCGGTGCCGCAGGATGCGGGCGCGAGCATCGATGCCGGGGGAGATCTGGTCACCGCGGCGTTTGTAAATCCGCACCTGCACCTGGACAAGGTCCATACGCTGGAGATGCTGGACGAGCAGGCTCTGCTCGCGTACCACGGGGAGGGGATGCGGGCGGCGGCCAGCGCCATCGATCTGGCGGCACGGATCAAGGCGCGATACGACCGGACCTGGATCCTGACCAACGTCCGCCGGGTCCTGGCTCAGGCCGTGCGGTTCGGGACGGTGCACCTGCGCGCGTTCGCTGATGTCGATCCTAAGGCCAGGCTCGAAGGGATCCACGCGCTGCTGCAGGCGCGGGCGGAGTGGGCCGATGCCATCACCATCGAGATCGTCGCCTTCCCGCAGGACGGGATTGTCAAAGAGCCCGGTGCAGCAGGCCTGGTCGCGGAGGCGGTGCGGCTCGGCGCCGACGTCGTGGGGGGCATTCCCTGGATCGAGCGAAGCGAAGCCGACGCCACGCGGCACATCGACGAGATGTTTGCCATTGCCAGGGACTTTGACCGCGATGTGTCGATGCTGGTGGACGATGCCGGGGATCCCGGGCTGCGCACCCTGGAGCTCCTGGCCCATGCGACGATCAGGCATGGCTGGCAGGGGCGGGTGATGGCGCACCACGCGCGTGCGATGGCCCTATATCCCGACGCCCAGGTGCGCGGTCTGGCCGTGTTGCTCCGTGATGCAGGGATCGCCGTTGTGACCGATCCGCATACCGGCCCCCTGCACGCCCGCGTGGGAGAACTGCGTGACGCCGGCGTCATCGTCTGCTTGGGCCAGGACGACATCTCAGACGCGTACTACCCCTTCGGTCGCAACAACATGCTGGAGGTCGCGTTCCTGGCCAGCCACCTGCTGTGGATGACCACGCGCGCCGGGATGGAAACCCTGTTTGACATGGTCACCGTCGACGCGGCAAAGGCCGTAGGAGCCGATACCGCGGACCCTGTCGTCGGTGGGCCGGCGGACCTGGTCGTGCTGGCGGCCCCGTCGGTGGTTGAGGCCCTTCGTGCCCACGAGGCGCCGCGGTACGTAATCAGACAGGGCCAGGTCATCTCGCCGTGGGAGGGGTCTCCGCCCTCCGATGCGGGTATGAGTATCAGTAGATAGGAGGCGAGACGATGCGGTGGCTCATGATGACGCTCGTATTGGTCCTGGCCCTGAGTGCGGCCGTGCGGGCGCAGGCGACGTTTGTCGACGTGCCTCCCTGGCACTGGGCATTCGATGCCGTGCAGCAGGGCGCCTCACTCGGCATTTTCGAGGGGTATCCCACCAACGATCGCGACCAGGTCGCTAACGCCGTCGCGCAGGTCTACGAAGCATTCGCTCACGCCGGGCACCCCGCCGCACAAGGATGGGCGGAGCGGTTTCTGATCAACACGCCGGCGGGGTGGCCTGAGCCTCTCCGGCGCAGCCCTCTGGTGCGCTTCACGCTGGGAGAAGTCGGCGTGCGTGTGGCCGGCGACCAGGCCGTCGCGACGTTTGTGGCAGAAGCGACCGTTCGAGTCAACGGGACGACGTCCACCATCCGGTCCCCCCTGCAGCTGCGGGCGCAGAGGGACGAGGCGGGTCATTGGCGGATCGACTACGCTTCGCTGGCCGCAGGTCAGCCGCAACTCTTCCGGTAGCCCGCGTGGCGAGCAGGACTGCCGGTCCCAGCCGGGGAATGGGGATGGCGGAATTTTCGTCCGGGGGCAACCACGGATAGTTCAGGGGACGAAGGGCAGGGTGCGGTCGATGGCAACGGGCACGGTCAAGTGGTTCAATGCCGAGAAGGGGTACGGATTCATCACGCCCGACGACGGCGGCAGGGACTTGTTCGTGCATTACACGGGCATCGAGGGTACCGGTTACCGGACATTGAGCGAGGGTCAGAAGGTCGAGTACGAGGCGACGCAGGGACAGAAGGGCCCCCAGGCCACGAAGGTCCGCCCCATCGCCTAGCCCCGCCTGCTGCGTTCTAGCGCTCTTGGCGCCCCGCGGTCCGACTCCAGGATCCGCGGGGTCGTTTTTCCCCACACCCTTGTTCGATGACTCATTTGAGTCATCTCCGGCGGATTTCATTTCTAGTGAATATGAGGAGAGGATATTCAGTCCATGTGACGAACACCAGAACCGGGAGGGCGAGAGGAGGCTCTCCATGCGAAAGGTCGTTGCGGTGCTGTTGCTTGCGGTGGTCTTCCCGTGGATCCAGCCGTCGGTGTCGGGTGCGGCACCGGCGGGGCGGGCGGGTGCCGAGCCTGCCGGACACGGAGGCGGCGAACTCCTCTAAGAGGGCGCATGCGGCTGCGAAAGGACCGCCGGCGGCGGGGATCCGCGGCGGTGGAGGGCACTGTGACGCTGGGGCAGCGGATCAAGGCGGCGCGTCGGACGCGCGGCATGACCCAGCGTGAGCTTGCCTCCGGGGAGTGCTCGATCAGCCTCATCAGCATGGTCGAGCACGGCCGGGTCCGTCCATCGTTGTCCATGCTGCGCATGCTGGCCGAGCGGCTGGGTCTGCCGCTCAGCCACTTTCTCGATGGCGAGGGCACGCCGGCTCCTGCGCTCCTGCTCCAGCGGGCCGAGGCGCTGCTGCGGCAACACAGGTTCGCCGAGGCGCTGGAGGCGTTCGAGGGGGCGCGGACCGGGGGAGATAGTCTCCATCAGGCGCGCTGCGAGCTGGGGATGGGCCAAGCCCTGGCCGGCCTCCGGCGCTTTGAAGGTGCTGCGCGGCACCTAGCTCGGGCGGCGGAGGTGGCCTCGTCGTCGCACGACCCTGAGCTCATCGCCTCGGTCGCCAATGCCCAGGGATTTTTCGCGTTTCGCGCGCGGCGCTTTGCGGCGGCGCAGGAATTGTTTGAAGACGCGCTCATCCGACTGCGTGCGGCCGGGCTGCAGCAGACGGAGGTCTACGGCAAGCTGCTGGCCAACGCCGGCCGCGCCGCGATCGAGCTCGGTCTCCCCGCTCAGGCGCTGGAGTATTTCAGGCAGGCGTCCGACACGCTGGCCGCCGCGGCCGATCCCTACCATCTCGGGCTGCTGTACTACAACCTGGGTGTGGCCTGGGAGCAGCAGCAGTCGTTTGAGCGCGCCCACGAATCTCTGCAAAAGGCCGCCCATCTGTTCATGGTACACGAGAACGCGCGGCTGCTGGGAATGGTGAAACGTAGCCTCGGGATGCTGCACCTCGAGCACGGCGCAGTCGACGCCGCTCGCAGTGCGCTCGAGGAAAGCCTCCGGCTGGCGGGTCAGAGCGGCGATGACGAAGGGACGGCCCAGACACTCGTGGAGATCGCCCGGCTGCGCGTCCGCGAGGGAGACGCGGCTGCCGCCGAGCGCGCGGCGTCTGAAGCCGAAGCGCTGGCCCTTCGGATTCATGATGATGCGGAAGTGGCACGGGCCAAGGCAGCGCTGGCGGAGGCGCTGGCCGCCTCAGGTCGTGCCCACGACGCCGTCGCGAGCTACGAGGACGCCGTGGCGGCATTCTCTCACTTGGGGATGACCGGTGAGGCGATCCGGGTGAGCCGCGACCTCGGGTTCCTCCTGCTGAAGGAGGGCACCCCCGACCGCGCGGCCCACTGGTTTGCCCGGGCATTTGACCTGCAGCGCGGAAGACCGGACGGCCGGTTGGCCGGTGAGAGAGGATGACACAATCCGCACGCGGGACCGCGGAGGCGCCTGGGGACCCCCGCGATCCACGCGGTGTGCAGTCGCTGATGCGGGTGACCGCCGGCGCCGCCTCAGGCGGACCGCCGATTCGCCTGCGCGTGGCGCGCGGGCGGGTCGAGGAAGTGCTGTGCGAAGTCGACCTGGACGGAGTCCGCTACACGCTGCTGCGGGTGCGGCCGCAGGGGTCGGCGATCGGTCTCAGCCGCCGCGAGCGGGAGGTGGCCTCGCTGGTTGCCGCGGGGCTACCGACCAAGGCGATCGCCAGAGCGCTGTCGATCAGTGCCTGGACGGTATGCTCGCACCTGCGCCGCGTCTACGCCCGCCTCGGCGTCGGGTCCCGGGCGGCCATGGTGGCTAGATTACTCGAAGAGGGTCTCTTGTAGGAATCCCTCGACAACGGGAAACGCGCGGGCCAAGGGATTGCGAATTGTGAATTGACAATTGCGGATTGAACTTCAGGGTTTCAAATTCGCAATCGTCAATTCGCAATCCGAAATGGTCTAGTGGAGCTTCTGGTCGCGCGCGCCCGGCACATCGCAGTACCAGGCGGCCAGGCGGGCAAAGGACAGGATCGGCGGCAGCGAGGCGCGGATGGAGGCGGCGATGCGCTCCGGCGCCGCCAGCCCGCTGCCGGTGAGCAGCTGCCACCGTGACTCCACCGCCGCGCCGAGGTGCAGGGCCAGTTCCATCGTCACCAGGTTTGCGTCGACCAGGGGCACGAAGACCTCCCACCGCCGGCTGGGCCGCGGGATGTCGAAGATGTTGAGCATCGCCTTCGCGATGCCCGTGGCGGCGCCGGCGGCGTTGGCGAACCAGCCAATGATCTGCCCCAGCGACTCCGGATCATGCCCCGCCGCGTCGGCGTTGCGGGTCGCGGCCTCCAGGACCGCCGAGGAGGCCAGGATGCGCGCCAGCCGCCACCCGATGCGGACGGGATCGAGCGGCCGGGGAGGCTGAGGCAGCACAAAACCCGGGCTGCCGGGCAGGCCGGGGCCGAGGTTGCGTGCCTGTTGGATGGCTTCCTTCGCATCCTCGAGAATCGACGCCTTCTCGTGATCCATCCGGGCGGCCGCCAGCGCACGGAACGCGTCCGCCGCTTCGGGGTGATTCGTGACGATCGGCTGCGCGCCGGTCAGGATCTCGTGAATCACCGGCAGGATGTGCGTGTTCAGCGCAAACGGCATCAGGATCCCCGGCGCATCGTCCAGCGGATTCGCGCCGCCCAGCCGCTCCAAATAGTCGGTCATCTCATCTTCGGTGAGGCGGTCTAAGAACAGCAGCGCGATTTCGATGTCGCTGTCTGCCCAGGTGCGCTCGTCGGCGTACTTCCCGTACAGGTACACGGCGGCGACGTCGGGTTCATGGGCGAAAAAGGCCTTGAGAGCAGAGAAGGCGCTCACGCCACCATCGTACTACCGGACTCATCAATTGCGGGGTTTGAATTGCGGATTGTGAGACTTCATTCCGCGCTCATGCGCGGGAGACTCTCCCGGACGGCGGCGAGCAGTTCCATCGGGTTGAACGGCTTGGTCAGGATGCGGTCGGCTCCGGACTGCTGCGCGCGGGTCAGCATCTGCGGGGTCCCGAACCCCGTGATCAGCACCACCCGGATCGCCGGGAGTTTGGCCTTGGCATGCTCGAGCACCTCGAGGCCGGAGATCCCGGGCATGCGGATGTCGGAGATCATCAGATCGAACGCATCCTGCTGTAGCCTGACAAGCGCGTCCTCCCCGCTGGGCGCGGTCGTGACGGTGTATCCGGCGCGGGTCAACACCCGGGCGCACAGGTCGCGGATCGACTCTTCGTCGTCAACGACCAGGATGCGCGCGGCAGCCACTCTGGAGGGCTGCGCCGACTGCACGGGGCCGTTCATGCGTGGGCCACCGGCAGGGTGATGGTGAAGCGCGTCCCCCGGCCGGGCGCGCTGTTGACCGCGATCGACCCACCGTGCCGCTCCACGATGCGCTTGCTGATCGGCAGGCCGAGCCCCGTACCTTTGCCGTCCTCCTTCGTGGTGAAGAACGGATCGAAGATGCGGTCGAGCTGTTCCGTCGGGATGCCGACGCCGGTGTCCTGGAAGGCGATCTCGACCCGCGGGCCGGTCCCGTTGCCGCCGACCTCGCGGGTGGTGATTTCAACGGCACCGCCATCCGGCATCGCATCGATGGCGTTGTTGAGGATGTTGATGAACACCTGTTTGAGCTGGTTGAGGTCGCCCATGATCTGGCGGACCGAGGGATCCAGCTTCGACGCGATGCTGACGTTCTGGGTCTCTGCCCGGCGGCGGATCAGCGGCAGCACGCTTTCGATGGCCTCGTTGATGTGGGTCTGCTCCATCGCCGAGTCGGTCTGGCGAGCGTAGCCCAGCAGGTCGCGCACGATGGCGCGCGCGCGCAGGGCTTCCTTTTCGATGACTTCCAGGTCGGCCCGTTTGGTATCGTCCGCCGCGGTTTCGCTGAGGATAAGGGAGGCGTAGCCCAACACGCTGGTCAGCGGGTTGTTGATCTCGTGCGCGATGAACGCCGCGAGTTCGCCGATCGTGGCCAGCTTGGCGGACTGCATCAACTGGAACTGCGTTTGCTCCAGCATCGCCATCTGCCGCTGGAGGTTGCTGAACAGCTGCGCCTTCTCCACCGCCACCGCTGCCTGGCTGGCCATGGTGGACAGCAGGTTCGTCTCCTGAGGGGACAGCACCTGGCGTGTCCCGACGATGACCAGACCCACCGCTCGCTCGCCGACCGCCATGGGGATGGCCACCACCATGGTGTCGTAGCGCAGCGGGCCGTATTGGGTCAGCTGGGTGATTTCCTCGGTGTGCTCTGCCTGCCGGTAGACCTGCGGTCCCCGCAACTGGAGCAGGCGGCGGAGGGCAGGATCCGCGGCGCTCCGCTGAAACGGCGGAAACTCCTCTTCCGCGGTGCGCCACAGCCCGAACTCGATCGTGTCCGTGGCAGGGCTGTAGACGCCGACCCCAACCACGTCGACCGAGGGGATCTTGCGCACCTGGGCGTGCAGCGCGTCGTACACCTGCGCCAGGTCCAGGCTGCTGGTGAGCGCCCGCGCCAGTTCATTCAGGCTGGCCAGTTGCTGTGCCCGGCCCTCGGCCTCCTGCTTGCTGCGCTGGATGCGCTCGGCGTCCTCGATCTGCATGCGCAGCATCTGGGAGAGGCCGATCAGCGGGAGCATCAACAGCACCGTGCGCCAGGGGTTGACGATCCAGAAGTCTGCCACCACCGCGCCCAGCCAGATCAGCACCATCTCCCGGTAGAAGCTCGACCGCGAGATGACCCCAACTTGCCCAAAGGGCTTGTTGGCGGCGAGGGTGATGGCGAGCGTGACCAGCGCGCCGTTCACAGCGTAGAAGATTGTGCCGGCGAGGAATGCCGCCGCATACCACTGGATTGCCAGGACGCCTTCGGCTGCGGCCGGCCGGGTCAGTGTCCAGACCGCCTCGGCCATCGCGACGGAGAGGATGTGCTGGGCGATGTTGAACGCCCCCTGGTACCAGGGCAGTTCGCGCCGCTTGAACCAGTACGCGGAGAAGGTGATGAGGACGAGGACAATGGTGTTTCCAATGGGGAACAGCAGAATGGTGGCGACGATGACGGCGTTGATCAGCGACCAGGCGATGCCCTGGCGGCCGGGCATGATGACCCGGACGCCGACCAGCTGGGTGAGGAGCGCCGTGCCGATGAAGACGAAGAAGGGCAGGTCCAGCCGCGCCGCCGCCCCCGGGAGCTGCGGCAGCACCGCCGCGAGGACGCCGCCGGCGATGATGACGCCGAGGACGTAAATCCGGGCTGGCAGAGAAAGGTTTTTCATCGGTGTACCATCATGAACGCAAATGGCCCGGGGGCCGCCCGGTCAGACCCGGCGGCCGCCGGGATGGACTCCGAGATTAGATTAGCCCCTGGCGGGGTGGCCCGCCAGGGGGCGCGGTCTACTCCCAGGCTTCGCTGGCTGCGTCGAACATTTCCCAGGTCGCCGACTCCCAGGTCGCTGACTCCCAGGTGGCGGAGCCCCAGGATACCGATGCCGCCGCGAACATCGCGAGTGCGAACGTGACTGCGGCGGCCAGAATCTTTCTCATCGTCGATCCCTCCCGTGGGTCGAATCGCGTTGCTACCCATAGAATGGAGCAAGATTGGTGCCACAACGCCCGGGAAATGCCCACTTTCAAGAAGCTTCCGAGAATTGTTATGCCCGAATCTGAGGGGGTCGAGCGCGGGACCAGGGGGGCCGGCCGGACAACACGACGAGGGGGTCCGGTGGACCCCCTCGTCGTGACATGCGTGATGTCTCAGACCTTCGGCGATCTACTCCCAGGCTTCGCTGGCTGCGTCGAACATTTCCCAGGTCGCCGACTCCCAGGTCGCGGACTCCCAGGTGGCGGAGCCCCACGACACGGAGCTGGCAGCGGCCAGCATCAGGATCGAGAGCGCGAAGGCGGCAATGACTTTCCGCATTGATTTACTCCTCTTTTTCGCGGGATAGACCCGCCATCTCGCCGGTGAGGAACCGCATGAATGCTGCCTTCCGAATCGAGATGTCAATCGGTCTCCACAAGACGGCTCGCTGACTGTAACACACGTCACACACACTGTCAACGCAACTTCTGTTCCGTTCACCCTGTCTATCGACACCCTACCCAAAAGCTTGAGCCGGTAGGCCAGCCGACACCTCCCGGTGGCACCGGAGTTGCTCTTACTCCTCGCGGACCATTCCCACCTCAACGATGCGAGGGTGTCAGGCGATGGATGAGGCGACCGCACGGCTTCGAGCGATTCTTCAGCGTGAAGTATCCGTCCACCGGGAGCTCCTGCGCCTGGCCCGTTCGCGCCACATGCTCCTGCGGCAGGGGCGGTTCGAGGAAGCTGCCGACCTGGCGGTGCTCGAGGCCGCGTTTGTCGTCACCCTGCGGGACCTGGAAGCCAGGCGCGGCCGGCTGGCCGGACAGCTGCCCGGGGCAGACCGCGTCATCGTCCGGTCCACCCGCAAGATCGCCTCTCTTGTTCGCGGGTTGGGCGCGGTCGAACGGGCGAACCGGACGCTGTGGTCGCAGCACGTGCTTGCGCCCGCCCTGACCGTGGTGGCGACCGCGCATCGGCGGGGCGATGCCGCGAGGCTGAACTAAGAGTCGTGGACAGCCGATAAGGATAGTATCCCGCCGCCTCAGTGCTCTGAACGCGGGAACCGGGTGCAGGCGAACCTCAGGGGGGACGCTGCGACGCCGACCGCACGGAGCCGAGGCGGCGGGCGTTTTTGTCCGCGTCTAATCCCCCGGACTCAGAGGCATAACTTCGCAGGACACCATTTCCAGCCCCAAGAAGAGAGCCCCGATGGTAACCAACGGGACATCGATCCTCGTTGTCGACGACGAGGAGAATCTGCGCAACCTGTTAAGCAAGATCCTCCGCGATCAGGGGTACGCGGTTGAGACGGCCGTGGACGGGGAAGAAGGGCTGGCCAAGTACAAGGCCGGCCGCTTCGACCTGATGCTCCTGGATCTTAAACTTCCCAAACTGGATGGCATGAGCGTGTTGCGGTCGGTCATGGAGCACGATGCCGACGCGCTGGTGATCATCATCACGGCGTTCTCTACGATCGACACGGCCATTCAGGCGATCAAGCTCGGCGCCTACCATTACGTGGGCAAGCCGTTCCGTCCGGAAGAACTCATGATCGTGGTCAACCAGGCGCTTGAACGCGCCCGGCTGGTGAGGGAGAACCGCGCCCTCCAGCAGGAGCTGATGCGCACCTTCAAGTTTGAGGGGATCGTCGGGGACTCCCCGAGGATGCGTGACGTGCTCAACCTCGCGGCCGCCGTCGCTCCCACCGACGCCACCGTCCTGATCTACGGCGAGACGGGGACGGGGAAGGAACTGCTGGCCCGGTCCATTCACTTCCAGAGCCCGCGCGCCAACGGCCCCTTCGTCGTGGTCAACTGCGGGGCGATTCCCGAAACACTCCTGGAGACGGAGTTGTTCGGTCACGAGAAAGGCGCGTTCACCAGTGCGGTGAGCAGCCGCGTTGGGCGGTTTGAGCGGGCGCAGGACGGGACCATCTTCCTGGATGAGATCGGCGACATGAGCGTGGCGATGCAGGTGAAGCTCCTGCGCGTGCTTCAGGAGCGCGTCATCGAACGCGTCGGCGGCGCCAAACCGATCGACGTCAACGCGCGCGTCGTGGCCGCCACCAACAAAGACCTTAAGAAGACGATCGCCGAGGGGCAGTTTCGCGACGACCTCTACTACCGCCTGGCGGTCATGCCGATCGAGCTGCCGCCGCTCCGCGAGCGCAAGGAAGACATCCAGACCCTCGCGTACCACTTCTTGAACAAGTACGCCGTGGCGTTCGGCAAGCGTATCAAAGGCTTCACCCCGGCGGCGATGAAGAAACTCCGCAGCCACCACTGGCCCGGCAACGTGCGCGAACTCGAATACACCATCCAGCGCGTGGTGATCCTCGCCACCCGGGAGCTCATCGATACTGAGGAGATCTGGCTGGACGAACAACCGTCCCCCGGCTCAAAGTTTCCCAAGGCGTTTTCCCTGGGGGAGGTCGAGCACCGGCACATCAACGCCGTGCTCAAGATGACCGGATGGAATCTTGACGAAGCGGCGCGGGTCCTCGGCATCGACGCGGCCGCCCTCAAGGAGAAGATTCAGAAGTACAACATCACTGCAGAAACGGGATGACGGCGTCGTCTGGACGCCGCCGGCCCCGCCGGCATGGCCGCTGGCTAGGCGTGGCATGAAACTTGCTCTTGTACCGTGCACCGATTGACTGACGGGGTGCGGCGCAGCGCTGCACGGAGTGAGGTGGCAGGGTGCTCCCCAAAGCCAGGATCTTGATCGCCGACGACGAGGCCTCCATCCGGGACCTGTGCTCCAGGATCCTGGGTCGCATCTACGAGGTCTCGGTGGCGCCCGACGGCCCGACGGCGATCGCCATGGCCCGGACCCAGGCCCCGGACCTCCTGTTGACCGACATCCGGATGCCCGGCCTGACCGGTCTGGAGGCGGCCCGGCAGATCGTGACGGAGGCGCCCGAAGTCTCCGTCGTGGTGATGACCGGGTTCAGCGAATTCGACAGCCTGCTGGAGACGGTCAAGCTCGGCGTGAACGGGTTCCTGATGAAGCCATTCACGCCGGACGACCTGCGCAAGACCGTCGAGGAAGGCCTCCGCAAGGGACTGTACTTCAAACGCAATACGCGCCTGCGGGCGCTGCAGCCGCTGCTGGATCTGCGCGGCAACCGTCTGGGGGAAGCCGACCAGGGCCGGGTCTTTGAGATCATCACCGAGACGGTGCTGCACGAGCTCAGCGCCGACACGGTGACGCTGGTGGCGCTGGATGAGGATGGGCGTGAACTCATGGTCACGACGTCTGCCAGCGGCACGGAGGCCGGGGGCGTCACGACGACGTCACAGGTCGGCGCGGCGCGCGCATCGGTGTCATGGAAGGTGGCCCCCGAGGACTTGATGGGTGTGGACGGGATGCCGCCGGCGGCAGTCGAGGATGACGGGCGGACCCTGTCGGTGCCGCTGCAGTCGGCCGGCCACGTGGTTGGCGTCTTGACGGCGGCGCGGGAAAGCGCGTTTGCCGGCGCCGATCGCGATGTGCTCCGCGTGATCGCCGCCCAGGGCGCGATCGCCCTCGAGAACATCCGGCTGTTCAAGCGGCTGCGTCGTTCGTACTGGAACACGGTGTACGCGCTCGCGGCGACCGTGGACCTGCGCGACCATCCCACGCGCGAACACTCCAACCGGTCGGTGGACTACGCCATGGCCATCGGCACGCGCCTGGGGCTGGACGCGGACCGCCTGGAAGATCTGAAGACGGCCGCGCTGCTCCACGACATCGGCAAGATCGGCATCGGCGACGGCGTCCTGCTCAAGCCTGGACACCTCACCTCTGAGGAATATGACTGGATGAAGACGCATACCCTCATGGGGGCGAAGATTCTCGCCATGGCAGATTTCCCAACCCGCGTCGTGGAAGCGGTCCTGTTCCACCACGAGCGATTCGATGGATCGGGCTACCCGATGGGATTGCGGGGCGACCAGATCCCGGTGGAGGCCCGCATTCTCGCCGGAGTCGATGCGCTCGAGAGCATGACCAGCACGCGGTACTACCGCGTGGCGATGCCGCTGGCGCAGGCGCTGGCAGAGTTGGAGCGGGGCCGGGGGACACAGTTCGATCCCGATGTGATCGAGGCCGTGCTGGCCGGCCTGCGGGAGGGCGACCTGCACCTGCTGACCCCCGACGGCGCGCCGGTCGGCGCGTCGGAGCCGGCGTAACCGACAGAGGCGACGCTCATGTCGACGGGACCGCACATCCAACCGAGTGTCGGCGCAAGAATCGGGCTGCACCAGCGCATGGTGCCCAAGCTCATGATGGTGAATGCGCTGCTGGTCCTGCCGCTCAACCAGCTGCTCGCCCGCATCGAGCAGGAACTCTCCGAAAATCCCGCCCTGGAGCTTGATGAGCTGCCGGCGTCCAGCGAACCCGAGTGGTCGGCCGACGAGGCGGGACAGTCGCTGGCGACCTGGACCTCTGACGAGGAAGAGTTCGACCCATTCTCGCGCATGGCGGCCCCGGTGTCCCTCCAGGAACATTTGATGATGACGCTGCAGGCGCAGGGGCTGTCGGCCCGTGACCACGCGATCGGCGAGCGTCTGATCGGCTACATCAATGAAAACGGGTATCTGGAAGCCACGACGGCGCAGGTGGCCCAGGAGTTGAATGCCGAGGTGGAGGAAGTGGACGCGGTGCTGGGCCGGCTCCAGCGGTTTGAGCCGATCGGGGTCGGCGCCCGCAACGTGGAGGAGTGCCTGCTGCTGCAGCTGCGGGTCATGGAGTCGAATGCGGCCAACCATCTGGCGCAGCGTATCGTCGAAACGCACCTGCCCGACCTGGCGGCGCACCGCTTTGAAAAAGTGGCCAAAGACCTGGGATCCACCGTGGCCGAGGTAAAGGACGCCCATGAATTCGTCAAGGCCAACTGCTACCCGTACCCCGGGGAACGCTACCGCAGCGAGCAGGACGGGGGACGGGTGCGGCCGGCCGAAGTCGCCCGGCCCGATGTCGTCATCCGGCGCACCGAGGACGGGTTCGCGGTCGAGCTGGTCCGGCAGGACGCGTTCTCGCTGCGCGTGAACGCGTTCTATGACGATCTCCGGCGGCAGATGCGCCGCGCCGCGTCCGGGTACTCGGACAAGTCGCGCGAGCACGTCCGGGACTACGTCAGCCGCGCCAAGCTGTTCATCGAGGCCCTGCAGCGGCGGAACTGGACGTTCGCGAACATCGTCCAGACGATCATCCGCACCCAGTGGGAGTTCATCGAGCGCGGCGAGGCCCACATGAAGCCGCTGACCAAGGCCATGATCGCCGCCGAGCTGGGCATCAGCGAATCGACGGTGAGCCGGGCGCTGGACGGGAAGTTCGCGCAGCTCCCCGCCGGGCGCGTCGTCAGCTTCGACCTCTTCTTCGACCAGTCGCTGCCGACAAAGGAGCGGATCCGCGCCATCATCGCCGCAGAAACGCAGCCGCTGACCGATGAGCAGATCGCCCACACGCTGACGGCCGAGGGCGTCAAGATCGCGCGCCGCACCGTCACGAAGTACCGCGAGGAGATGAACATCTCCCCGTCGACCTCGCGCGGCCCCCTGGCGGAAGCCAAGTAGCACGAAACTTCGGGATTAGGGATCCGGGATTAGGGATCAGTAACTACCCGCCGCGTCCCACTCCCTGGCCCTCACTCCATCGAAAACGTCCCCGTTGCTCATACGAGATTCTGGCTCGTTGCGTTTTCGGATCCCTGATCCCTGATCCCGTAGTTTCGGGGTGTGGCACGCCAGTTGCTCCCATTTTGGTAGCACCGTTTGAGGAGGAAGCAGCATGCCACGCCGCGCTCGACGCAGTCGGTCACACCCCGGGAACGGATCGGCCCAAACCGGCCGGGATCCTGGGCGTCCTGCCGACCACTCCGACGTGAATGGACATCACCTCGCCCAGGAGGCGGAGGAGATGGCCCTGCGGCTCGAGTGCGCCAAGCTGGGGGACGAAGAGCTTCCCCTGGGTCTGGCGTACAAGCGCTTCCTGGATCTGGCGCATCGGATCATTCCGTTCGAGCATGGGACGCTCTATGTGACCGACTGGACCACCGGCCGTTTGCTGCCGGTGGCCGTGCGCGGCAGCCACATCGAGCTTGCCGACCGCATCCGTTTTGCGCGCGGCTCCGGGCTGTCCGCCTGGGTGGCTCAAGAGGGCCGGGCCGTGGTGATTCCGGATCCGGCGGACACCGATGACCGCTCCCCGTTTGCCGACGAGGCGCTGCGTGCATTCCTCGCCTTTCCGTTGGTGCAGCAGGGTGTCGTCGCGGGCGTGGTGGCGCTGGCCCGCACCGCCCAGACGTTCGCCGAGGACGAGTTCGAGCGCCTGGGCCGGTTGGCGGACGCGCTGTCACAGACGCTGTCGCGGATGCGCCGCGAGGCCCGGCTGCGCGAACTGATCTACCTCGACAGCGAGACCGGACTGCGAAATCGCCACCACTTTCTGGCGCGCCTGGAAGAGGAACTGCAGCGGGCGCAGCAGCACGCGACCGAGTTTTCCGTGGCGCTGCTGGAGCTGGACGCCGCTGCCGAGGAGCCGGCCCGCTCCGAACTGCTCCAGTCGTTCACCCAGCGGCTGGCCGACGGCATGCGGACCTGCGACATCGTGGCCAGCCTTGGGAGCGGACAGTTTGGCGTGCTGCTGGCGGGCGTGAACCGCGACAAGGCCGCGTCGATTGTCGACCGGGTGGCGCGCGTCGCGCTGGCCGACCTCACTCCAGGCTTCGGGACCACGGTGCGCCTGCGCATCGGGTTCGCGGAGAGCGCCGTGCCGCCCAGCTCACCGGATGCCCTGCTCCAGCAGGCTGCGTCAGCCCTGGCCGAGATCGCCTAGAGGAGTGTCGATGGCCGAGCCTCCCCACTCTCTTGCCGCGCTGTGGCAGGCGTTCAAACAACAGCGCACCCCGGCGCTGCGGGAGCATGTGGCCCTCGCCTACCTACCGTTGGTGCGGACCCAGGCGCGCCAGATGGCCGGCCGCGTCCCGCCGTCGGTCAGAAGCGAAGACTTGGAAGGCTACGGCATGATCGGACTGCTCGAAGCCATTGACCGGTTCGACCCGGACCGGAGCATCCCGTTTGAGGTGTTTGCGCGGCTGCGCATTCGCGGCGCGATGTACGACTATCTGCGCACGCTGGACCTGCTCCCGCGTGTGGCCAGGCGCAACGTCCACCGGGTGCTGGCCGAGGTCAGCGCCCTCACCCGGCGGCTCGGCCGCAAGCCCAGCGACGATGAACTCGTGCGGGCCACCGGGCTCGAGGCGCGGGCCCTCAGCAAAGTGCTGGCGGACGCGCAAGCAGGGCTGCCGGTCTCGTTGGACGACTTCGATGACGGCAACCGGCTGCCCGACGCGCTGGTCCGCGATGCCGGAGGCGAGGTGGCCGGCGCCATCGAGCGGCAGGCACGAGACAGTGAACTGTGGCGGGCCATCGAAGTCCTCCCGGTCCGCCATAAGGTCGTCATCGGCCTGCATTACTGCGAGGGGCTGACGCTGTGGTCGATCGGCCGCGTGCTGCGTGTGACGGAATCTCGTGTCAGCCAGATGCGGAGCGAGGCGCTGCAGATGCTGCGCACTCATCTAGCGCTGCGCACGTGGCTGGACGCCGAGGGTCAGCGCCGCTCCCGGGGCGGGCCCGACGCCACGGTGGTGGCCTGAGCCCGGCTACGAGACGCCGGAATGGGGCACAACACTAGCATGACCTCAGAACACCTGAAACCTGTCCTCGCTGAGCTGCGCCGCCAGGCCGCGGCGCAGGCCGCACTGCTGCTGTCTGGAGACGGCGTCGTGCTGGGGGCGGTGGGCGAGGCCCACGCCGACCTCGACGGCCTGGCCGCCTATGCGGCCAGCAGCGTGATGGTGTGCGAACGGTTGGGCGAGAGCGCGTCGTTCGGGCCCCCGGAGGCCGTTCTGGTGGTGTTCGGGAGCCGCGCGGTGGTCATGGCGCCGCTCGGTCCCGCCGTCGCCGTGCTGGTCGGCACCGCGGCCCAGATGGGCTCGCTGCGGCTGACCCTCATCCGGTATCTGGATGAGCTGGCCGCCGCCCTGAAAGGCGAGCGCCGCACCGCACCCAAAGCCGACAACGGCGCGTCCTCCGAAGGCGACGATTCTTCCTCTGACGACAGTTTCACCGGCATCCGGATCAATCCAGGGCTCGTCTAGTCGGGTCGTTCACGCACCCCACGTCCGTCCCGGTTCCCCCCAATGGAATGGCACACAACTTGCTGATGTGTGTGGCAGGAGAAGCCATCATGGTCCGAAACCACCGCGGGTTCACACTGATCGAGCTGCTGATCGTCGTCGCGATCATCGCGATCCTGGCGGCGATCCTGATCCCCAACTTCCTGCGGGCCCGCGCGCAGTCGCAGGTGGCATCCACCAAGGGGAACCTCAAGAACATCGCCACGGCCCTGGAGAGCTATTTCGTGGATTTTGGACGGTATCCGGCGCTTGCGACCAGTCTCCAGCCCACCTACACCCGGACGCTGCCGAGAGATCCGTGCACAGGGGCCGCGTTTGGCATGGGGGGCGGGTATCTCTATGGGCCGAGCGGAAGCCCCGCCACCGACTATGTCCTGCGCACGAACTGGTCGGCCATGGGCGCCGGCGCCGCGTGCTTTGCCACCAACGGGGACCTCAACGTCCGGTACACGCCGGGCGGCGGCCTGGAGAGCATCCCGTAGAACGTCGCCAACTCCACGCAGCTGCTACCCCCGGCCCCGATCCCCGATCCCTCGACCCCGGACCCCCGACCCCCAAACTTCGACGGAACTCCCATAGGGATTGCGGTAAGCCTGAGCGTGGTACTTTCGTTAGAGTTGCCGTCATAGTTGCACGGCTGGCACCAAAGTTGCTGATTCTGGGGGTAGGACCCCGACACGGGGGTATCACATGATCCTCACAGGAGGCACTCAGATGTTTCGACAGCGTGGCCGTATGATTCGCGGCATCCTGCTCGCGGCGCTTCTCATGGCCGTCGTCGCCGGTGCCGGTTACAGCGCCCCAGGCGGCAGCCAGACCGTCTCCGTGGCCGCCTCGGCGAAGATCGACCTGACCGTGCCGGCGACGGCGTCCATCGCCGCGGCCGATCCGGGCGCCTGCAGCCCCGCGTCCTCGACGATCAACGTCAAGTCGAACAAGGCGTGGAACATGCAGATCCGGTCGGAGCCGCTCGGTTACCCGAACGGCAAGGCGAAGAATGGTCTCGTTGAGATGAGCAACGCCTTCCAGTACCAGGGCGGCGACGTGCTCAGCTACACCAACATCACGGCGATCTATGCCAACCTCTACGCGCTCAACCAGGCCAAGACGGCCAGCCGTGACATCGTGGTGGGCTACCAGCAGTGCGTGACCTACCTGGATGACCCAGCGACCTACACGATCGTGGTGGAGTACCTGGGTGTGCAGCCGTAACAATCGTGGAGGAAGGCCGATGCGAACTCAGCGATTCACGAGAGTCGGACTGATCGCCGCGGCCTTCCTCACATTGTCGGGCACGCCGCTGGTGGCGGAGCCCCTGCAGTTCGGATTGACGCCGCCTGAAGTGGAGCTCGTCCCCAGCCCCGCGGGTACCGCGAGCGGGACGCTGGTGGTCTACAATAAGTCCCCCCGCCGTGTCCGGTTCCGCGTGAGCGTGGAAGACATCAACATCCGCCCCAGCGGCACGATCGACATCCTCGCGCCGGCCAGCACGACCTGGTCGGTGGCGTCGATGAGCCGGATCGTGCCCGCGGAGTTCGACCTCGACCCAGACCGCCAGATGCCCGTGCGTGTGACGGTCACGGTCGCCGGCGACGCACGGGGCGGGCGGTACGGCGCGATTGTGATCGCCCCGACGCCGGTCCTGCAGACCGGCGGGATCCGGGGCACGGTGTCCGTGATCGTCCCCAAACTCGCCGCCAAACTGCTCGTGCCGATCCGGGGCACCGAAGTCGTGCAGGGCGATCTCATCAACATGCTAGCCGCGGCGCGACCGGGCGGCAAGGGTGCGGACATCAGGGTGGTCTTCAAGAACACCGGCAACGTCCACGTGCGCACCAGGGGCGACGTCACGCTCCTCAATGCCGCGGGGCAGGTGGTGGGCAGGGTGCCGCTGGACGAGGCGACGGTCCTCCCCGGGAGCGTGCGCGAGTTCAATGCGCCCTGGAACACGCCCCTCGACCCCGGGACGTTTACCGTGAAGGCCGTGGTCGATTTCGGCGGAACCGTCCTGCTTGCGGGCGAGACCCGGTTCGTGCGTAAACCGTAAGGCGCGACGGTGCGAACAGGTGAACACCTCTCCCCCCTGGAAGGCGGCGCCTCACCCCCGATGGTCGGCGGCACTGCTGTTGTGCGCCGTCCTGCTGCTGGATCTGGGCATCATGCCCGCGAAGGGCTCGTCTGCCGTCCGCGTCCTCGTTAACGAGAGTCCCCTTGGCGTGCTCCCCGCTCCCGTCATGGTCGACGGGGTCCTCTATCTTCCGCTTCGGCCGCTGGCACGCCATTTTGGCACGGAGGTGGCCGCCGACCGCCAGGCCGTGACGGTGACCCGGGCCGACGGCACTCTGCTGACGCTCCGCCCCGGTCGCATGGAAGTCTGGTCCGGCGGGCTGGTGTGGGCCCTGCTGTCCGCGCCGGTGCGGCTCATCGATGGATCGACCTTCATCCCCTCGTCCGCAGTCGACGTGCTGTTCCAGACGCTGACGCTGTGGGACAGCACAGAGCTCACGCTGTGGATCACAACGCCCGCGTCGTTCCACGTCGCCTCTGCCACACGGCCCGCCGCGCCGACGACCCCGGCGCCGCTCACCGCGCCGCCGGCACCGTTCGTGGGCGAGTTCGTCCGTCAGACTCAGCCGCCGCTGGTCGCGTCGGGCTACGTCTCCCTGGGCGTCGCCATGGGGGGATCCACGGAGGCGACCGCCAGCGCGCAGGCCCAGTTCCGGACGCTCGAGGGAGACCAGCGCGTCGACGGCACGGTGACGGTGGCCGCGTCCGGGGGCGCGATTCAGGCCGCCGGCTCGCTCACGGTGCGGACGCCCGTGACGCTGGTGACCGTCGGGTCGCTGACGCTGCATGACTCACCGCTCACGCTGTACCAGCAGAGCGTGACCGGTGGGACGTACGAGAATCTTGCCGGGCCGACCACCGCGACCTATTTCGGCGGCACTCTGTCGGCATCTGGGACGGAGTCGGTGTATGGCGTGAACCTGGACCTGCCGCAATCGGGGGAGTGGACGTTCGGCACCGGCCTGGTGTACGCGCCCGTCTCGGGCGGGCTGATCCTCAAGGCCCGCGCCGATCATCCGGTCGGTGACCGGTTGACGGCGTTCAGCGAAGTCGCCGCGGGGAGCGCAGGATCGTCGTCGGGCGCAGGATGGCGCGCCGGCGTCGCGGCGGCGTCGAGCACCCTGACCATGTCGCTGAGCTACCTGTCGCTCGACCCAGGCTATCCAGCCGTGGGGAACAGCGCGGTCTTCGCGGGCCGGGGCGGACCGCTGTTCGAGATCGCCTATCAACCCGCGCCGGATTGGTCGATGCTCGCCAACGTGGCCGCGCTGAGCGCGGCGGGGCAGCCCGACCGGACGACCTCCGGACTGCTGGTCAACTACCGGCCCACTCCTGCGCTCGGCCTGGCCGCGGAACTCCGCCTGACCGAAGATGCCTCACCCGGCGTCCACACACGAGCGACCACGGGACAACTGGGGGCGAGCCTCGCGTCCGGCCGCTGGGGATTTGCCGCAAGCGTGAGCTACCTGGATTCGATCGACCTGCTGTCCGGAACGGCGTCTGCGACGTCGACGCTGTCGCTGCGCGCCGGGTACACGCCGCCGAGCGGGCTGCCGGTCTGGGCCGAAGTCATCCGGTCCACCGGCGCCACCGAGTCGTGGTCATCCGCGCTCGGCCTCACCTTCCGTCCCTCGCCCAGCTTTGACATGACGGCTGCGCTGCGGTACAAGGTGTTCGCCGCGCCTACGGCGTCCACGGAAAGTGCGGTCGAACTCGGGTTCCTGCAGCCGCTCCCGACGGGCGCACAGCTGGTGGTGGGAGGGGGAGTCAAATTCACGACGCCTGACGGCGTGACGACCCCGTATCTCACATTCCAGTACGGGTATCCGGTCTACGTGTATGGGACGCCGCGCGTCGGGCAGCTTGCCGGTGTTGTCTTCGCCGATACCAACGGCAACGGCGCCCGCGACGCGGAGGAGCCGGGCGTGGCCGGGGTGACCGTGCGGATCGACGGCCGCAGCGCCGCGCAGTCCGGCGCCGATGGGCGGCTGGCGGTGGACGGGGTCGGTGAAGGGCAATACGTGATTTCGATTGACGACACGACCGTCCCCGCGGGCCTTGTTGCCGCGCGGACCCAGGCGGAAGTCGTCGTCGCCACCGGAGGGACGAGCGAGATCGCCTTTGGGTTGGTTCCCGGCGCCACCGTCCGCGTGGCGGCGTTCCTCGACGAGAACGGCGATGGAGCGCTCAGCGCCGGTGAAGCGGGGCTCGAGGGAATCGTCTTCATGCTGCTGCCCGGCGGCGGGACCCGGACGTCGGACGGCAGCGGCAGCGTGGAGTTCAGCCACCTGCTGCCCGGCGCGTACACCCTCGCCGTCGATCTCGCCGCGCTCCCGCCTGAGTGGAAGGTCGCCGGCACCGGCGTCCTCCCCCTCGTGCTGCGGCCGGGTGACGTGGCCGAGGTGGCCATCCCGCTGGTCAGCACCAGGCCGGTGATCAAGAAGACGTTCCCCTGACCGGGCGTCGCGGGCGATAATGGGGGAAGTAGTGCAATTGTGGATTGCGGATTGTGGATTGCGGATTGTCCTGATGGAAGTCTCCAATTCGCAATCGCCAATTCGCAATCCGAAATGTCTTCGGGAGGGCCGTCGTGACAGACGCGATCGCGATTGACATCCAGCCCACCCCAAACGTGAACGCCCTGAAGTTTGCCCTCAACCGCCGGCTGACGGAGGGGCGGAGTCAGACGTTCCGAACTCCGGAGGAGGCGGCGTCAACGCCGCTGGCCGCCGCGCTGCTCCGGATCCCGGGTGTGGTGCAGGTGTTCTTCCTCAATGATTTCATCACCATCACGCGCAATCCGTCGGCGCAGTGGGACACCATCGCCTCGCAGGTGGAAGCGGTCATCACCGAACACTTTACTCGGGAGACGTGACCAGCAGGAGCGGATTTTCGAGCAGGCGCTTCACCTCGTGAAGGTACCGCGCGGCCTCGGCCCCATCGGTGACGCGGTGATCGGCCGACAGGGTGATCTTCATCGTGGTCGCCGCGAGCACGGCGCCGTTCCGCACGACCGCAGCCGGCATGGCTTTGCCCACGGCCAGGATGCCTGTGTGCGGCGGGTTGATGATGGCCACGAAGCTGTCGATATCTCCGAACATCCCCAGGTTGCTGACGGTAAACGTGCCTGCGTCGTAGTCCTCGGACCGCAGCCGACCGCTGCGCGCGCGCTCTCCAAGGTCCTTCGTCCTCGCGGCAATCTCCGTGAGCGTGAGGCGGTCGCAATCATGGATCACCGGCGCGATCAAACCGTCGGGCAGGGCGACGGCCATCGCCAGATTGATCCGGCGATAGCGGCGGACCGCGCCGCCGATGAGCGCGCTGTTGAGGTTGGGGAAGGTGCGCAGCGCCAGGGCCGCGGCCCGCATGACGAAGTCGTTCACGGAGACCTTCGGGTCCCCCGCCGTCTCGTTGAGCTGCTGGCGGGCCCGGAGCGCGTCATCCATGCCGACCTCGACCGTGACGTAGAAGTGCGGGGCCTGCTGCTTGCTCTCCGCCATCCGGCGCGCGATCGTCTGGCGGATGCGTGATAGGGGAACGGTCTCGTACTCTCCTCCAGAGGCGGCCGCTGGTGTTGAGGGCGTCGCGGTGGCCAGCAAGGCCTCCACGTCTTCCTTAGTAATGCGGCCGTCCGGGCCGGATCCGCGGACGGCGGCGAGATCAATGCCGCGTTCGTCGGCTAGCTTCCGCGCCAGGGGCGACGCTTTGACGCGGTCTCCCGTATCCGCCGCGGCCGGGGTGGCCGCGGGGGCCCGGCGCGCCGGTGCGGGCGGGGCAGGGGAGGGCGGCGCGGCCGCGCCCGCCTCGCCCCGGCTCGGGGTCGGGCGCGCCTGAACCTTCTGTCCTGGCGCGCCGATGACGGCGATGCTCGCGCCGACCGGTGCGCTCACGCCTTCCTCGACCAGGATCTGCGCGAGGACGCCGGCTTCTTCCGCCTCGATGTCGACGTTCACCTTGTCGGTCTCGATTTCGGCAATGGGCTCGCCCTTGACGACGGGGTCGCCCGGGCGCTTCTTCCATTTAAGGACCTTGCCCTCGGTCATCGCGTCGCCCATCTTCGGCATGATGACGTCGCCCACCGCAATACCCTCCAACGACGGGATCCGGGAACCGGGATCAGGGATCCGGACCTGCGCATCATGTTACGGATCCCGGATCCCCGATCCCGTATCCCGGTGTTATGTTTTGCCCAGCGTCTTCTTGACGGCGCTGACGACGTCTTCCTCGTGCGGCACCGCCAGCAGCTCCAGGTTGCGCGCATACGGCATGGGCACATCGGCGCCGGTGACGCGCTCGACCGGCGCGTCGAGCTGGTCGAACGCCTCTTCATAGATCCGCATCGCGATCTCCGCGGCGGCGCCGAAGGGCTTCCACTGTTCTTGGACCACCACGGCACGGTGCGTGCGTGCCACGGATTCGGCCAGCGCGTCGACGTCCAGGGGACGCAGTGTGCGCAGGTTGACGACTTCGGCCTCGATCCCATCTGCGGCGAGCCGTTCGGCCGCGGCCAGGGCCACCAAAAGCATCCGGCTGTACGCCACCACCGTCACGTCGCGTCCCGGGCGCGCGACCGCGGCCTTCCCGAACGGCAGGGCGAAGTCGGCATCCGGTACATCCCCTTTCATCCCGTACAGGGCCGGGTTTTCCAGGAAGATGACCGGGTCGGAGCCCCGGATGGCCGTGCGCAGCATCCCTTTCGCGTCCGCCGGCGTGGCCGGCGCCACGACATACAGCCCTGGGAAGTGCGCATACATGGCTTCAAGACTCTGAGAGTGCTGCGCCGACAGCTGGACGCCGGCTCCGTTCGGCCCCCGGATGACCAGCGGGACCTGTACCTGCCCGCCGGAAAAGTACCGCAGCTTCGCCGCGTTGTTGACGATCTGGTCCATGGCCAGCAGGGAGAAATTCCAGGTCATGACTTCCACAACCGGGCGCAGGCCCAGCATCGCCATCCCGACGGCCGCGCCGACGAAGCCCAGCTCTGAGATGGGGGTGTCGATGACCCGGGTGGGCCCGAAGCGGGCCAGGAGGTCCGCGGTGACACGAAACGTCCCCTGGTAAATGCCGATGTCCTCGCCGAGGAGGACGACGCTGCGGTCGCGGTCCATCTCCTCGATGAGCGTCGAGCGCAGCGCGTCGCGGTAGGTCAGTTCCGCCACGGCTAGTCCTCGCCGGCGTACACGTCGGTGTACAGCTGGTCCGCGGAGGGCGGGGGGCTCGTCTCGGCAAACTGGACGGCCTCGGTGACCGCGCGCTCGGCGTCCTCGCGAATGCGTGTCACCTGGGCATCCGAGAGCGCACCGGCCGCACGCAGCCGGTCTTCCAAGATGGTCAGTGGGTCGCGCTGCCGCGCCTGAGCAATCTCCTCTTTCGTGCGGTACGGCTGGAACAGATCGGCAGCGCCGTGGCCCGAGAACCGGTAGGAGAGCAGCTCCACCCCGTACGGGCGTCCGGTCTCGCGCACCCGGTGCACGATGCGCGACGCCAGGCGGCGTACCTCAATAAAGTCCATTCCGTCGGCGCGCTCGTGGTCGATCGCATACGATGCGAACCGGCTGGCCAGGATAGGGACCGCCGATGACCGCCCGACCGAGGTGCCCATCGCGTACTGGTTGTTCTCGACGATGTAGACGATGGGGCAGAGTCCCTGCTGCCCCCACAGGCCCGCCATGTTGACCGGTTCATGGAAGGCGCCGCTGTTCATCGCGCCGTCTCCGAGGAAGCACACGCAGACGCGGTCGGTGCCCTGATGGCGCAGGGCGTAGGCCGCACCGGTGGCCAGCGGGATGTGCCCGCCGACGATCCCGTATCCCCCATAGAACCCGCGGGAGGCGTCGAAGAGGTGCATCGAGCCGCCTTTGCCCTTGGCGAGCCCCGCGGCCTTGCCGAACAGTTCGGCCATGATCGCGCGGGGCGGGGCGCCCCGGAACAGCGCGTGGGCGTGGTCGCGGTACGCGGTAAAGAAGACGTCATCGGTGCGTAGCACGGCAAGAAACCCGGCCGCGATCGCCTCCTGGCCGCTGTAGACATGCAGGTAGCCGCCGATCTTGCCCCGGCGGAACTCGCGTTCCGCCTCGTCCTCGAACCGGCGCGCCAGCACCATCCTGGCATACCATTGCTGCGCGGCTTCGATTTCGTCGCGGCTGAGGTCGTGAGGCGGGGCTGTTTTCACGCTTCGTGATCCGGCGGTGCCTGATGAATCGGTCATGCCCGAGACCACCTGTGAAGGCCGTCCCGCTGTGTCGCGGCTATATTATCATACAGGATAGATGTCCACCAAGATGACCCACCTCCCCGCTACCTAGCCGCATGCCATCGGTGCCGTTGATGCAGGCGATCAAAGATCTCTCGAAGGTCGAACTGCACCTCCATCTAGAGACGTCGCTGAGGCTGCGCCGGCTGGCCGGTCGCCGGTCCCGAGGCGACGATCCGCCCGGCAGGCCCGTGGTGACCGAGCCGCATCTGGTGGCCGATCCGTCGAAGTTTGCCGGCTACGACAGGCTCCGCCGCCTCCGATACCTCAGCCGCGCCGGAAAGATCGCGGACAGCCTGTACACTTCCGGCAATATCGAGACGATCACATATGAGCTGCTTGAGGAATTGGCGGCGCACCGGGTGCGGTATGTCGAGGTGCGGGTCGGCGGGCGGCGGGGATTCACCCTGCTGGGCGCGCGCCCGATGCTGGAGGCCATGGCCCGCGCCCGTGTCCGCGCTGAAGCGCGACTGGGCATCCGGTGCGGGTTTCTCATCACCATCGTCAGGGAGCGCGGGCCCGACGAAGCTGAGCAGCGCGTCCGGGAGGCGATGGCCTCCCGCGACTGCGGCGTGGTAGGCGTCGATCTGGCCGGCGACGAGCAGAACTATCCTCCGGCGCTGTTCGCCCGGGCGATGGGCCATGCCCGGGAGGCCGGACTGGGGATCACGGTGCACGCCGGCGAGTTCGCAGGACCCGCCAGCATCTGGACCGCCGTGTACCAGCTCGGCGCTCAGCGCATCGGCCATGGGATCCGCGCGGCCGACGACGCCGATCTGCTGGCCTACCTGCGCGAGCATCGGGTCGCGCTCGAGATCTGCCCCACCAGCAACCTCTTCTTGGGGTTGTGCCCGTCGATGGATGCACTGCCGCTGCGCCCCCTGATGGACGCCGGGGTGCCGGTGACCGTCAACAGCGACGATCCGCTGCTGCTTGGGACGGACATCTCCCGCGAGCTTGCGGCGGCGGCAGCGGCATTCTCCCTTTCCATGGACGAGATCACAACGCTCCTCGCGACTGCCGCGCGCGCCGCGTTCACCCCGGTTTCCGAGTAGTAGTTCAGTTTAAAATACCCATTACCCTATTCTAGATAGTGGGTCGTCTGAATGGACGGGCGGCTGGCTGCTCGGGGGCGGTCCCTCGCGTCGAGTCGGGCGGCTTCGGATTGGATGTGCAGGCCTCACGCTCCCTGGCATGCTCGCCTGCCAATATGCGACGGAACAC
>JBIOWP010000054.1:0-25163 GCA_044868695.1 bacterium
TCGGGCTGGCTTCCGGACGGGCCGACCGGCCTCTCAGCTCCGGACCGGGCGGTAGTTCGGATGAGCTTCCTTCGGATGGCTTTTTGGGGTGCTGGTACGAAGTAACGAGGCGCAAACTCCGAATCGCTGACCGCCGTTCCCATCTGTTGTCACCCGAACCGGTTCGAGGACCTTGACAATCCTCATGAATATCGGTAAATTGATGAAAGAGGGGAAAGGAGACCCGCACATGCCGTTAAAGGACTTGATCATCAAAGAAGAAGATGTTGGTGAGGAGTTGCTTGAAGAAATACTCAGAGGATATGCCAATCTGGCCACGGACACGAGAAGAGTGATCCTGACCGCCGCCGGTCGTCGCCTTCCGGCACGAGTACGAATCCTGCTCGTACTTTCGGGACGCCACGCGTGGCGATTTGTGGCTCCCGGAGAAGAACGCACCACTGCCATGACCGTGAAGGAGATCCAGGAACAAACAGGGCTGCCTGGGAATACGCTCCGCCCTGCGCTTAAGGCGCTAAAGGACGCACATGTGATCGAGGCTGTTGGTACGGGCGAGTACACACTCCCGGCTTACGGCCTTCAGCAGGCTAAGGACGAAATCACAAAGCTTCGCGCGTAAGCATAGCGCTCGGGCTGGCTTCCGGACGGGCCGACCGGCCTCTCAGCTCCGGACCGGGCGGTAGTTCGGATGAGCTTCCTTCGGATGGCTTTTTGGGGTGCTGGTACGAAGTAACGAGGCGCAAACTCCGAATTAGAGAAGGTTCAAGGAGGCCCAGGGGGTCAATGCTAAAAGCCGATATCGTCCTTCCTTCTGGTGCGAGGATTTCCATAGAGGGATCCGACAAAGAAGTGCGAGACTTGGTTGATCACTACGCGATCCCGAGTGAAACGGACAAAGAACCTTCAAAGCGGAAGAGAAGCCGGGTCGCAGCCGCCGCCGGAAGCGTTGAGGGTCCCATGGGGCACATAAGGCAACTCAAGAGTGAAGGCTTCTTTGGCACTAAGCGGACGTTGGGGTCGATCCAAGAACGGTTGGAAGAGCTGGGCCACATCTATCCTCAGACGTCGCTCTCGCCAGCCCTAATCAAGCTGACGAAGAAACGCGAACTTAGGAGGTTGAAGGAAAAGGGGGTCTGGGTTTACGTCAACCCATGAGTAGCCCACGCAGGAGGCCTTCGCTAGAAGCAAGATTCAGAGAACTGAGTCCTACTTTGAAGACCGCCCTCTCCAACCAATCGCCGCTTCGAGTTGGAATAGCCACTCTGACCATCGCGAAAGAAGAGTGCGGTGTGGAGTACCTCTCAGTCGATGAAATTGTGCAGGCTTTGCATGATGCAGGAGTGGCTGCCAGCCCTGTTGCGATTCAAAAAGCGTTCTCCCGCGGCGGTAACCGAATTGCTTCTCGGCACCTAGATGGGGTTGCGAAGTACAAAGTCATGGTCCCAGGCATACAGGAGGTTCGGTCCCTTGTCAGTGAAGGAAACATCGAACTTGTTCATGTTGAGGCTGGACAGCCTCGCACGTCGCGAAAGAAACTCTCCGAGATCCTATCGGGTCTAGTAGGAATTGTCAGAATTTCTGATCCCTATTTTGGTGAGCACACCCTTGATGCCCTAGAGGCGGTTCCCGAGGGTTGCCAAACGAAGTTTATGACAGCACGTATTGTTGGTGACCAAGCAAAGCTAAAGAGGCTTACTGCTGACCTTCAGGTCGAAAGGCCGAATCTGGAAGTTAGGTTATTTCCCGATCCCAGGAAACTGCACGATCGATATGTCCACAGCGACGCGAAGTTAATCATCGTAGGCCATGGCCTTAAGGATATCGGCAATAAGGAGTCCTTTGTCATTTCTGTCGATGAAACGGTGGCAAGAGAGCTCATCGAAACAATCCGCGTCGGCTTCGATAGCAAATGGGAGGACGCTGCCGCATTCTAGTCGTAGCCACATTCTCGGAAACGTTGACGATAGGGGTCGACATTGTTATCATGCTAACAGAGGTGAGCAAGCATGGCGCATGACGTCCAGCAGACGGCCACGTTGTACCTCCGGGGAGTTCCCAGGACGCTGGTGCGTGAGGCCAAGGCCGAAGCCGCCAGGCGAGGGATGAGCCTCACCGCCTTCACGAAAGAGGCGCTAGCCAGGGCCCTGAAGCGCGAGGGCGCGCGGGCGCACATGCCGGATGGCATCGGGGCGATCCGGCCCGATCTGGATTGGTTTGAAGCGAACCGTAAACGCCTGGTACGGCGGTACCGCAACGAGTACGTCGCGATCGTGAACCGAAAGGTCGTGGATCACGACCCGGACTTCAGCGCGCTGGCGCGGCGTGTCTTTGCAAAGTACGGCGTGCGGTCGATCGCAATGCCGAAAGTAACCCCCGAAGAGCGCATCGTGAGGATCCCGACGCCTCTGCGGGTTGCCCGGTGACGCAGCGGTTTCGCTATGACCGCACCAGATCCCCGGCTGCGCCGATCCTCCCTATACGGGTGGGGGTCGCGGGAAGACAGGCCGAAGCCGTTTCGGCGGCGCTCGTCGATACCGGTGCTGAAATCAGCGTCATCCCGGCACGTCTTGCTAAGGACCTCCGCCTGCCGGTCATCGGCGAGGTAACAGTAGGAGGCGTGACGGGCGCGGAGCGCGTTGTACTCTACGGCGTGGAGCTGGAGGTCGCGGGGGTCAAGGTGCCGGCCCAGGCGGCGGGCATGGGGTCACACACATTGCTCGGTCGGGACGTGATCAATCGCTGGACGTTGACCCTCCGGGGGCCGGAGGAAACGCTGACTCTCGACACCGGCAAGAAGGCGCCGGCTTAGTGTAGTCGGCGGATGATGGCCGTCGCGATCCCTTCGATGACGGCGTCGCGGGTGTAGATCGGTTCCATCCTTGAATTCTCGGGCTGTAGCTTGATGCGATCGTCCTCCTTGAAAAACCGCTTCACGGTCGCCTCATCGTCGATCCGCGCCACGACGATGTCGCCGTTCGTCGCGTTCTGCTGGCGGCGGACCACGAGCAGGTCGCCGTCGTAGATGCCGGCGTCCACCATGCTGTCGCCGCGGACCTGCAGGATGAAGCACTCGTCCGCGCGCACGAAATCGGTAGGGAGGGGGAAGTAGTCTTCGATGTTCTGCTGGGCCAGGATCGGCTGGCCGGCGGCCACGCGGCCGATCACCGGGACTGGAACGACCTTCTTGGGAGGAACCTCCCGCTCGTCACGGAGAACTTCCAGGGCCCGCGGCTTGCTGGGGTCGCGCCGGAGGTACCCCTTTTTCTCCAGCGCCGACAGGTGACTGTGCACCGTGGAGCTGCTGGTGAGACCGAGGGCCTGGCCGATCTCGCGCACCGAGGGCGGATACCCGTGGGCCTCGGCATACCGCTGCACGAACGTCAGAATCTCGCGCTGGCGCCGCGTCAGACCTTTCCCCATGGCCACGCCCTCCAGGGGGCCCAGCGGCCCCCGCAGAGCCCGTGCAAGTGGATGTGCCAGGGAGTATAGCATAGAAATCCCAAATTGGCAAACACCTGTTCGTAGAATTGACATCAAACTGACATACGGGGTGAGCCATGACAATCAAGGAGCTTGTCCTCGACCATGTTCACACGACGGTCTACCAGGAAGACTGGCAGTGGCAGCCTTCGCTCAATGAAGCCCTCGAGGGTTTGACCCCTGCGCAGGCGGCCTGGAAACCCGCTCCCCAACGCCACTCAATCTGGCAGATCGTCCGTCACCTGATTCTGTGGAAGCGCGGCGTGCTCAGTGCCTGGGATGGGAATCCGCTCGATGAAGCCGAGCTCGAAGCCGCGGACTGGCAGGAGGCTGCCGGAAGCGCGGCCGACTGGGAGAAGGATCGCCGGACGCTGCTCGAGATCTCCGCGCAATTCCACACCCGGACGCAGGCGCTCGATGAGGAGGAACTTTCACGGCATATCGTCTGGTACAAGAGCGGCGGTGCTCAGCCGCTGGCGATGCGCCTGGTCCGGACCACCACGCACGATATCTATCACTCGGGGCAGATCAGGTACCTGAGGGCGCTGCAGGGTGGCTAACTTCCGATAATAGTTGTTATGTCAACTTGACCCGCCCGGCGGCCGCGCCCTCCAGCGCCTCCACCTCTGCGGCGGGGTACATCCGCTCCGCCTTACTGGGCGCGTCCAGCAGCACCGTCACGGCCCGGTAATCGCCCAGCACACGCACCACGGTGCCTTCCGGCTGGCCCTGCTCCCCCAAGACCCGCACCCGGGCTCCAGGGGCCAGCGGGCGACCCCGACGATCCGGCGTGCGCTCACGAGTGGCCACGGATGAGTCCTCCAATCGGGATCTCAGTCTGCCGGCGGCTTGAACCGCTCAATGGGATTCCGGCACTCCCGGCAATAGTAGATCGCCCGGCACAGCGTCGGCCCGAACGGATTCTCCAGCGCGGTGTTGGTTGAGCCACAAAACGGACACGTGACCGGGTCGGCGCTCTGCTGGGCGGGCACGCTCAACCCATGGTCCCGCAGGCGCTGCCGGCCGCGTTCCGTCATGCGGGCCATCGTCCAGGGCACCGCGAACGTCAGCTCGACGGTGACCTCCTCTACCCCGGGCAGGGTGAGTAACTTTGCCCGGATATCCTGACGCATAACCTCAATGGCGGGACAAGCGCTGTAGGTGGGGACCAGCCGGACATGCACGCGCCGCCCGGTCACCTGAATGCCGTCGATGAGCCCGAGGTCGGTCACCGTGATCGGCAATTCTGGGTCCTCGATGGTCGCCAGGAGGTCCCAGATCTGGTCTTCGACGGTCTTCGTTACCATGTCGCGGCTGGGTCCAGACGCCAGACAGACGTCATCTCCTCAAGCAGGAACTGCAGCTCCGCAGTGTGCCGCCCGGCCCGGCCGCCGCCGGCAGGCCCCCCCGCAGGGATTGTCAGGCCCGCGCTCCCCAAGACCTGGGTGACCGCCTCCTGCCACTGGGCGCGCTGGGCCGCCTCATCCATTACGAGCACCCCGGCGGTCACGAGCGCCCCCTGCCCCGGCACGGGCTCAAAGACGGCCAGCGCCTCGGGCCACGCCCGGGCCAGCGCGTCCTGCATCCGGCTCCGGCCAGCGCCCGCAGGCGCGGCGAGTCGCCGCAGCCACTGTTCCCCGTATAGCGCATGATACTTCTCTTCGCGCCGCACCGTCGCCGCCAGATCCGCCAGCGGCCGCAGCGAACCCGCAGCAAGCGCGTCCAACCGCCGGTGATCCGCCTGATCGTACAGGAACATGCGGACGATCGTAAACCCCCAGTCACCGTTGGGCCGCTCGACCAGGACGGCGTTGCGAAACTGATCAGGGGACCGGCCGAACGCCAGCCGGTCCGGATCGCCGCCGGTCAGCTCGCAGGCCTGGTCGTAGAAGAGCCGGGCGTGGCCCAGCTCCTCCTGGGCGATGGACGACAGGGCCACGTCGGACTCGATGTCGGGCGCGAACCCGGTCCACTCCGAATGGCGGTGCCCGAGGAGGAGTTCATCATCGGCCAGCGCGACGAGATAGGCGGCCAGCGCCTCGCGCAATGCAGGCTGCTGGAGGGCGGGCTGGGTGGCCAGACTGCTCATTTCGCTTTCGTCCGGGGGCGCGTGATGCGCTGCTGTTCGCGGTACGATCCCCCGAAGCGATAGCTCTTGTCGGTGCCGTGCTCGAAGATATCCGCGTCGTCATAGGAGGTGGCGCCGATCGCCGCATACGGCACGACCCACAAGTTCACGCACGGGTCGCGCCGGGTGAACTGCTCCTTGGCCAGGACCAGCGCCATCTCCGCGTCGGTCGCGTGGACGTCACCGACGTGAACGTGCGGGTCTCCTTTCGTATCCTGGCGGAGGACCGCAAACAGATGCGCCGCCTCCGCGTCGGACTTCCCCAGCAGGGCTGCGAGGCGGGGCATCTCCTCTCCCCTCCCCTAGCGCGTCACGCCGGGCAGTTCGGTGCGCTCGTAGACCAGCAGTGAGTAGTCGAGGTTTTCCGCGGGGATCCCGAGCTGACGCAGCATGGCCATCGCCTGGGCGCGATGGTGGATCTCGTGAAAGAGCAGTTGGCCCGCGATGCCCCCGGTGGTCGCCCGGATCCGGTATCGCTTCTCTGTCCCCAGCGTTGTGTATTCGACCGGCTTCGACCAATCGGGGATGCGCCGCAGCGTGCGCCGGGTGTCTTCGACCAGCTCCTTCCAGGCGGCCTCCAGCGGTGCGAATCCCGTCTCGTAGTATTTCCAGAAAGGATGCTCCTCCTGGGCCTTGAGGCCCAGCGGCTCATCGCGGATCCTCCGGATGTAGGACCATTCCGACATGGGAATCTCTACGAGCGTGTCGCGGAGCGTCTTCAGCCCGAAGGGAAACTCCTTGGTGTACTGCTCGAGGGTCAAGGGGCGCACCCAATCGAGCAGCTTCGCCCGGGCCTTGACCAGGTACTCATACAGGTGCACCGGCGTGAACCCCGCCCGCTCGTCCGTCATGCTGCCATCCCCCATGCGCTCATGGCCTCGCGCACCCACTGGTGCCGCTGCCAGTAGTCATTGCGGACCGCCAGGCGCGCCGCCGTTTTCGGCCCGTCGCCTCTGATCACCCGCTTGAACTCCTCCCAGTCCGGCTCGCCGTAGTCGTACCGCTGCCCGGCCTCGTTCCAGGCGAGTTGTGGGTCGGGGACCCGCAGCCCGTAGTCGGTGATCAGCGGCACAAACTGCCGGAGGAACTGCTGGCGGAGTTCGTCGTTGGTCTTGACCTTGATGCGCCACCGCATCATCGTTTCCAGGTGCGGAGAGGCCTGATCGCGCGGCCCGAAAAAGTGCATGATCGGCTGCCACCAGCGCGTGATCGCCTCCTGCAGCATGGCCCGCTGCGGACTCGTCCCCTCGGCCAGCGTGCGGTGCACGTCGATGCCCAACCGGATGTGGAAGTCTTCCTCGTAGCAGATGCGCTTGAGGACGCGCGCGTACGGCGCGTAGCTGCAGGCACGCAGCGCGCCCTGCGTCTGCATCGCCGCGCCGTCGACAAAGACCTGGATCACCGCCACGTCCGCCCAGGTCTCGGCGGGATAGTGGAAGACGTTGTGAAATTTGCTCCGCCCCGCCAGCAGGTCTTCGAGCATTTGGGTGCGGGGTTTGCCCAGATCCTCGGCCACGCGGTAGAGGAGCTGCGCGTGTCCCACCTCGTCCTGGACCTTCGCAACGAGCGCCATCTTGCGGCGCAGCGTGGGTGCGCGGGGAATCCATTCCCGTTCCGGCAGGGCGCCCATCAACTCCGAGTTGGCGTGCATCTGGATCAGCCGCAGGCACTCCGCCCGGTACTGGGCGGGCATCCACTCCCCTGCCTCGATACGGTCGCCGGCGGCGATTTTCGCCTCAAAGTCCGCGAGCTTGGCCGGATCGTCGGGTGGCGCAGTGGGGGTCTGGGGCGATTCGCGTGCGGTCACTGCTGTGATTGTATCCTGCCGCGCCCTCGCCATGCAAGGAGGCGCTCCGCGGTCGCGGAACCTCACTGCGAGTGAGGTGACACGCATGGACCTCTCGCCGGGAGCCATCACGCTGCGCCTGCTGGCGGTCTTCGCGCTCGTGGCCGCCAACGGCCTGTTCGTGGCGGCCGAGTTCTCGATCGTCAAAGCCCGCCGCACGCGGATCACCCAGATGGTGCGGGCCGGCCGCCGCGCCGCCCGGCTGGTGCAGCGCGCGACCGACAACCCCGAGCCGTTCGTGGCCGCCACCCAGTTGGGCATTACCATGGCCAGCCTGGGGCTGGGCTGGATCGGCGAACCGGTCGTCGCGACGCTGATCGAGCCGCTGATCGTCGACCTGCCCGCCCGGTGGCAGCCCGCGGCGCTGCACACGCTGTCGGCCGCGCTGGCATTTGGGTTGATTACGGCGCTCCACATCATCTTCGGCGAGCTGGCGCCCAAGAGCATTGCGCTGTGGAATGCGGAGGCGACCGCCTTGGTGACCGTCCCGCCGACCGCCGTCTTCCACCGCATTTTCAAACCCTTCATCTGGACGCTGAATGCCGTCGCCAACGGCTCCCTGCGCCTGTTCGGCCTCCGTGCGCCCAGCGGCCGGCATGTCGCCTACCAGCGCGAGGAACTGGTGATGCTCGTCGGCGAAGCGCGGCGGGCCGGCACGCTCGACCGGGAGGAAGAGTCCCTGGTGCGGCGCGTGTTCCGCCTGACCGACCGCATCGCGGGCGAGGTCATGGTCCACCGCATGGCCATCGCCAGCGTGCCGCACGCCGCGACCGTGCGGGAGGCGATTGACGTGATCCGGCAGCGGGGGTTCACCCGCCTGCCCGTCATCGGCGATGACGTCGATCAGATTGTCGGCGCCGTCTACGCCAAAGACCTCCTGATCCTGCTCGCAGACGGCCGCGCCGACGCGCCGGTCTCCGGCGTGATGCGGCCCGTCCTCTACGTGCCGGAGACCAAACCCGTGGTCGACCTCCTCGAGGAAATGCGGACCGGCCGGTCCCAGTTGGCGGTCGTGCTGGAGGAGTACGGCAGCACCGCGGGGATCGTCACCATCGAGGACCTGCTCGAAGAGATCGTCGGAGAAATCCCGGGCGAATACCGCCCGCAACCGCCGCTGGTACATCTGAACCAACCCGACCGGATCATCGTCGACGCGGCGATCGACCTGGCCACGCTGAGCGACATCTGCGGGGTGACGCTGTCAGGAGAAGGGGCCAATACGCTGGGTGGGTTCATCTTCCATCACCTGGGGACGATCCCAGAACCCGGGACGAGGTTCACGGTCAAAGGCCTGGAGTTCACGGTTGAGACGGTGATCGGCCGCCGCATCGGGCGGGTGGAGATACGCAAAAAGACAACGAGATGACAAACTGACGAATCTAGATTTCTCTAGCGTGTAAGTTCGTAGGCGACCCCCGCGGCAAGTGAGGCGGCCTGAGCAACCAGCTCGGGCTGGATGCGCGACACGACATCTTTCGACGTATGATAGGCGTCCTCGTCATCCCCGGTGAACAGGAACACCACCGATACGCCGATCCGTTCGAACGGCACATGGTCACTGCGATCCAGGCGGAACCGCTTCACCCGCACGTTGAGCCGGCCGGCGACCCGCTCGGTAAGGTCCAGCACACTCCCGCTCCCCGCGGAGTTGCCGATCTGCAACTCCGGTCCATTGCCGACCATGTCCATGTTGATCATCCCGACGACCATCCCGGTCCGGCGCTGAACATAGTGCTGCGAGCCGAGGAGCCCGAGCTCTTCCGCGCCGAACGCGATGAAATGGATGGTCCGCGCCGTCGGCAGGTCCGCAAGTAGGCGCGCCGCCTCGAGGACCGCCGCCACCCCCGAGGCGTTGTCGTTGGCGCCCGGGCTGCCCGGCACGCTGTCCAGGTGGCCGCCGACCACCACAATTTCATTCACGGCTCCGGATCCGGTCTTGATGCCGATCACGTTCTCCGCGCGCCGTTCCTCCACGATCGTCCGCACCGTCAGACGGACCCGCACCGAACCGGCAGCCAGCGCCTGCAGCACCTGGCGGCCCTCCTCCAGCGAGATCAAGACGGCGGGAATCGCGGCCAGCGACTGCAGCGTGCCGGTAGGAGCCGGCCCGGGCCGGTTGTTGTAAATCACCACGGCGACCGCGCCCGCGGCGGCCGCGTGGGAGACTTTTTCAGAGAACAGGATCTGGCCCCGCTCGACGAGCACAATCCGGCCGCGCAGCATCTTGCCGACAACATCTTCCCCGCGCCCCAGGCCGGCGGCCACGACCTCCGCGTCGAGTCCCTCCGGCGGCGTCGACGCGGAGTAGATCAGGGTCACCGGATGCAGGGCGGGCTGCGCGGGTGCCGTGACGACTAATGCCGGGGCGGCGGATTCCTCAAACGCCTGAAACGGAAACAGCTGGCGTTCGACGCGGTAGCCGAGACGCTGGAACTGCTCGGCGACGTAGTCGGCCGACCTGGTATAGGCGAGAGTACCGGCAACGCGGGGACCAATCTGCTGGCTGAGGACGGTGACATGCGCGAGCGCCGCGGTCCCGGACGCCGGCGGCAGCGACTGCGCCAGGACGGCGACCGACAGCAGCGCGGCCAGCAGCACCGCCGGGGCCGCCACGCTGAGCCCGCGGCGCCACTCGGTCCCCTGCCCTCCCCTACGCTGCAGCGGGCCGCTCCTGCGCGAGGACCGGGTTGATCGCCTTCATCGTCGCCTTGACGACGGCTTCGTGCGGATCCGCGGTGTAGAGCGCCGACCCCAGGAAGTGGCGTTCCTCCTTGGCCGGCGTGCCTGTGACAAGCAGGATGTGAATCGCTTCGCCCTGGTCGAGGGAGGTACGGGCGATCTCTTCGACCGCCACGTCCCACTGCGGCGGCAGCCACTGCCGCACGGCGGTCACCGTCGCCTCCACCAGGAGGCGCAGCCCTCCGGTCCCGAGGATTGACCCCTCCGCCTGCCCCGTGACCCGCCGGCCGTCGCGCTCCAGCTCGACGGTCGCCGTGCCCCGGCCCTCCTCGATCCCCAGGTCGATCCGGCGGATCGCCACGCGGCGCTGGCCGTTCCCCGGCACGGGTCCCGGCATCAATGTTTGCGCGCCGTGAAGGACGCGCGATTCCGTGCGCTTCGCCATCGTCGAGGCCCGACTGGCCATGGTAATCAGGTCGTCCACGGTGGCATCGTAGTGGATGTCCTGCCGTTCCGTGCCGCGCTTGCCGCCGGCGACGCCGACCGACGCGCTGACGGCTCCCGGAGGAGCCCCCGGCACATCGAGCGCGACAATCGCCTCGCGCAGCACACGCGCCTGCGCAATCGACTCCTCCACCGTCCGGGTGGTCACAATGGCAAATTCATCGCCGGCGTAGCGGCAGATGACGTCGCTGGCCGGATCCGTGCGGTCGCGCAGCAGGGCCGCCACTCCCTTGATCACCCGGTCCCCCACGACGTGCCCGTAGAGTTTGTTCACAATCCCAAAGTCATCGAGGTCGATAAACAGCACCGTGATTTCGCGCCCGGCCTTGAGGAGGTCCGCGGCTTCCTTGCGCAGGGTGCCCGACCACGGGAGCTCGGTGAGCGGGTCGGTCAGCCGCCCCAGTTCTTTGAGCAGGTCCCCGCGCGTGACGATGCCCACCAGCGTGCCGGCGTCCACGACGGGAAGCCGGCCGACCCGCCGCATGTCCATGGTGGCGTAGGCGTCGGTGATCCGCTCGCTCGAGCCCACGGTCACGACCTCCCGCACCATCACTTCCCGCACCGGACGGTACGGGGGCTGCCCGACCAGATCCGTCAGCGTGACGATGCCAACGAGACGCCCCGCGTCCGTGACCGGCACCCCGTCGATCCCGTGCTCGGTCAGCCGGCGCGCGACGGTCGTCACCGTTTCGCCCGGCGCGGCAGTGATCAGCGATCGTGCCATGAACTCTGCGACTGTCTTCATCGCCTACAAACCAGCTCCCCGCTGCGCCAACAGGGTGGCAAACCCATCGGCCAGCTTCCGATATGTGGCCTGCAGGTGCTCGGGAATCACCTTCACGTCGCCCAGCACCGGCATGAAGTTGGTATCCCCAACCCAGCGCGGGACGATGTGGATGTGCAGGTGATCGTCAATACCCGCCCCCGCGGCGCGGCCGAGGTTCATGCCGATATTGTATCCCTCGGGGCGCAGCGCCCGTTCCTGCACCCTGACGCTGTAGTCCGTGTACCGGAGGAGCTCGGCCACCTCGGCGTCGTCGAGAGCCTCGAGCCGGCTCCGGTGCCGGACCGGCACCACCATCACATGACCGGTATTATACGGGAATAGGTTCATGATAACAAAGCAGCGGGGGCCGCGGGCGACCACGAGCGACCGCGCGTCATCGGTCTCTTCGGCCGCGGCGCAGAAGATGCAGCGGTCGGTTTTTTCGCTCTGGATGTACTCGAACCGCCATGGGGCCCAGATCTGCTTCATCGCCCCCGCCCCCTGCCCCCCGCCCCCTGCCCGCCGCTCTCGGCCCGTCGGCCGTGCCTGGCCAGATGCCGCAGCGCCGCCTGCGCGGCCGCCTGCTCCGCCTGCTTCTTGCTGGACCCCTTGCCGTCGCCCAGCACACGGCCTCCGGCCTCCACCGTGGCCACGAAAATGCGCGCGTGGTCGGGACCTTCTTGACTGCTGATCCGGTAGCGCGGGATCCGGCGTTCCCGTTCCTGCAGCAGCTCCTGGAGCGTGCTCTTGTAATCTTCGCTGGGGTTCTCTAGCTCGTCAAACGCATCCTGGAGGAGACGCGACGCCACCGCGTGGGCCACCCCGAACCCCGAGTCGATGTACACGGCGCCGAGGACCGCCTCGAGGACATCGGCCAGCAGCGCCGGCCGGTTGCGGCCGCCCGCCTTCTCCTCCCCTTTGCCCAGCAGGATATAGCGGCCCAGGTCCAGCGCTGTGGCGATGCGCGCCAGCCAGGGTTCGCTGACGATGCGGGCCCGCAGCTTCGCCAGCTCGCCTTCAGGGGCATCTTGGTAGCGATGGTAGAGATGGTCGCAGACGACCAGGCTCAGGACGGAATCACCCAGCAGCTCCAGCCGCTCGTAGCTCTCACGCTGGCCGCCGGCGCCGTGGCCATACGATCCGTGCTGCAGCGCGAGATTGAGGAGCGTGCGGTCCCGGAAGCGCATGTCCAGTTTCGCTTCCAGGTGAGTGAGCTGGGCGCCACGCGCGGGGTCGATTGGAGACTTCGCGGGAGGCGTGGGGTCAGTGCCCGTCATACTGTCGAACGATCAGGGTGGCGTTGTGCCCGCCAAACCCAAACGCGTTGGACATCGCCGCCCGGACCGCCGACGTGCGCGGCGCGTTGGGCACGTAGTCCAGATCGCAGTCAGGATCGGGAAATTCATAGTTGATCGTCGGCGGCATGGCCTGGTGCTGGAGCGCCAGCGCGCAGGCGATCAGTTCGACGCCCCCGGCGGCGCCGAGCATGTGCCCGGTCATCGACTTGGTGGAACTCACCGCCACGGAACGGGCGTGCGCGCCGAAGACCCGTTTGATGGCCAGGGTTTCCGTGCGGTCGTTGTAGGGGGTGCTGGTGCCGTGCGCGTTGATGTAGCTGATCTCCCCGGGCTGCAGCTTCGCATCGTACAGCGCGTTGGCCATGCTCCGGGCCGCGCCGTCGGCCTCTGGATCGGGTTGGGTGATGTGATAGGCGTCGCCGCTCATGCCGTACCCGACCATCTCACCATAGATGAACGCCTCACGCCGCTGGGCATGTTCCAGCTCTTCCAGCAGCACAATCCCCGCGCCCTCGCCCATGACAAACCCATCCCGCTTGGCGTCGAACGGCCGGACGGCCTTCGTGGGTTCGTCGTTGCGGGTGGACATCGCCTTCATCGAGCAGAAGCCGGCGACGCTCAGAGGGGTAATCGCCGCCTCGGTGCCGCCGGCAAGCATCGCCACCGCCTCGCCGCGCTGGATGATTCGCATGGCGTCGCCCACCGCGTTCCCGCCGGTGGCACACGCCGTGACCACCGCGGTATTCGGCCCCTTCGCCCCCGTGAGGATCGAGACCACGCCGGCGGCCATGTTGATAATGATCATGGGGACAAAAAAGGGACTCACGCGGCCCGGCCCCCGTTCCAGCAAGATCTGGTGCTGGTTCTCCCAGGTCTCCGCTCCGCCGATCCCCGACCCGATGCTGAGACCGACCTGTCCTGCGTTGCGGGGCGTGATGGTGAACCGGGCATCCTCCAGCGCCATGCGGGCGGCGGCGTAGGCAAACTGCACGAACCGGTCGTTGCGCCGCACGTCCTTCTTGTCCATGAACGCGCCGGGGTCGAAGTCCCGCACCTCGGCCGCGATCTGGGTGTCGAAGCCGGAGGGGTCGAACCGGGCAATACGGCCTACCCCGCTGCGCCCCGCCATCAGGGCAGCCCAAAACGGTTCCTTCCCGGTCCCGATAGGGCTGACGACCCCGACTCCCGTGATGACGACCCGGTGGGGTGCCGTCATCGGCAGGTCACCGTCCGCGGAGGGCTACTCAGTCGCGTGCTCGCCCATGTGGGCTTCGATGTACTTCACCGCCTCGCCCACCGTGGCAATCTTTTCAGCGTCCTCGTCGGGGATCTCGACGCCGAACTCCTCTTCCAGCGCCATCACGAGCTCGACCACGTCCAGCGAGTCTGCGCCCAGATCATCGACGAACGAGGATTCGGGTGATACCTCGTCGGCGGCGACGCCGAGTTGCTCGACGACGATATTTTTGACGCGTTCAAAGACGGAAGCCATCGGGTCTCCCACCCCCGTACCGGATTAGACCGCGCTGCTACTTCATCACCAATCCGCCATCCACATTCAGCACTTGTCCCGTAATGTAGGATGCCTCGTCGGAAGCAAGAAAGACCACGGCGGCGGCTATCTCCTCAGGTTTCCCTGCCCGTCCCAGGGGCACCTGCTCCAGGTGCATCTTCACCTGCTCAGGCGAGAGATGCCCCGTCATCCGCGTCTCCACGAAGCCCGGCGCCACCGCGTTGACCGTGATCCCGCGGGACGCCACCTCCCGCGCCACCGCTTTCGTCAGCCCGATCATGCCGGCTTTGGCCGCCACATAGTTGGCCTGCCCCGCATTCCCGGTATACGCGACCACCGACGTGATATTGATAATGCGCCCGCTGCGCTGGCGCACGAGGTCGCGCAGCACCGCCTTCGTGCAGTAGAACGCGCTGCTGAGGTTCGTGTCCAACACCGCCTGCCAGTCTTCATCTTTCATCCGCAGCACCAGGGTGTCGCGGAGGATCCCGGCGTTGTTCACCAGGATGTCGATCTTGCCAAACGCCTCCAGCGTCGCGGCCGCCAGTCGCTGCGCGCCCTCCGGCGAGGCGAGGTCGGCCTGGATGCTCCGGGCCTTCCCGCCGCCCTCGCTGATGGCTCCCACCAGCGCTTCCGCGGCCTCGCGGTTCCCGGCGTAGTGCACCGCCACCGCTGACCCTTCAGCCGCCAGCGCCGCGGCGATCGCTCCACCGATCCCTCCGGACGCACCGGTCACGATGGCCACCTTTCCGGGCAGCTTACCCATCGCCGGCGCTCCGCGCGGCCGGCTGCAGCCTGCGCACCGTCTCGGCCAGGGAGGCCGGATCCTCCACGTGCGCAACCCGCGCCTCCGGGACGGTCTTGCGGATCAACCCGGACAGCGTAGTCCCCGGCCCGACTTCGACGAAGGTCGTGACCCCTGCGCGCGCCATCGCCGCCACCGACTCATCCCAGCGCACCGGACTGCTCACCTGTTCCACCAGCAGGCGGCGGATCTCGTCGGACGCCCGGACCGGCTGCGCGGTGACGTTGCTGACCACCGGGATGAGGGCTTCTCGGATCGTGACGCCGGCCAGCACCTCTGCCAGACGCTGCGCGGCCGGCCGCATCAGGCTGGTGTGGAACGGCGCGCTCACCGGCAAGAGCACCGCGCGCTTGGCCCCGGCCGCTTTGGCCAGGGCGATCCCCTCCGCCACGGCATCGGCGTCGCCGGCGATGACGATCTGACCGGGGCTGTTGAAGTTGGACGGTTCCACGACGCCTCGCGACGACGCACGCGCGCACACCTGCCGCACCGTCTGCGCATCCAGGCCCAGGATCGCGGCCATCGCCGTGCGGCGGCCGGAGGCGGCGTCCTGCATAAATTCCCCGCGGCGCCGCACGACGGCAACCGCGTCGTGATCGCCCAGCGCGCCCGCGCCCACCAGCGCAGTGTACTCTCCAAGGCTGAGGCCGGCGGCCACCGCGGGCTCGACCCCATGGGCCCGCAGCACGGCCAGGCAGGCCAGGCTGGTCACCAGGATCGCCGGCTGGGTGTTGTGGGTCTGCGTGAGCTCGTGCTCCGGCCCGTCCCAGCACAGCCGGGACAGCGGAAAGCCCAGCGCAGCGTCCGCGCGGACGAACAGGTCGCGGGCGGCCGGATACGCCGCGGCCATTGCTTTGCCCATGCCGGCGTACTGCGCACCCTGCCCTGGGAAGACGAAGGCAATCGTCATGTCCTTGGAGCGTTCAGCGTTTCGTCCAGCGGAGCGCGCACGACCCCCACGTGAGACCGCCGCCAAACCCGACCAGCACGGCCAGATCGCCGGCCTTCAGGCGGCCGCCCCGCACCGCTTCGTACAGGGCGACCGGGACGGACGCGGAGGACGTATTGCCGTACCGTTCCACGTTGATGAAGAACTTCTCTCGAGGCTGGCCTAACCGTTCGGCGGCCGCGTCAATGATGCGGATATTCGCCTGGTGCGGAATGAACCAGTCGACGTCCGCCAGGGACACGTGCGCCCGCTGGGCGGCTTCTTCGATGGCCTTCGGGATGCAGCGCACTGCGAACTTGAATACCTCGCGGCCGTTCATCTGCAGGAAGTGCTGGTTGCGCTCCACCGACTCATAGCTCGCCGGCATCCGTGAGCCGCCGCCCGGGAGGGCGATCCAGGATCCTCCCGAGCCGTCGGCTCCCAGGTAGAAGGAGAGAAATCCCTCACCGGGCTCACACGCCTGCATCACCACCGCGCCGGCGGAGTCGCCAAACAGGACGCAGGTGTTGCGATCTTTCCAGTTGGTGATCTTGGACAGCGTCTCCGCACCCACAACCAGCACGGTGTCGGCCAGGCCGCTGGCGATGTGGCCGTGGGCCACCGCCGCTGCGTAGACCCAGCTGCTGCAGGCCGCCGACAGGTCGAACGCGCCCGCGCGGCTCGCGCCCAGGCGGTCCTGCAGGATGCAGGCCGTGGCGGGAAACAGCATGTCAGGCGTGGCCGTCCCGACGATGATCAGATCCACCTGCCCGGCCTTGACGCCCGCATCGGCGAGCGCTTCTTTGGACGCCTCAAACGCCAGGTCCGAGCTCGCCTCCTCCGGAGCCGCGATCCGCCGTTCGCGGATTCCCGTCCGGCTGACGATCCATTCATCGGTGGTGTCCACGAGCGCTTCCAGCTCGCGGTTGGTCATGACCCGGCTGGGCACGTAGCGCCCGATCCCGGTGATCGTCGACCCTCGCGTCCCCATCCCTTTCACCTGTGTGGTCATGTGGCCTGACCGCCGGCGGGGTCGGCGCTCCCCTCAAGCACGGCCGGGTTCACGGCGGCAGGTCCCTCGCTCCACCGCGGCATCTGCACGCGGATCTCCTCGACGAATCCGTGGCGGACCGCCTCTGAGGCGGCCCTGATCGCATTGCGGATCGCGCGGGCGTTGCTGCTGCCGTGTGCAATGATGCAGACGCCCTCGATCCCCAGCAGCGGCGCGCCGCCGTACTCACGGTAGTCGATCCTCCGGTACAGGCGGCGCATCTTGCCTGCCAACGGGGCCAGGAACACCAGGAACAGCCGCCCCCGGATGCCCCTGAACTCAGACTTGACGATATCACGGATGGCCACGGCCAGCCCCTCGCCGAACTTCAGGGCCACGTTCCCCACAAAGCCATCGCAGACGACCACGTCGGCGACACCGCTGAATACGTCCCGCGCCTCGACGTTGCCGATGAAATTGAGGCCGGACTCCCGCAGCAGCACGGTGGTTCGCAGCGTCAGTTCCGACCCTTTTCCTTCCTCGGCCCCGTTGCTGAGGATTCCGACGTGGGGAAGGCCGACGCCCAGCACCTGCTGAGCGTACACCGCGCCCATCAGGGCGAACTGCAGCAGATGGTGAGGCCGGCAGTCCACGTTCGCCCCGACGTCGAGGAACACGACGGGATGCGCGGCCACGGTCGGCAGGACCGCGGCGATGGCGGGGCGGTCAACACCTGGAATCCGGCCCAGCCGCAGCAGAGCGGCGCCCATCGTGGCGCCGGTATGACCGGCGCTGACGACCGCGTCGGCCAGGCCATCTCGGACCTGCTCTATCGCGACCACGATGGAGGCCCGCTTCTTGCGCCGGACGGCCATGGCCGGGGACTCGTGCATCTCGATCACTTCGGGGGCATCGACGACGCGAATCCCCTCGGGCACCGGCCGGTGACGCGCGAGTTCGGCCTCAACCCGAGCCCGTGGACCTACCAGGACTACCTCGACTCCGAGATCACGTCCCGCGGCGACCGCGCCCGCGACCACGACGTCTGGGGCATGGTCCCCGCCCATGGCGTCGACCGCAATTCTCAATCCCTTGCGCTCGGCGGCCGTCGGGTTATTTCTCCTCCGTTTCCTCAATCTTGATGACTTCGCGATTGGCGTACGTCCCGCACGTGGGACAGACACGATGTGGCCGCATGGGCGAGTGGCACTTGGGACAGGTGACCAGGGTGACTTCCTTCAGCTTCCACTGCGCCCGTCGTGTCGCACCGCTCATACGCGACCGCCGGTGTTTCTGAATGCCCATGTCATTCCTCCTCTAGTTTCCCAAGATCTTTGAGCATCCGCAGCGGCGCCAGCCGGGGATCGACGACGTCGGCGGCAGCGTGCCCGCAGTCTCGCTCATTCAAGTTGGTCCCGCACCACGGACACAGCCCGCGGCAGCCGGGGAAGCACACCGGCACCATCGGCAAGGCCAGGAGCAGGTGCTGGCGCACCACTTCGGTGACGTCGAGTACCAGATCCGGCCCGAGCGCCCCCACGACGTCTCCGGCCTCCACGGGGCCAGGTCCGGTCGCCGGCGGCTCGCCGATCAGAAACTCCTCGTTGACGACGGCAGCCAGGTCTGTCCGGAAGGCGGTCAGGCACCGGCCGCAGGTCAGCGGTGCGGTCGTCTGAAGCCGCCCCCGGAGGTGCATTGTCCGCGCTGTGCGATGCACCTCGAGATCGCCCACGACCGCTGCGTCAAACGTCACGTCATCCGAGCGGCTGTCCACCACCTCGCTGAACGCGGCGTGCAGGACCTGGCCGAGCTCCAGTTCCGCGGCATCGATGCGCACGTCCGGACCCACCATGAGCGCCGGGCCTCGCCCGGCGCAAGTCTAGACGACTCAGTATAGACTTACCCGGATACCCCTTTCAATAACTCCCGGCCCTTGCGGATGACCTCGAGGACGCGCACGACGTTCTCTTCCAGTTCCAGCAGGACCTGCGCGGCATAGGCATCGGCGCCCTCACGCACCTCGCGGGCGTGGCGCTCGGCCTGCGCCAGCAAGTCGGCCCGCCGCTGCGCAACGTCTGCCTGCGCACCGCCGCGGCCGGTCAACCGCGCGGCGGTGGCCTCCGCCTGCAGGACAATCCGCCTGGCTTCGTCCTGCGACTGGCGGTACAGCCGTTCGGCGTCCAGGCGGAGCCGGTGTGCTTCCTTCAGGTCCGCCGGGAGCGCTGCGCGGAGCAGACGCAGCAGCCCGAGCGCTTCTCCGGTATCCAGCGGGCGCTCGCCGGGCCGGCCCCCTGCCACCCGGAGCAGCGCCTCAATCCGTTCCAGCAGATCGAGTACCGACGACGTCATCTGGGCCATCCGCGTTACCGCCGGGCCCGGAACTTCGTCCGCAGGCGCGCTTCGACGCCGTCGGGCACAAGGCCGGCCACCGATCCCCCCAGTCTGGCTACCTCGCGAATCAGCGTGGAACTGAGAAAGTAGTAGGCCGGGGCAGTCATGAAGAAGACCGTGTCCAGCTCCGGCGCCAGGCGCTGGTTCATCGACGCCTGCTTCAACTCGTACTCGAAGTCAACCACCGCGCGCAGCCCCTTGACCAGCACGCCCGCCCCCCTGGTCTGCGCGAACGCCACCGTCAGGCCCTCGAACATATCGATCTGAACGTTTCGCAGGTGCGCCGCCGCCGCCTTGAGCATCTCGATCCGCTCGGCGGGAGTGAACAGGCCGTCCTTCTCGGCGTTGGTCGCCACCGCGACAATCACCCGCTCGAACACCCGCGCCGCCCGGGCGATCACGTCCAGATGCCCGTTGTGCACAGGGTCGAAGCTGCCCGGATACACCGCCACGGTCATGACGCGCTCCCTCCCGCTCTCTCGAAGTACCACACCGCCGTTTCACCGTACCGCGCCTCACGGCGGAGGACCAGCCCGCTGACATCGCCCGGGCGGTCTCGCCAGTGTCCCTCCGCCGCGGCGATCCCGCCTGAGGCCAGAAGGCCCGACGCCGCCAGAGCGGTAAGCGTTGCTTCTACAAGCCCCCAGCCATAGGGGGGATCCAGGAGGATCACCTCAAAGCGCCGGTCCATGTTCGCTAACTCCCTGACGGCGGACAGGACATCGCGCTGCCAGACCTCCGCCTGCCCGGCCGCTCCGGCGTCTACGAGGCGCCGGCGGAGGGCTTCTGCCAGCCGGCCGTTGCGTTCTACAAACAACACCGACGCCGCTCCCCGTTCCAGCGCCTCAATCCCCAACGCTCCTGAGCCCGCATACAAGTCCAGCACGTGCGCCCCCTCGACCCGCGCTCCGAGGCTGTTGAAGACCGCATCGCGCACGCGGGCCTGGGTGGGTCGAAATTCCTCCCGCCGCCGGGTACGCGGCCGCGCGACCGCCCGTCCCATCAACTGACCACCGCCACGCCCACCCGGTCGCCAAACCGCCGCCGCACCTCTCGCCGCAGCCCGGCATGGTCAGGAGCGGACAGGACAGGGTCGGCATCCAGCATCCGGGCGGCTTCCTCCCGGGCCGCGTCCAGGATCGAGGCGTCGGCCAGCAGATCGGCAATGCGGAGCTCCGGTAATCCGTGCTGGCGCGTGCCCAGGAACTCTCCGGGACCGCGCAGCTCCAGATCGCGCTGGGCGATCACAAACCCGTCCCCGGTGTGCTCCATGACAGCCATCCGGGTCTGAGCCGCATCGGTTGCCGCGGAAGAGAGGAGAATACAGTGGGAGGTCTCGGCGCCGCGTCCGACGCGGCCCCGCAGTTGGTGGAGCTGTGCCAGGCCGAACCGGTCGGCGTCCTCGATGACCATGATGGTCGCCTGCGGCACATCGATGCCGACCTCGATGACGGGCGTGGCGACCAGCACCTTGACGGTCCCCCCGCGGAACTGCTCCATCACCGTCTCTTTCTCATCCGGCCGCATCCGTCCGTGGAGCAGCGCGAGCGGGATGCCGGCAAACACATCCTCCCGTATCCGCTCGGCCAAGCGCGTCGCCGCTTCCACCTGAAGTTTCTCCGACTCCTCGATCAGCGGGCACACGATGTACGCCTGACGCCCCGCCAGAACCTGGCTGCGCACCCAGGCGTACACGTCCGGACGTTTCTCCGGACCCCGCACGTACGTCTTGGTCGCACCCCGCCCAGGGGGGAGCTCATCGAGGACCGACACGTCGAGATCGCCGTACAAGGTCATCGACAGCGTCCGCGGGATCGGCGTCGCCGTCATCACCAGCACATCGGGATACGATCCTTTCCGGCGCAGCGCGGCACGCTGCATCACGCCGAACTTGTGCTGCTCATCCACCACCACCAGGCCCAGGCGTGCGAACTCGACGCCGGCTTCCACGAGCGCATGCGTCCCCACCGCGAGCTGCGCCGCACCGGTCCGCAGCGCCTCACGCGCCTCGCCCCGCCCGCGCCGGCCGGACGCACCGGTCACCAGCACGACCGCGACACCCAGCGGCTCCAGCAGCCTCCGAAACGTCAGGAAGTGCTGCTCGGCAAGAATCTCGGTCGGCGCCATCAGCACGCCCTGGTACCCGCCGCCGACGCACACCCACAGCGCCGCAGCCGCCACGACCGTCTTTCCCGACCCGACGTCGCCCTGCAGGAGGCGGTTCATCGGCCGGTGGCGGCGCAGGTCCTCGGAAATGCCGTCAATGACTCGGCGCTGCGCGCGGGTGAGCGCGTACGGCAGCGTCTCGACGAACCGCGCAAGCAGGGTGCCGTCCCCCGCATACCGGACCCCCTTGTCGATCGTCTCCAGGGCCCGCCGGCGCTGCAGAACGCCAAGCTGCAGCACGAGCAGCTCATCAAAGGCCAGCCGCAGGCGTGCCGCGCCTGCGTCATCCAGAGACGCAGGGAAATGCAGGCCGTAGAGCGCGTCCCGCAGCGGGATCAAGTCATGGCGGCGCCGGACCGCCTCCGGCAGGGCGTCTGGGAGTCCGTCCGCGTATTGGGCGAGGGTCTGGGAGATGATCGATCGGAGCACGCGCGGACTGAGCCCCTCGGTGGCCGGATGCATCGGTACAATCCGGCCGGTATGGAGGGTGTCATCGTCGTCTCCGCTGAGGAGCTCAAAGTCCTCCACGACCATCTGAAGCGCCCCCACCCGCTCGACCCTCCCGTACACGATCAGGCGCGTGCCCCGGCGGATCACTCGGCGCAGGTACCGCTGGCCGAACCAGATGGCTTGAAGCACTCCTGTGTCGTCAGACAGGGCGGCGACAAACTCGTAGGTGCCGTACCGCTTCTCGCTCAGGGCCAGGACAACGCCCTCGACCGGGTGCTTTTGCCCGGGCACGAGCGATCCGATCTTCGACAACCGGCTGCGGTCCTCGTAGCGGTGGGGTTTGTGGTACAGCAGGTCCTCAACCGTATGCAGTTCGAGCCGGGCCAGCAGCGCAGCCCGGGCGGGACCGACACCTTTGACGTATTGGGCGGGGACGTCGAGCGGGGTCCGGGACGCCGATCGCGTCTGGCCCGCGCCGACGACGGCGGTGCGGCGTGATGTGGCCATTCGCCACCCTGTTCTACGCTTCCACAGGCTTTCCTTGCCCGGGTCCTGATGCTACAATCTTGGAGGTCCGCTGGACCGTGGAGGTTGGACGAACATGGCGAGGCAGTGCGCGATTTGCGGGAAACGACCGGGCTCGGGTCACTCCGTCAGCCACTCGGCCGTGAAGACGAAGCGTCGGTTCTTGCCTAACCTCCAGCGCGTGCGAGTCCTCGTCGACGGCGCCCCGCGCCGGTTGGCGGTATGCACAGACTGCCTGCAGGCGGGACGCGTGCAACGACCGAAGCAACGCAGTCGCGTTGTGGCCTAGGCGCGGAACCGCGGACCTATCCTTCGGCTTCCTTCAGTTCTCCGTTCCCTGCCGCCCGGGGTAACCGGTTGCCGTCGTTCATCCCCGCAATCAGCTCGTCGACATCGTCCACATCGAACAGGTAGCGGGCCGCGCAGAAGTTGCACCGGACCTCCACCTGTCCCTGTTCCGCCAGGATGCTGCGCAGCTCGGTTTCGCCGAGGCTGATCAGCACGCGCTGCACCTTCCGCCGTGAACAGCGGCAGCGGAACCGCATCGCCCCCCGCTCGACCACCGAGCCGGGCATCTCGCCCAGGGCGGAGCGGACCATCTCCTCCGGTGTTTGGCCCCCGGCGATCATCGAGGTCACCGGAGGCAGCGCTTTGGCCCGCTCCTCCAGGTAGGTGACGATGCCGCCGCTGGCACCGGGCATGACCTGCACGATGAGGCCGCCGGCCGCCATGACCCGCTCGGTGGGAGAAACCAGCACACCGAGCGCCACCACCGACGGGATCTGGTGGGACACGACCAGGTAGGACGCGAGGTCTTCGGCGATCTCCCCGGAGACCAGGGGCACGCTGCCGTGGTAGGGAATCCGCAGCCCGAGGTCCAGCGTGACGTGAAGCGTTCCCCGCCCCACCGCGCCGCCGACGTCAAGCTTGCCGGCCGGGGTCAGCGGGAGGTGGACGTCCGGATTCGCGACGTACCCCCGTACCGTCCCGGCGGCGTCGCCCATGGCCAGCACGCCGCCCAGCGGTCCATCGCCGAGGATGCGGACCAGGATCGTCTGTCCGGCCCGCAGCGTTGCCCCCAGCAGCCCTGCGCCCGTCAGCGCGCGGCCGAGTGCCGCCGTCGCGGTCGGCGCCGTGCCGTGGCGGCGCCTGGCCTGCTCCACGGTCGCCGTCGCCACGGCCGCCGTGGCACGGACGCTGCCGTCGTCTGTCACCGATCGAACCCAGTAATCCTGCACGATGACTTCATTATATGAAGTCACCGCCGGTGCGTCACCACCACCAGCAACCATCCGCGCCGGACCTTCACCACCGCGGCCGGTCCGGTCAACTCATTGCTGATGCCGCGAGTCGCGTCCATCCGCAGCGCGTCGTTGTGCAATGGATACTTCAGCCCGCCGGTCGTCACTCCGGCCGCGGTCGCCGAGAGGGGAATCAACGACACGAGATCGCCGGTACGACCCTGAACCACGGTGCGCGCGCCGGCCAGGAAGAGCTCGCTGCGCCCGTGGAAAATCCGCGCCCGGCAGCCGCGGCCGGCGGCGTAGACCAGCAGTCCAATGTTGCCCAGCGCGTGGTCCAGTCGGCCGCCCAGCATGCCGACCAGGTCGATCTCCCTGGTCCGAGCCCGCAGGGCGTATTCCACGGCCAGCTGCCCGTCGGTCTTGTCCTTCTCGCGGGCGTGCGCAATCACCCTGGCGCGCCGCCGTCGCGCCCAGGCCAGCAATCCACCACCTGAGGAGTCCATATCACCGATCACGACGTGCGGGGCGATGCCAAAAGAGCGGGCCGTCCGCACGCCGCCGTCGGCACAGATAACCAGATCGGCGCGGCGCACCAGACGCCGCAGCTCAGGCGACGGCCGGAGACGCCGGTTCCCGATGATGACGGCGCGCGTCACGAGACCGGCTGGACCGGGCGGATGCGTTCCATCGCGCGCAGGACCAGGACGGTCAAGATCGAGCTGATAATCACCTCGACCAGCATGTAGCTGCCGTTATAGACGGCCGAGTAGACCGCGGGCGGCACGCCGGGCGGAGCGTATGAGGCGAAGAACACGATCCCGGAGGCAAAGTGGGCCGCGAAGCGGCCGGCGCCCCCGACGATCACGCCGAGCACGGGGCTCCGCTGGAAGAAACCGGCCACCCCAATGAGACCGAACGCAATAGGGTAGTCCAGCAGCACCTGGGCCGGGTTTACAAAAAATGGATCCGTGATGTAGTTGACGACGCCGGCCAGCGCTCCGGCCAGGACACCCCATCGCGCGCCCCAGCGCAGCGCCACATAGAAGATGGGCACCATACTGCCGGCTGTGATCGAGCCGCCCTGCGGCAGCTTGTACACACGCACCTGACTGAGCACGGCCACCAGGGCGACCGCGATGGCCAGCTCGACCAGGCGCTGGAGCGACTGCCTCTCCATACGTGTTCCCTCCTCAATGCGGTCTGTCAACACGAAGACCGCCAGTGAGCCGTCCCTGGCGGTCAGCAGATCCCTGCGTCTCCCCACGCCAGTATTACCTGGATCGGGTCCAATGGGTCTGCGACGGAGGGTCGCACTCTCAGCCCGGCTGCCCCGAGCTCCCCACCTTGCTATGCGGTTCACCACTATCTTACAGAGGTTCGTTGGTCGGTTGCAAGGCTTTCCAACCTTTCAACTTTTCAACTCGTGATCTCTGTGTTCTCCAGCGCCCG
>JBIOWP010000055.1:0-5404 GCA_044868695.1 bacterium
AATCCCACCAGCGGCTGGTAGGTCAACCCGCCTTTGTCGGTGACGATCAACTGGCTGGCCGTCTTGAATCCTTCCGGCTCGCTCTTCTGCCACGGGATGAGAATGCCGTCGCGCACCGCGCGCAGCAGCTGCATCGAACTGATCGCCGTACCGGTCGAGGTGCGCGCCAGCTCCTGCACCGGGATCCGCGCCAGGCGCGCGACCTCCAGCAGCCCCGCGAGTTCCGACTCCGCGAAGATGAACGAGTTGCGCAGGTCAATGTGCCAGCGGCCGTGCAGCATCTGCGCACCGGCTTGATAGACGACCTGCCCGTAGGTCATGTACGAACGGGCGCGCCGCGTCCGGACCCGGTGCGCGGGATCGCGGTTGAGCATCAGCGGCACCCCGGCGTGCGCGGCCAGCGCGTGCAGGCGCGGCAGCAGAATGGGATCGCCCCACTCCGTCAGCAGCACGTCGGGATCGTAGCGCGTCAGGAACCGGTTGAGGCTGTGGAGAGTTTCGGCCGGGTCGTCGCCGTCGAGCACCACCGTCTCCCCATCGACTCCGGCCTCCAGACGTCCCGGCCGGCCGTGGGCCGGATTGGCGGCGGGCAGGTCGCCGGGATCGCCGGTCTTCGGGGTGGGCGCATCCAGGCGTAGCCGCAGCACCGTCAGCGGCGGCAGGTCGTACTCGAGGTCTTCTGCTCTGGATACTACGGTGATGGCGTTGACATCGCCGCCGGTGGAGTCGACGGCGACGCGCGCGAGTGGGAAGAGGCCGGTTTCGTAGAAGAACAGGCGCGCGGTGGGAATGTCGCATGTATAGAGTGTCAGCGCCGGAACGCGGCCCAGCAGGCGCGCGGCGGCGGGGAACGCCAGCGCATGGTGCACCGCCACAGCGGTCACGGGCACCTCCTCCCCGCTCATCAACTCCCGCCGGATGACGGACGTCAGCGTCACCGGCACCCGCAGGCGGGACAGTATTCGCCGCGCCCCATCCAGCGCGCCGCCGTCGCCGGAGACGTACAGCGTCGGCGCATAGCGATACCGCAGCCGGTGCGGCCGGCCTTCTCTGTCGGTAACCCATACGATCATCCCGTCGTGGAAGGGGTACGCATCGAAAAGCCAGCCTTCGATGACCCGGCGGGCTTCGGACTCCGGGCTCCGGGCGCCGGACATCTGCCAGCCTTTTACGGACCGACCTCAGTACCGCTGGACAGCTGCCGGTGCCCGGTGCCCGAGACCCGGTGCCCGTTTGTCAATTCATCGAGTCGCACCCGCAGGGCTTCCACCGCCTTCATCGCTTCCAGCAGCATCGCCAGCAGCATGGAGTCGAAGGGTGTGGCATGCGAGGCGTAATGCGCCGGCGCAGTGTGGTGGCGTGCGGCGGCAAACAGTGTGTCGAAGACGGCTTGGTCTTCTTTGCGCAGCGCCCGGCGGAACGGCGTCCAGTACGCTTCCTCCTGCGCCACGAGCTGGGTCATCGTCTGGGTCGTACGTCCCATGACAACCTCCCTACCACCACCGCCGCGCTTCGATCATCCCGATCTCTGGTTCCCACATCCACGTGGTCTGCTGCGGCTTGGTGCAGGTGATCCGCACGCTATCCCGGTCCGCGCGGGCGACCTGATACACCCACGCCGCGGTCTCGCACAGCCGTGGGAAAAACTGCTCCCGGCCGGAGCTGCCGTGCGGGGCGGGGCGGCCTTCGACTGCGCTCAGGCCGGGACAGGCCGCCAGTGTCACCACGCCGGCCCCGGCCAGGCGCCGCAGCGCCGGAGGGACCAGGCGGAAAATGCGGACGGCCTCGCCCGCCGGCGCCTCCTCGCTGAGCAGAGGATCCAGCAGCCCGGAGAAGTACACCGCCGGCGCCCGGAACTGCCGCACCGCGGAGAGCAGCCGCTCACGCACGAGCGCTTCCAGCTGGTGGCAGGTGAAGACGCGGGAGATGCGGATCAGATCGAGCAGCATGCGCGGCTGCAGGCGCGATTTGCGGGCCAGGTCGGCGACGAGGAACGGATCGAACGCATTGGCACCATCTACGATCAGCAGCGGTCGCCCAGGCCGTACCGCCCGCAGCCCCGCCAGCAGCCCTATCGTCAGGCAGGCGTCGTCTCCGGCAAACACGGCCGGGCCAGTAGTTATTGCAGGTAATGCCAGGGGTGCCGGTGGCATGGTAGGCGAACAAACGTTCGCGTCATCTGCACTCTACCACTGTTCGGAGGAGAACTGTCAACGACCAAAATCGGGCATATAGATAGTGAGGCCTGCAGTAGGTGGCATACTTCCTGCTCGCCATCTTCGCTTTTTCTTGAGGACCACGTTCAAATGCCGGCACAGCAGACCTCACAGCCGTCTCGCTCTGCGAGCATGCGCAGCCGCTGGCTGCGCTCGGTCCCTCGCTGGACGTTCGCCGTCCCGGCGGCCATCGCTGCATCCGTCGTGCTGCTGGTAGGGTTCATTGCGGCGTTCAACCAGGGCGCGAGCGCGGTGCGTCCCGATCAGGGATTCGCCGAGCAGATTCTTGGCGTCATGGCGGGCGAGTCGGCGCGGGTCATCACGCTCACCGGCCGCTCCGGCGCCAGCGTCCGGCTTGTGTATGATCCAATCCGCAAGCGTGGTGCTCTGGTCGTGGTGCGCCTGGCTGATCCGGGAGATGACCTGGCGTACCGGCTGTGGCTGATCGACCGCAGCGGGGCGAAAGCCGTCGCAACGTTCGTGCCGTCATCCGACCGCGCGACCCTCGTACCGGTGCAGGCCGACTTCGGACGTTACGATGCGGTGGCCGTCACGGTGGGACCGCGCGGCCGCTCATCGGCCGATGCCACTCCGGTCCTGCGGGCAACGCTCGCGTCTGAGGAAATGCCTGTGACGCCATTCCGAGTACTTCCCCTGATAAGGATGGAGTGAATCTAGACAGCGAGGAAGGCCCGCTGGATAAACCAGACCAGGCCGGCCACTGCAGCGCCCACAGACACCCACCGGCGAAATGCTGGTTCCCAGTGCCATCGTTGCAGCAGCACGAATATCAGGAAGGCGCCTGTCACGATGGCGACCTGCCCCACCTCGACCCCCACATTAAACCCTAAGAGCGATGCGGCAAGGTTAGCATGGGACAGGTGCATCTCTCTGAGAATTGATGCGAATCCGAGCCCGTGCACCAGTCCAAACCCAAAGGTCACCAGCCAGCGCTGACGGAGCGTGATTCCCCTGCGCCAAACGTTCTCCGCTGCAACGTAGACGATGCTCAGTGCGATAGCGCTTTCGACCCAGCGGGGCGACAGCGTAATGAGGCTTAGCACCGCCGCGGATAACGTGATTGAGTGCGCGACGGTAAATGCCGTGATAACCTTTACTACTTGTCTCAAGGTACCGCCCAGCATGAGCAGGCTGAGGAGAAAAAGGATGTGATCATACCCGGTAAAGATGTGCCTGATCCCCAGAGCCCCGAAACTGGCAACTTGACGCCAGGTGGTGCTGCGACCGAAGACGAGCGACAGCTGACGGTTCTCTGGCGTAAACACAAATGTTCGGACCTGCCCTCCCTGCGCAATCGTCGTCAGGCAGCTGGCGGTGGGCACACCGGGCAGGAAGAGATCATATCGAATCGAAAGCGCGGTAAGCGGCTCGCGCCACCGGTAAAGCAGCCGGAGTGTACTATGCGTGCCAGGGGCGGTGGTGCCCCCTCCAGGCAGAGCCGTTACCGCGATGGGTTCAACTGTTAACTGTCCCCGCGCGCGGCCGTCGGCCAGAGTGAGTCGTTCGCTCAGGAACGACTCCAGCTCCGCGCGGTGCGCCCGTGCCTCATGTGGCGCAATCTGGCCGTCACGATTGTCATCCGCAAAGGCCGCCAGCCCGGTGGGGAACGTCAAGGTCACCTGCGTCCTCGATTCATCCACCACGACCTCGGCGACGGCTTGATCGGCCCAGTGCGCTTCGGCCGGGATGCTACCAAGACTCTCGGCAAGCAGCACGATCCCACCCACGATCCCCCACTTCAGGACAGGATGTCTCATGATACAACCTCCGTCATAAACCCACCCCCAGGACGTACCGCGTCCGATCATCAAAGGTGGGATCGGCCTGGCGGATCAGCTCGAGGAAGTGTTGCGCCTGCGCATCGTGGTGCAGCGCCTGCTCGATCCTCGCCGCGCGGTAGAATAGCCGGGCGTCGCGCACCCCCGTGCGGAGCGCTTCCTGCACGATCTGCTCCGCCTCTGGCAGACGGCCCGAGCGGGCTAGGGCCCAGGCCAGCACCTCCAGGGTCTCGGCGTCCCGGCGCACTCGCGCCTCCGCTTCCATCAGCGAAGCGGCCTCGCCGCTGTCCGCGGCGCGACCGCGCTCCAGTAGCAACCGCGCCAGTTCCCGGCGATGGCCGAACTGTCCTGACGCGGCGTCCTGACGGAGGCGCGCTTCTGCCTCGTGCCACAGAGCCTCTGCGCGAGCATGACCTCCTTGCAGATCCGCGAGCCGTGCGAGCCCGCGCAGCACCAGGTGGTCATATACGTTGGGGGATGCCTTGGTGACGGTGACGACCTGCGTGAGATGCTCGAGGGCCAGATGGTACCGCCCTTGCCGTGTCTCCAGCTCCGCCAGATTCACGAGTGCGAGCGGGTACTGCGGAAGGATCGCGAGCGCTTCACGATAGAGTTCAGCAGCCCGGCGCAGCCGGCCGTGGCGGTAGTGCAACCGGCCGAGCAGCGTTCGTGCCCAGGCGGAGCTTCCCGCTTCGCCGGGTTCTTCCAGTGCGATGGCCCGCTGCAAATCCCCGACCGCCGCGTCATCGTTCCCCTGTGCCACCTCCACGAGCGACCGCAGCGTGTAGCTGGTCAGCCCCGGTCCGCTACGAACGAGCGCCTCTGCCGCCCGAGCGGCCTCGTCGATCTCGCCCATCGCGAGACTGGACGTGGCAACGATGGACAACGCCTCGGCGGTGCCAGCCTGACGGGTGAGCCGGATGGCCTGCTGGAAATCATGCCTGGCCTCCGCCACGCGCGCAAGCGCGATCAGCGCGCCGCTGTTCTGGAACGGGAGGCTGGCCAGCGAGCGCTGGGCGACCTGTTCTGCCAGCAGATACCAGCTCAGATCGCCGGTGGCTCGGGCCATCTTCAGATAGGTGCCAGCGAGCGCCGCCATGTTGAGACCGCTACTGGGATCCTGGCGCAGGCGCGTCTGATAGAACTCGATCTCCCGCAGCAGCGCCTGCCGCACGGCGCCGCGCGGCTCGCGGGCGAAGGGGTAGCGGTAGACGATGGCTGAATCGTCGCTGTGTCCACTCACCACCGCTCGAACCCGCACCCCCCACGCGCCGGCCGCGCACAGCAGGGTAAGCGCAATGGCCATCCCGACCCTGCGGGGAATGCGTAGTGTCGCTGACCGCACAACCTGTCTCCACGGGTTCATCGCGAACGCTCCAGACGTGGGCG
>JBIOWP010000056.1:0-60011 GCA_044868695.1 bacterium
CGATGCTGGTGAACGAGGGCATGCCAAACTACGTCGTCGAGCGGTTGAAACTGCGGTGGCCGCTGAAAACCCTGACCGTGGGGATTCTGGGCATGGCGTTCAAGGCGAATCACGACGATCCGCGCGAGAGTCTCTCGTTCAAACTTAAGAAGATACTCGAACTGGAAGCGCGGCGCGTGCTGTGCTCCGACGTGTACATCGCCGATCCGGGATTCGTCAGCCCTACGCAGTTGATCCGGGAGGCGGACCTCGTTATTCTGGCCACCCCGCACCGGGAGTACGCCTCGCTGGACTACGGGGAGAAGCCAGTGGTCGATATCTGGAATTTCCTGCCTGCGCGGGGTTCCGACGTATGAAGATTCTGGTCACCGGCGCGGCGGGGTTCATCGCCGGGTACGCGATCGATGAACTGCTGCGGCATGGCCATACGGTTGTCGGCATCGACAACTACTCGAAGTACGGGGAGGTTACGAAGAGCTACTCCGACCATCCACGCTACCGTTTCGTCCGCGGGGACGCAAAAGACGCCGAGCTGCTGAGGCTCCTCATGGCCGACTGCGATCAGGTCATCGCCGCTGCCGCGATGATCGGCGGGATCTCGTATTTCCATGAATTCGCCTATGACCTGCTGGCGGAGAACGAGCGGATCATCGCTGCCACGTTTGACGCTGCGATCGCGGCGTTCCGGTCGGGGCGACTGAAGAAGATTAACGTGATGTCGTCCTCAATGGCGTTTGAGGCGGCGACGACCTTTCCCACCCCCGAGGGCGAACAGTTCCGCTGCCCCCCACCGCGGTCGACGTACGGGTTTCAAAAGGTGGCCTGCGAGTACTTCGCCCGCGGCGCGTCCGAGCAGTACGGCCTCCCCTACACGATCATCCGGCCGTTTAACTGCGTCGGGATCGGCGAGCAGCGGGCACTCGTGGGCCGAGACGTTCTATCCGGCAACGTCCACCTGGCGATGAGCCACGTCGTCCCGGACCTGGTACAGAAAGTCCTGCGGGGGCAGGACCCCCTACACCTCATCGGCAGCGGGCACGAGATCCGGCACTTTACCTATGGGGGAGACCTGGCCCGGGGGATTCGCCTCTGTGTGGAGCGGGACAGCGCCGTCAATGAAGACTTCAACCTGTCGACAGACCGGTCCACGACGATCCTCGAGGTGGCACAGTTGATCTGGGCCAAGATCCACGGGGATCGGGAGTTCCGGTATGTCTGCGACCCGCCGTACAAGTACAACGTCCAGAAACGGATCCCCGACACCGCGAAGGCGAGGCGGATGCTGGGGTTCGTCGCCGAAACCGAGCTGGCCACAGTGCTGGACGAGGTCATTCCCTGGGTCGAGGCGCAGATTCGCGTCGAGGCCATCTGAGCGCGGTGGGGCAGGCAACCGACACGCCGTTGGAGATGGAGCATCTCCTCAGCATCATTGTTCCCGTCTACAACGAGGGGGAAAATTTCCAGGCGCTCTACCGAGAGCTGCAAGCCAGCGTGCGCACGCCGCATCAGGTGTTTGTCGTCTACGATTTCGACGAGGACGATACCATCCCGGTAGTGCGGACGCTACAGCAAAACAGTGCTAGCTTGAGGTTGGTCAAGAATCGATCGCGCGGTGTCCTGGCCGCCCTTCGCACTGGGTTTGCCATCGCGCCGCCCGGTCCGTGTGTCGTCGTGATGGCCGATCTCTCCGACGATCTGGACTGCGTGGACCTGATGGTCGACAAGTACCGCCAGGGGTACAAGATCGTCTGCGCCAGCCGATACATGCGGGGAGGACGGCACCTCGGAGGCTCGCCGGTGAAACGCACGCTCTCCCGTCTGGCCGGGCTGACGCTGCACCGGCTGGCCAACCTGCCCACCCACGACGCAACCAACAACTTTCGCTTGTACGATCGTGCGATGCTCGATGACTTGACAATTGAGAGTCGGGGATTTGAAATCGCCCTGGAGATCACGGTTAAGGCGGCGAAGCGTGGGTACCCGATCTGCGAAGTGCCCACGACCTGGCGCGACCGGACGGTCGGAACCTCCAGGTTCAAGCTGGCAAAATGGCTGCCCCATTACTTGCGGTGGTACCTGTACGCCCTCCGAGGGTAACCGGTGCGCAGCGGTTTGCCCGTTGATCGGCGCGCGGTTCCGGGCTGGGCTAAGCCGACCCGGGGTGAGCAGCAGGCGCTGCGATTCATAACGGCCGGTGCGGCGACTGCGATTCTGGACATGACTCTGCTGTACCTTCTGACAGAGCTGGTCCACCTGTACTATCTGGTTTCCGTGGCGATCGCCTTTCTCGCGGCGTCGGCCGCCAGTTACGCCGTGAGCGCGAACTGGATCTTCTGGCGGGGACGACACCGAGAGCAGGTGGAAGCCCTGCTATTCCTGGTGACGAGCGCGGTCGGCCTGCTGCTGAACGAGGTGGTTGTCTACGTACTTGTGGAGTTTGCGGTGGTGTGGTACTTGACCGCGAAGATCGTCGCGATTGCCGTCGCGGCCCTGTGGAATTTCTGGTGCCGGAGGCGGCTTGTCTTTGCATCCTAGCCGAATGGACAGGCTCGCGCGCGTCCTCAGCTGGCCGGTTCGCGCCGGACATCAGGTGGCAGCGGGAGTGACATACGCCCGCGTGACCATGGGCAAACCCGCCCGCACGGAGGTCGCGGCTGATGCCATCGGGGCGCGACTGGCCTCACGCGCGGGAAGCTTTCTCGATACTGTGGAGCGGGCGATCGTTGGGTACCGCGACAGTCCCTACCGTGCGCTCCTTGACGCCGCGGGCATCGAGATGCCTCGCCTCCGCGTCCTCGTTGCTACAGAGGGGGTGGAGGGCGCCCTGCGCCAGCTGTGTAAGAGTGGTGTCTATGTCTCCATCGAGGAGTTTAAGGGCGTCCGAGAGGCACGGCGTGGGGCGCACACGTTCCGCTTCAACGAAAAGGATTTCAACAACCCCCTGGTCCGCTCCGGTCTGCAGGCCTCCTCGGGAGGCACACGCAGTCGTGGTATCATCACGACGATTTCGCCATCCAACCAGCGGATGGGCGCCGAACACCTTGCGGTTGCTCTGGCCGCCTACGGGCTGGAGAGACTCCCGGTGGCGGTCTGGCTCCCGAGACGACACGGTGCCAGCGTATGGGCAGTCCTCGCGCTTGCCGCAACCGGCAACTCCGCCCCGTACTGGTTTAATCAGTTTCCGAGCCGACTGCGCCATGTTGTCCAGACTGCGCCGCACCAACTGGCGATCCGTGCGTGGTGCTCCCTTCATGCGATCAGGCTTCCGCGGCCGGTCCACGTGCCTTACGGCGAAGAGGCAAGGGTCTTACCGTGGATCACGGACCGGCGCGCCGCTCCCGGCTGGGGTATTTTTACCACACCGAGCACCGCGCTCCGCGTGGCGCTGACGGCCAAGCGGGCGGGCACGTCGTTGTCCGGGGTGACCTTTATTACGATCGGCGAGCCGCTCACCCCGGCCAAGCTTGAAGGGATCCGAGACGCCGGCGCGCAGGCGTTCTCGTCGCTTGGGTTTACGGAGTTTGGAAGGGCGACCTACGGCTGTGCTGCACCGGCCAGCGCCGACGACACGCACATCTGCCGCGACGCCGTTGCGGTCATCCAGCGCCGGCGCCCGGTGGATCGAATGGGGAGCGAGATCGACGCGCTGCTATTCACCTCACTGTTGCCGGATGCCCGTCGGATCCTGCTTAACATGGAGACCGGCGACTACGCGACGATGACAGCGCGCCGCTGTGGGTGCGGACTCGAGCGAATGGGATGGACGGACCACCTGGAGGGAATTCGCAGCTTTGAAAAGTTCAACGCAGAGGGTCGCCTCTTCTTCGGCTCGCAACTCATCGCTCTCATCGAGGATGTGCTCCCTACCCGCTTCGGCGGGGACCCCACAGACTACCAGCTTGTCGAGCACGAGGATCATGAGGGCTTGACCAGGATGGATCTCCTGGTGCACCCGCGGTTAGGAGCCATCGACGAGGCAGGGGTGCGGCAGTGCATCACAGAGGCGCTCGTCGAGTCCCACGGGCGCCGAGTGGCACGTCCCCATGGCTGGTGGGATGAGACGGGCACAGTCCGCGTACGGCGTGCCGTTCCCATCCTGACGAAGGCCGGCAAGCTCATGCCGCTGCACCAGCTCGGGCTGCAGCCTCCGGTGGATGGAGAGCTACCCGCGGAATGAACCGTCTGGTGCCGGCGCTCATCTTCGCCCTCTCGCTTGCCGTCTACGGTCTGTATGGCTTCCGCGGCGAGTTAACTCGAGATCAGGCCATCTACATGTATAGCGGCCAGCGCTTGACTCAAGGCGTGCTCCCCTATGTGAGCATCTTCGACCACAAAGGTCCGTTGGCACTCATGCTCACGGCCCCAGGGGTGTGGCTGGCGCAAACGCTGGAGTGGGACGATCTCCTGATGGCACGTCTGCTATTTCTCGGGTTCGCGGGTCTGACCGTGGCGCTCATCTATCGGTTGGGGGAGGGGCTCCTCGGAGCACGCACCGGTCTCTTCGCGGCCCTCACCTGCTTGGGGTTTGTCAACGTTGCCCGCAACGCGGCGTCCGGGCCACATCCCAAGACCGCGATGCTCCTGTTCGAGACCCTGAGCCTACTGTGCATGGTGCAACGCCGCTGGTTCTGGGCCGGCGTCGCCGGGTCGCTGGCAGGGCTCATCTGGCAGCCCGCCGCCGTCTTTGCTGTGACCACCCTGATCCTGGCTGCCGTCCATCCCCGCGGCGCGCGGCGCCGCGCGGTCGCTCTCACAGGGCTCGGCATCGGATTGCCGGTCATCGCGGTCGCGGCGGTTTTTGCGGCGCGGGGGGCGCTTCCGGCGATGCTCGACGGCGCGGTCCTCTTCAACCTGCGGTATCTGGACCGGTGGCCGGGGTCTCTAGCGGCCCAGGCGATCAACGTGATTGGAGATATCCTGGCCGGATACCGCATGATGGTGCTGCCGATCGGCATTGGCCTCTTCATGATGGGTGTCATCTACATCTGGCGCCGCCTCCAGCATCCGTCCGCCTGGGAGACGCTGACGCGTGATCCATTCTCTCCGCTGTTCCTGTCCCTCCCAGTCCCGGTCGCATGGTCCGTGGTGGATTTTCAGGGCCCGCCGGACCTGTACATCTTCCTGCCATTCGTGGCTCTGGGATTCGCGAGGTTCTTAGATCTGGCCGCATCGCACATCGCAGCCGTGCATGTGCCTGGCGCACAGTCGCGGAACGCCCAGCGGGCCTCGACGCTGGTCACGGCAGGGCTGTCCGCGGTGCTGGTTGCTGGGGCCGTGGCCGGAGTCGTCGCGGAGCGTGAAGCGGGTCTGGACAGCCAGCGGGCGGCAGCGATGCAGATTCTCACGCGCTTCGGCGCACGCAGCCGCTACCTCTCCCTCGGCACGCCCGAGTTCTTCGTACTGGTCCATCAGGTTAATCCGAACCCGTACCTCTTCATCGTGAACGGCATCGACCGGCGGATCGCGGCTGGGGAGCCGGACGGATTCGAAGGGTGGCTACGGTCGCTGGAAGCGTACGATCCTGAGGTCATCATGTTCGGCCTGACTCGGGGGGCGTACCGGAACAAGTTGGTGCAGTGGCTGGCGGCGCGATACCAGGAGGAGCGAATCGGGGGATGGAGGCTATATGTCAAATCCGTGGGAGCCGGACCGTGACCGAATCTGCGGCACCGACGCCGGCGCTCGTCGCAGAGGCGCACGACCCTGCTGCCGCGCAGGACGAGAATGCCGTCGTGCGGGTGAGGGTGGCGGTGATTGATCTCGAAGCTCTGCGGGCGGTCGGCGCGGCGACCACCGTCGAGGTGGGTTTCGCGGGCGAGGTCGAATGTGCCGGGAAGGGCTCGGGCCTCCAGCCGGGCGACCTGGTTGCCGGCACCGGTCCCCTCGCCGACCGCATCGTGGCGCGAGCCGCCGACCTGCTCGCCTGCCCTTCGGGGATGGCGGCGGAGACGGCCGCGATGGCACCCCTCCTCAGCTCCGCCCTCGCGGCAGCGCAGTGGGCCTGGATTCAACCCGGCGACCGCGTGCTCATCAACGGGAGCGGACTTGCGGCGTCGATCATCACCCGGCTGGTGACGATGCAGCCTGGGGTTCTGCTAACCAGAGATCCCGGCCTTTCCGATCGGCCCGGGCCTATCGCGGCAGACGGGATCAACGATATGTGCGATCTGCTCTTCGATACTACCGGTGATCCCGCATGCTGGGCGCTCGGCCTGGGGCGGATTGCCGACCGAGGGCGTGTTGCGCTGCTCCTTCCGCAAGGAAGGCAGATTTATCCATTTGACTTTTACTCGGACGTCCATCGCCGCGCACTTGCGATGGCGGCGTGGCGCGTGCCATCCCGTTCCGCGTGGCGCGCGGGTGTGCACACGCATGCGGCATGGCTAGTGCACGTGCTCCGGCACGAGGTGACCGGCATCGAGCTGGTCCGCATTCCGGCCGCGTCGCTCACGCCTGGCACGGGAGTCGTACCCCCCAGGTCCGACGGCATCGGCGGCATCTCAGTCTGGTGGCCATCGACATGATGGCGCCGATGGCGGCGCGCCCTGTAGGCATGCCGCGCCTGCTTGTGAGATCATGGCGAGCCTAAACCTCGTTTTCGTCATCTTCGATAGCGCCCGCCGGGATCGGTTCGGCTGCTATGGCTACGGTCGCCCGACCACTCCGGCCGTGAATGCCCTGGCGAGCGAAGGGCTGGTCTTCGATCAGATGATCACTCCGGCGCCATGGACGGTTCCCAGCCACGGCAGTCTCTTCACCGGCCTCTATCCGCGGGAACACGGAGGGCAGTGGCCAGTGCCGCTGGTGCGAAAGGACTGCATCCGGCTCGCCCAGCACCTGCAAGCGCATGGCTACGCGACGGCGTGCGTCAGCGCCAACCCACTCCTCACCCGAGGCGGGCTGAACGAGGGTTTTCAGATAGCACTGGCGCGCAAGGACCTGAATGGCTCGGTCCTCCGCCGGCGCCTCAGGTTCGTCCTTGGGCTCCACGACAGTGGGTCGGCGGCGGTGACCAGCCGTGCGGCGCAGTTGATGGGAGGAGCATTGCGGCCGCCGTTCTTTGTGATGCTCAACTTCATGGAGTGTCACTGGCCGTACTTCCCTCCAGTGCGGTTCCTGCAGCGGTTCCTCCCTGGTTCCCACACGTGGCTTCGGGCTGCCTGGCACCGGATGCGCGATCGCGAGCAGCAAGCCTGGGAATCGATCGCCGTCGCCGATGACGAGCAGCTGGCCGTGCTGCAGGGGATGTACGATGCTGCTCTGGCGACCGTCGATGATCGTTTTGGGTTCTTGCTGGAGGCGCTCCGCCAGAGCCGGCATGTGGATGACACCGTGGTCGTCGTCGCCGCGGATCACGGCGAAAACATCGGCGATCACGGCCTGGCGACCCATCAGGGTTCTCTGCACCGCACCCTGATTCATGTGCCGTTCATCGCTCGTATTCCGGGTCGCAGTCCGGCGCGGATCTCCGGGCTGGTCCAGTTCACCGATGTCTTCGCCGGGGTGTGCAGACTCTTGGGGCTCGAGCCGCCCGCCGAAGTGCGAGAACGGCCGATGGGCGTAGATCCGTTCAACCTCCACGATGGTGAGCCGGGCCGCCCCTATGCATTTGCGGAGTGGCGGCACTGGGGCCGCGAGCCCGTGCGGCGCATGCAGCGCCAGTCACCCCATTTTGATTTCAGCATGATTCCCGACGGGCTCGAGGTGGCGCAGGACCGGCGGTTCAAGCTGGTCGTCCGGCAGGACACCGGTGACGCCGCCCTCTACGATCTCGACGTGGATCCCGATGAAACTCACAACGTCGCGGGGTTGTACCCTGAGCAGGTCGCGCGACTCCGCCGCGCTCTGCAGGACTGGCACACGCAGTTCCCAGCAGTGACCATGACCGCGGCGTACACCTCTGAAGAGGTCGCGGCTGTGGAGACGCGCCTTCGCGAACTGGGGTATCTCTAGACGAGACGGCCATGGCGCTGACCATACGTTCCGCGGAACAACGACAATCTCGCGTCGGTTCGACATTTGAGCAGCGCGTCCAGACCCGGACGGCACGCATCGGGATCATCGGACTCGGCTACGTGGGTCTCCCGCTTGCCGTTGCCTATTCCGAGCGGGGGTTCCGGGTCGTCGGGGTCGACAGCGACGTCACGAAGATCACGGCGATCATGCGCGGCCACTCATACATCAAGGATGTTCCCCCCGCAGCGGTCACCGCGACTGTGCGATTGAGGCGGTTATCCGCCCATGCCTCCTACAGTGCCCTGCGGGGAACCGACGTGGTCTTCATCTGCGTGCCGACGCCGTGCACTCGCAATAAAGAGCCGGATACCTCGTTCATCCGCGATGCGGCCGAGGGGATCGCGCCGTGGCTGCGCCGCGGCCAGCTGGTGATCCTCCGGAGTACCAGCTATCCCGGGACGACGGATGAGTTGATGCGCCCGATCCTGGAGCGCGCGGGCCTGAAAGTCGGCCGGGACTTCTTCCTGGCGTTTGCGCCCGAGCGCGTGGATCCAGGGCGTCGAGACTACACCATTTCCAACACCCCGGTCGTAGTAGGCGGTTGCGACTCCGAGAGCACGCGCCGGGGCGCTCTGCTACTGGGGCAGGTCGTCGAGCGCGTGATCACGGTGTCCTCGCCGGCGGCGGCCGAGATGACCAAACTACTGGAGAACGTATTCCGGAACGTGAACATCGCCCTGGTGAACCAGGTGGCGATCCTTTGCGACCGCATGGGGTTGAATGTCTGGGAGATTGTGGGCGCGGCAGCCACCAAGCCGTACGGGTTCCTGTCCTTCCAGCCGGGTCCGGGCGTCGGCGGGCACTGCATCCCCGTGGATCCCTACTATCTGGCCTGGAAAGCCAGGGAGTACGACTTCCACATGGATTTCATCGAACTCGCAGCGCGGGTCAACGATGAGATGCCCTATTACGTGACAACGAAGATCATGGTCGCTCTGAACGGCCACGCGGGTCAACGAAACGGCCGCCCTCGTGTGCTCGTGCTGGGAGTGGCATTCAAACGCGACGTGGAGGATTGCCGGCATTCCCCTGCGGTGAAGATTCTCGAGCTTTTGCTCCGGCAGGGGGTGCACGTCGCCTACCACGACCCGTGGGTGCCCGCGCTGAGCCTCCTAGGCACGGTGCTGCGCAGCGAGCGGCTGACTGCCGAGTCGCTCCGCGCTGTCGACTGTGTGGTGATTGGCACGGATCATACAGCGTTTGACTACGGCTGGATCGTCCGTCACGCTCGCGAAGTCTTTGATACGCGCAACGCCACCGCCCGTGTTCGGGCCGGGCGCGAGAAGATCGCCCGACTCTAATGCCACCAGCGCGCCGGCGGCGCCCTGACATCTCCAAACGCTCGGCGGAGGCAATCGTCCCGCTCGTCGTTGAGCTGATACGTCCGCAGCGAGTCGTCGATCTGGGCTGTGGTCGTGGGACATGGCTCGCGGCATTCCATGCACACGGTGTGCAGGAGGTCCTGGGAGTGGACGGTGAGTGGACAGACCGTCGCCGGCTACAAATCCCCGCGGAGGCCTTTCTGCCCTTTGACCTGCGCCGGCCGCTGCACGTTGACCGGACGTTCGACCTCGCGGTCTCGTTAGAGGTGGCCGAGCATTTGCCGCTCTCTGCCGCAGAGACGCTTGTTGATTCGCTGGTCGCCCTGGCGCCTGTGATCCTTTTCTCCGCGGCGATCCCGTTCCAAGGCGGCAAAGACCATCTCAACGAACAGTGGCCGGAGTTTTGGATCAACCGTTTCGCCCGCCGCGAGTATGTCGCGATCGACTGCATTCGGCGGCGGATCTGGGAGAATCCGGCCGTCGCGTGGTGGTATGCGCAGAACACGCTCGTGTTTGTCCGACGCGATGCCCTGGACCGCTACCCACAGCTCATGAGCGAGATTAGCGATGAGACCCGACGGCCACCGGCGGTGGTGCATCCGCGCAAGTATCTGGAGATTGCCGATCCCTCACGGGCCTCGGCGCGGCGGGTGCTGGCGATGCTCCCGGCTCTCGCGAAGAGCGTCTTTGCGCGCCAGGTCCGCCGCCGCACCCCCACCGTCGGAGGTTAATGGGTCGCCGAGGTCATCGCGTGGACAATCAATGGAGGGGATGAGGTGACGCAGTTGACGGCCCGGGCGGTGACCCGCGTGGACCCCGTGTCCGGCGTGCGCGAAACTGCCGGGTTCATTCCCCGTGGTGGAAAGGATGAGTTCTTCATCGTCCGCCATGCTCCTCCAGCTGCGGCGCGGGCAGGCATCGTGATCTGCGGCTCGCTGTTCGCCGAGCAGCTCAAGCTTTACCGCGCAGAGGTGCGCGCCGCCCGCGCGCTCGCGGCGCAAGGGTTCGCCGTTGCGCGATTCCACTACTGGGGTATGGGACACAGCGGGGGACACACCGAGGAGGCGACCCTGACGACCATGCTGGAAGACGCGGCCAGAGTCGCGGACCTCCTGGGTAGCGAGACGGGAGCGAAAACCCTGATCTTCTCGGGTGCCCGGTGGGGCGGGTTCGTCGCAGGCTTGGCGGCGGCTCGATACGCCGCCTCGCCGGTGGTGTTGTGGGAGCCCGTGCTTGAAGGCGCCCGGTTCTTCCGGGAGACGTTTCGGGCGAAGCAGATGAGCGCCGTGGCTGGCGGGCGAGGAAGCGTGACGACGGTTGCCACCGCCCTGGAGGAGCTGCGGTCGGCTGGGTTCGTAGACGTTTTGGGCTATTCCATCACCGCGAGTCTAGTTGAGAGCGCCTCCCGCCGCCGCTTGGTCGAACTGGCGTCTGGTCCCCGACGATCCATCCTATTGATCCAGGTCAGCCGACACAACACGCTACGGCCGGAGTGTGTTGCGTTTGTCCGCGAGCTAGTGGCATCAGGGTCCATGGTCGCTACCAGGCTCATCGCCCGGGATGAGGCTTGGTCATTTGTGGGGAGTCCGGTGCAGTCCACCGATCTGCTGATCGATCTTACATCCGCCTGGCTGGGGCGAGAGGGATGGCTAACATGAGTGACACAGCGGATGGGCGCAGTGGGTCGGAGCGTCCGATTCGGTTCCTGGCGGATGGCCAGGACATGTTCGGCATTCTCACCATGCCCGCTGTCCCCGTTGGAGATGTGGGCGTGATCCTGCTTGGCGGTGGAGCCTGCACGCCATCCACAGGGCGCAACCGGTTCTCGGTGCGACTCGCCCGGCGCCTAGCCGAAGTGGGGATCCCCGTGCTCCGGTTTGACTACCATGGTGTCGGTGAGAGCACCGGCCGGGTCGTGCGGTTCAGTCTCAACCGGCCGTTCACAACTGATCTGCTCGCGGCGGCCCGGGTCCTCGAGCGGCACGGGGTCCACCGCCTGATCTGCGTCGGGCGGTGTTTCGGCGCGCGCACGGCGCTTTCGACCATCCGACGCCTCCCGGAACTCGCGGGGCTGGCTTTCATCTCGATGCCGTTGCACGATTTCTCCGCGCAGGACGCAGACCTTAACGTTGGTCGCCCGCGTATCAGCGGAGAGACGGTGCGGGGACTGCTGGGCGGTCAGCGGCGCCGACTGCACCTACGGACCCTCTACTACTCGCTTCGATCGTGGGCCCGACGACCCTGGGCTCTGCACGCGGGTGGATCCGATGCGCTCACCTGGGTCAGTGGGCCGGTGGTGCAGTGGCTGCGTCTCTCGGTCCAGCGCGGCGTGCCGCTCTTGTTCTTGTACGGGACCGGCGAGCAGTACTACCGGGAATTCCTGTCCGCCAGCGCCGGGACTGTCGGTTCCCTGCTACGGGAGGCCGGAAGCCGCGTTGAAATCCACGTCGTAGATGGCCCGGTGCACGATCTGACGACTCTTGCCGTGCAGGAATCCCTCATCAGCCGGATCCAGACGTGGATCCTCTCTGCGGTCGTTCCCGACACCGCACAGCCCGTGGGTGCAGCATCGCCGTGAGCGCATGCCTCTCGCATGGGTCGGCGGCCCGGCTGGCCGGCATCACAGCGGAGTCGCGCCAGGCGCCTGCTCGGGCGCGCGGACACCGCATGCGGCAGTGGATGCGCGATGCGGCGTATCAGGTGCTGCACGCCTTGTCAACCGGGGGCAGCGGCGTGCGTGTGATCCTCCTCTACCATTCTGTGGGTGGCCACGACCCACGCAGCATTCCAGTGCCCGTGTTTGACCGGCAGATACAGGTGCTCGCCGACCGCTTCCGGATCGTGACGCTCAGAGACCTGTGCGCCGCGATCGCCGCAGCCCCGCCGGAGGCAGGGCTGGCCTGCGTGACCTTTGACGATGGGTATCGGGACACGTACGAACACGCGCTACCGGTCCTGGCGCGCCGGGGGATCCCCGCCACTGTTTTCGTCGCCACGGGATTCCTGGGAGGAACGTTTCCGACGCGGTTCGGGAAGCGGCCGATGATGACGGCAGACCAGGTCCGGGCGACCGTCGCCATGGGCCACGAGATCGGCGCCCACACAATCACCCACCCGCGCCTCACCGACGTGCTGCCGGAGGCGGCCCAGGAGGAGATCGCCTCATCAAAACGCAGCCTGGAAGATCTGATAGGGTCGCCCATCGAGTCCTTTGCCTATCCTAAGGGCGCGTGCAGCGACCCCGTCAAGCGGCTCGTGGCCGCAGCGGGTTTCCGCAGCGCCGTGACGACACGCGAAGGGCTGGTGCAGGCGGTACCAGACTGGCTGGCGCTGCCCAGGGTCCGGATCGGCGCGCGGCTGAGTGTGCGGGGGTTCGATGCCCGCCTGTCGCCGGGCGTCGGGCTGTACGCACGGCTGCGAGGTGTACGGTGATGAGCCGGATGAACGTGCTCCTCGTTGTCATTGACACTGGTCGTGTCGACCGATGCGGATGTTACGGCTACCCTCGGTTGACCACCCCGTCGATCGATGATCTGGCCCAGGAGGCGGCGCTGGCGGAGCGTATGATCGCGCCCGCACCGTGGACCCTCCCCAGCCATGCCAGCCTCTTCACGGGCCTGTATCCGCAGGAGCACGGGGCGGATTATCCCGAGTACCGCATGCGGTCGGGGCCGCTGCTGCTCGACGAACATCTGCAGCGGTACGGATATCGCACGATCTATTTCTCGAACAACCCCCTGGTCGCCAAACGCACAGGCATCGTCAGCGCGGGGTCCGATCTGCGCCTGCGCCGGGACATCGATCCGGGAAGCCGCCGGGCATACCTCCGAGTCGCCCGAGCGCTGATGGGGCAGGGGGATCGTGGATCGCGCGCCACGACGCGCGAAGTCGGCCGGGCACTGCAGGCAATGGCCGGCCCGTTTTTCATATTCGTGAACTTCATGGAGAGCCACTGGCGGTATGTCGCCCCGGAGGCTTACGCCCGCCGGTTTGTGCGGCGGCGCTTCTCCCGATTGGACGCGGCGCTGTACCGCCGGCGCATCCGCCGCCGGTACTCGTGGGAAAATGGCCGGCTGGCCGACCCAAAAGAGATTCAGCTCCTCAGCGATCTCTACGACGCGTCGCTGGCATACATGGATGACTGCATCGGCGATCTGCTGGACGCCGTGGATCGAAGTGGACACCGCAACGACACGATCGTCATCGTCACGGCGGATCACGGCGAGCAGATCGGTGAACACGGCCTCAGCGGGCATGCGATGTGGCTGTACGAGACCCTGCTGCACGTGCCCTTCGTCGTGCGCATCCCCGGCTGTCCCCCCGCGCGAATGACCGGACTCGTGCAGCTTACGGACGTCTTCGCCGGGCTCTGCCAGGTCCTCGGCGTGGAGATTCCGCCATACCTCAAGGACCGGGAGTTCGCCGCCGCCCCCGCCTGGCTGACCTCGGGCCTTCCGAACCGGCAGTACGCGTTTGCCCGATGGCACTACTCCGCCGATGCCGATCTCCATCACCGGCTGGTCCGGTCGAACTTCACCGCGCCGCCGGACACGGAGTCGGTGCAGGACATGCGATACAAGCTGATTGCGGAACGAGAGTCGGGCAAGGCCTGCCTGTTTGACCTGCAGGCCGATCCCGCAGAGACTCGCGACTGCTCCTCAGCCGTTCCGCAGGAGCGCGACCGGCTGTTTCGCATTCTGCAGGAGTGGCGGGGCTACTACCACCCCGTGGGCGCGGCGCGGCCCTACACGCCCGAGGAAGAGCGGGTCCTGGAGTCGCGCCTCAGGGAGCTCGGGTACATCTAACCTGTCTGATCATGATCCGGTCTCGGGCAGGTCATCGGCACGATCCCAACGTCGGAGGAGAGCCAGCCTCCACACGAGGGATCAAAGGGCAGGCGGTCGCCGCCATCCTATGGTTGGGCGGGGGACGGTTGTTCACGCGGTTCGTGGACCAGCTCGTGGTCCTGGTCTTAGCCCGGCTGCTCGTGCCGGAAGACTTCGGCATCGTGGCGATGGCCAGCGTGTTCGCCAGACTCCTCACCCTTCTTACGTCGATGGGGGTCACCCGGGCTGTGGTCCAGCGCCCGCACGTAGATGACGCGTACCTCTCTACGGCACTCTGGGGGAACATGGCGATCGGATGTCTTCTGAGTGGAGTCGGTTGGGGGGCCGCCGGCCTGATCGCTAAGTTCTACCACGAGCCGCTGGTGGGACCCGTGTTTGCCGCGCTCTCGCTTCGCTTTGCGTTGACCGGCGCTACCGTCGTCCAGAGCGCACTGATCTCCCGTCAGATGCGCTTTGGCGTCCTGCAGGTCAGAAACATTATCAGCGCCGGCGTTGCGGGCAGTGTCGCCGTCGTACTCGCGCTACGCGGGGCCGGCGTGTGGAGTCTCATCGCCCAGATCGTGGTGGCGGACCTATTGGACCTCGTCTTGCTGTGGACGGCCACCGCCTGGCGGCCGAAGCGACTGTTTTCCTGGACGAACCTCAGAGAGTTGTGGGGATTTGGCAGTCGAATCCTGGGATCCCAGTTCTTCAATTACGTCGTAAAGTATTTTGACAACCTACTGATCGGACGGATGCTCGGGGCGGTTCAGCTCGGTTATTACGCCTTTGGCTATGCGCTGTTTTTGACGCCGTTGCTCGATATTACGGGGACCGTCTGGCAGGTCACCTTCTCCGCGTTTTCCAGGCTGCAGGAGGATCTGCCGCGGCTGCGGCGAGGATTTCTGCTGACCACCAAATATGTGGCGCTTATCACATTCCCGGTGCTGTTAGGGCTCCTCCTGGTCGCGCGCGATCTGATCACGGTTGTCTTCGGTGCGAAGTGGCTGCCGGCCGCGCCGGTGCTGCAGATCCTTCTCGTCGCTGGCGTCCTCCGGTCCCAGGTCTCCATTTGGAACTCCGTCCTGCCGGCCCTGGGGCGCGTGAACTGGATGTTCCGGTGGGCCGTCGCCTCCGCGGCGATCTATGTGCCTGCCTTCCTCATTGGGATTCGCTGGGGGATTGTGGGCGTGGCCGCTGGCTACACGGTGTCCGCCCTGGTGGTCGCCCCGTTCCAGTTGGCGCAAGTGCGGCGGCTGGTCGGTTTCCAGATGCAGGAGTACCTAACACAACTCGCACCTGTGCTCCTCGCGACCGGATTCATGACCGTCTGCGTCCTGCTCGCGCAGACCTTACTACGGCAGCATAGCGCGGGGGCGGCGCTGCGGCTGGGGGTAGCTGTCGCAGTCGGGGCGCTGGCCTTTACGAGTTTCATCCTGCGGATGCAGCCGGACCTAGCCGCTGAAGTGCGGCAGACTGTCGGGACGCTGCGGATTCCGCTGCGACCCCACCTGGCCGGGGACAGGGCATGACCGAGCCCGGTGAGCGGCACCTGAGGATTGTGGCCGTGGTGCTCACCTACAATCGGCTGATATCCCTGCGGGAATGCCTGCTGGCCATTCAACGGCAGAGTCGGCTGCCAGCGAAGATCATTGTCATCGACAATGCGAGCACCGACGGCACGCCGCAGATGCTCGCGCGCGAGTTTCCGGGTGTGGAGGTCGTCCGACTCGCCGAGAACACGGGCTATACGGGAGGGCTGCATGCAGCTTTCCGCGCGGGGGTGGCGGCGTCACCTGATTACGTCTGGTTTTTCGATGACGACGCCGTGGCGGAGCCCGCGTGCCTTGAGATCCTGCTTCGAGAGATGAGCACCCTCGACGCCCGGGGACGCGTCGGCATCCTCCGCCCCCAGGTGCGCGATGCGGTCACCGGCGACGTGATGGGCGGCGGTATGAGCTGCGGCACTTTGCTGCGGGCCGACATGGTATCGACAGTTACCCTGCCGCCGGCGGAGTTATTCATGGAGTTCGACGACAAGATTTACAGCAGGCTGGCCCGCTCAGCGGGGTATGACATCGTCCGGCTCTCTCTCCCGCTGGTCCGGCACCCCGTCCGCCGTCCGCAGACGCTCCCTCGGATTGTGACAGAAGGGTATCAGGTCAGTCCTTGGCGGCTCTACTACGGGGTTCGGAATCGAATCTACTATAGCCTCTACAAGGAGCGGTCGCTTACCCGGTTCCTCGCCAGTGTCGGCGTGGGCATGCGTGCCGTGGTTCTGCTGACGCTGTTTGGGCGGCCGCGGCGGGGTCAGGGGCTTATCCTCCGCGGGATCATCGATGGCGTGCTCGGACGGCTAGGTCGGCGGGTGGCGCCAGCATACTGATGGCGCGGCGAGCGATGGCGGACCAACCAAACATTCTGCTGATGGTCTTCGACACCGCGCGGCGCGACCGCTTTGGGTGCTATGGCTATGCGCGCGGGACGACACCTGCGGTGGACGATTTCGCGCGACGGGCGCTGGTCTTCGACCGCATGATCACCCCGGCGCCTTGGACCGTGCCCAGTCATGCGAGCCTGTTCACCGGACTTTATCCGCGAGAGCACGGCGCCGACCACCCGCTCCCGATCCTCAACGGCGCGGTGCCAACCCTCGCCTCATTTTTCCGCGACCGCGGGTACACAACCGTCTGTGTGACCAACAACCCGCTCGTGCACCACGAGACCGGTTTGTCGGCCGGCTTTTCGCAGGTGATCCTTCGTCCCGGGGGCGCCTCCGCTCCGTGGCTGTCGCGCGGCCGCGTTGTATTGGGATTGCAAGACTCAGGGGCAGCCGCCACCAACCGGGTGGTGGGCGGGCTGCTCCGCCGCCTGCCGCAACCGTTCCTGCTGTTTATTAACTACCTGGAGTGCCACTGGCAGTACACTCCGCCGCGGCGCTTCGAACGTCGGTTCACGTCCGAGGACACCTTGGTCCGTTCCATGCACCGGCGCGTGCGGCAGCGCAGCCAGGTGATGTGGGAGGCCGTCGCCACCGCAGACGAGGCCAGGCTGCGGCTGTACCGCGACCTGTATGATGCTGAGATGGCGTGCCTGGACGAGCGTACCGGGCACCTGCTAGCCACAATAGAGCGGGCCGGTCTTCTGGAGCAGAGCATCATCGTGCTCACCTCCGACCACGGGGAGAATATCGGGGAGGAGGGGCTGGCCTCACACCAGGGCTCGCTCCGCCAGAACCTGATCCACGTCCCGTTCCTGGTCCGCGTGCCCGGCCGGCCGGCAGGCAGGATCCCCGGGCTCGTTCAGTTCACCGACGTCTTCCGCGGTCTGTGCGGCCTTGCTGACGTCCGAGTTCCACCGCACCTGGACGACCGACCCATGAGCGTGGACCCGTTCCGCCTGTCTTCCGGCGAGCTCGGGCGCCCCGTTGCATTTGCGGAATGGCGGCACTGGGGGACCGAGAAGCTAACCCGGATTCAGCGGAAGGCCCCACACTTCGACTTCAGGCGCATTCCTCACGGGCTGGAATCTGCGCAGGACGCGCGTTACAAGCTGGTCGTCGACCTCGGCACCGGAACGCAGCGACTGTACGACCTGGTCGAGGATCCTGCGGAATCCCTCGATGTTGCGCAGCAGCACCCTGCCGACCTGACACGGCTGCGCGATGCGCTGCAGCAGTGGCGGGATACCGCGCGGCAACCGGTCACGGCGGCTGGCTACTCGCCGCAGGACCTGGTCGCAGTGGAACACCGGCTCCAGGAACTCGGCTATCTCTGACGATGGTCACCGTACTGCATGTGATCGACAGCCTGGGGGTGGGGGGCGCCGAGCACCAGCTCCTCGATATCATCGTGCGGTCCGATCCCGTCCGGTTCCGACACACAGTCTGCGCGCTCACCCTGACGGGAGGCTTTGTACAGGACTTCGAACGGGCAGGGATCCAGGTCCACGATCTCCATCTCAACACCCGATACGACTTCGCCTGGGGTCTCCGCCAGATGCTTGCGATCACCCGCCGGGTGAAGCCACACATCCTGCACGCCTCTTTGTTCCGGGCGGGCGTGCTCGCGCGGATCGCCGGGCGGTTGACGCGCACGCCAGTCGTGACCAGCCTGGTCAACACAACATACGAGCCGGAGTGGCGTCTGGATAATCCACGCCTGGCGCCGTGGAAGGTCGGCGTGCTCCAAACGCTCGACGGAGTGACCGCGCGCTACTGGGGGACGCGATTTGTGGCCATCACCCATGCGGTGAAACATTCGGCAGTCAGGCAGCTGGGGCTGGCCCCAGAGGCGGTCGTGGTCATCCCCCGCGGGTTTCCGTTCGGGGACCGGCCGGCGCCGGCCGCGCACGCGGTGCAGATTGCCCGCGCCGAAGTTGCCCCAAACGCGTACCCCGTCGTGCTCAACGTCGGCCGGTTGGTGCCGCAAAAGGGGCAGCGCTACCTTATCGACGCCATGCCCCATGTCGTCGAGGAGTTCCCCACCGCCCGCCTGCTGATCGCCGGGGAGGGCCGGCTGCGCGGAGAACTGGACGCGCACATCCGCAGGCTGGGGCTAGAGGTGTCCGTCTCCCTGCTGGGGCAGCGCCGCGACGTACCACTGCTGATGGCTGCGGCCGACATCTTCGCCTTTCCTTCTTTGTATGAGGGCTTCGGCGTCTCGCTGCTGGAGGCGATGGCCAGCGGTCGGCCGTGCATCGTGAGCGACATCGAGGTGTTGCGGGAGGTCACCGACCAAGGCGCCCGAGCCTTCCCCGTGCCGAGTCGGAATCCTGAGGCGCTGGCTGACGCCATCCGCCGCTTGGCCAGGGATCCTGCCCAGGCGGGACAGCTGGGCGCGGCGGCCGCCCAGTGGGCCCGAGCGCAGTTTGACATTCGCGGCAGCGTCCGGGCCGTCGAAACGCTGTACGAGTCACTGCTGGACCAGTTCCACCCGCGCCAGAACCCGCGGCCACGGTGGCGTCCTGACGTCCCACAATGCGTCCGCGACCGCACCGATCGCATGCGGAATCATCCGATGATCCAGGAGGATCAGTATGTCAACGATTGAGGCGTTACGCGACTTTATCGTCAGCGAGCTCCGTTGGGGCGGCGAGGTGGGCGATCTGACCCCAGAGTTCGCGTTGATCGAGAATCACGTGATCGACTCGCTTGGGCTGTTCATGCTGGTCTCCTTTGTCGAAACCCGCTTCGGCGTCCAGGTCGGCGACGAAGAGCTCGTGCCGGAAAACTTCGGGACGCTGGACGCGATCGCCGACTTGGTCGAGCGAAAGCGATCCTGACCGATGCTGGACATGGGAGCGCGCTGACGACGTGCGGCCGAAGGTCCTCTGGCTGATCAAGGGGCTCGGGCTGGGAGGCGCGGAGCGCCTCCTCGTGTCCGCAGCGCCCCACGTGGACCGCAGACGGTTCGATTATGAAGCCGCGTTTCTCCTGCCCTGGAAGAGAGCACTGGTGCCACCGCTCGAACAGGCGGGAATCCCAACAACCTGTTTGCGCCATATTCATCCCTACGACCCGCGCGTCATCGGGAAAGTGTGCCGGTTGCTGAGGGAGCGGCGTGTGGATCTCTTGCATCTTCATCTGCCGTATACCGGAGTCGTGGGCCGGATTGCAGCCAGGTTGGAAGGGGTCCCGAAGGTGGTCTACACGGAGCACAATCTGCAGGAGCGCTACCATCCCCTGACGCGGGTGGCCAACCAGCTTACGATGGGGCTGACAGATGTGACGATCGCGGTGTCGGCAGAAGTGCGGGCCTCCCTGGCGCGCAGCCCGCTCGCCCGCAGCGTCCACGTACGGACCGTGCTCAACGGCGTGGACGTCGACGATTTGCATCGCGCTGCGTCGATGGGGCCGGATGCGCGTGACGAGCTGGGCATCGCACGTGACCGTCTGGTGGTGGGGGTGGTCAATGTCTTCCGCCCTCAGAAGAGGCTGGACCTCTGGCTGCAGGCTGCGCGTCTGATCTCGGCGGCCGAGCCGCGGGCCGCCTTTGTCGTGGTCGGGGATGGCCCGTCTCGAGGGGAGTTGCAGTCGCTGGCCGGCCGGCTGGGCGTGCAGGTCGTATTCACGGGACTCCGTCACGACGCCCCTCGCCTGATAAGAGCCTTCGACGTTTTCATGCTGTCGTCTGTGTTCGAAGGTCTCCCAGTTGCCCTCCTGGAGGCGATGGCGCTTGGCCGGCCGGTCGTCGCCACCCAGGTCGGTGGCGTTCCATCCTTGGTGGCAGAGGGGCGGCATGGATTTCTGGTTCCGCCCGGCGATCCGACCGCGCTGGCCGAGGGCGTGAGCGCGCTACTCGGCGATCCATCCCTTCGGCGGCGCATGGGTGAGGCCTCACGTCAACACGTGGAGGATCATTTCAGCATCCGCCGGATGGTCCGCGAGACCGAACAAATCTACGACGAACTCCTCGACAGCTCGCCGCGTCTCGGCAAGCCTGAGCCCGAGGCTGCCTCAGCACGCGTGGGAGCCGTCCCACTGTCTCATGGGCACTGACCCGCGAATCCGGACGCTGCACCTTGTAACGAGCCTGGAACGCCGGGGCGCGGAAGTTTGTGCCGTGACCCTAACCGACCGCCTGGCCCGCGACCGCTTTCAGCCGGCCATCTGGTCAGTCAGTCCCGTGCCGGTCACGCCACCGCTGCAGCCGGCACGTACGCCAGTCTATGCCAGGATTGGTACGGGACGATCGGGGGGTTCCGCGGCCCTGGTCCATCTGCTGGCGGTGTTGCGCGAAGTGCGGCCCGATGTGATCCATTGTCACGGCGGAAGGACGCTGAAGTATGCTATCGCCGCCAGGACGATATGGCGCGCCAAAGCGTATGTCTATACGAAAATCGGCTCCATTCACCCGTGGCTTGACGCGCCGTGGCGGCGCGTAATCTACCGAGCGATCTTTGAGCGGATGGACGCCATCATCGCGGTCGGAGACACGTTGCGCCGCGAGGTTGCGGACGATCTTTCTCTCGCCCGTCCGCGGCTGGTCACCATTATGACGGGAGTCGATTCTGCGCCCTACGATGCTCTGACACCTACTCAAGTCTCCCACGTGCGCGCGCAACTCGGGTTGGCGCCGGCCGACATCGTCCTGATGATGGTTGGCAGTCTCAGCTGGGAGAAAGATCCCTCAGCGGCGCTGCGGGTGATCGCCACGCTGGCCTCCGAGCATCCGTTCCTCAAGCTTGTCTATGTGGGCGATGGGCCGTTGGCGTCCAGGCTGGAGCGGGAAGTCGAGGACGCGGGACTGCGGAGACGAGTCAAATTTCTGGGCGTTCGCTCTGACGTTCCGCTCCTGCTCGTTGCTTCAGACATCGTATTGCTCACCAGCCGCACCGAGGGTCTCCCCGGGGTCCTGATCGAGGCAGGGATGGCTGGACGGCCTGTCGTCGCCGTTGACGTTGGGGCGGTTCGGGAAGTGATTACCGACGGTGTGACCGGCTGGATTGTTCCGGCCGGAGCGCCATCCCTCTTCGCGCACCGGGTGCGTGAGATGGTCCGCGGTGCCGGACTCAGAGCACAAATGGGCGCTGCGGCGCGCGAGTACTGTCGGCGCGCCTTCGGGATCGACCGGTATGTGCGTGATCACGAGAACCTGTTTGCTGACCTGGTACACTCTGCGCACACCTCCTCGCCCGTTACCCACCATGATACGGTTCCCGTGGCTGGAGCGGCAACGGGACGTTGGGATTGACCATGAGCCGAGCACAGGCTGTCACGCCTATAGATCTGCCGACCTTTGACTACTCGGTGCGAGACTATCAGCAAGCCGATGAAGAGGCGGTGCTACGCCTGCTCCACGCGGCACTGGGGCAGGGTAGAGGTTTCGTGCGTGATGCCACATTCTGGCGGTGGAAGCATTTTGACAACCCCTCTGGCCCGTCGCAAATTCTGCTGGCGGCGAACGAAGACGTACTCGGCCTCCGGGCCTTTCTGCAGTGGACGTTTCGTACGCCTGCGGGCCAACTGCGCGCGGTGCGTGCCGTCGACACTTCGACACATCCACTCTATCGCCGACGCCGGGTTTTTCTGAGACTGACAGAGCTTTCAGTGCAGCGCGCGCGCGACGATGGGGTGGACCTGATTTTCAATACTCCCAATCCCCAGAGCATGGCCGGGTACCTCAAACTCGGGTGGCAGCGAGTCGGCCGGCCTAGGCTGCTGGCGTATATCCTCCGTCCCACCCGCATCGCGTCGGTGCTGGTACGAGGAGGGCGGATGCGTTTCTTCGACCCGTCATTTCCGGTTCCCGGTCTGCGGCCGGTGTCGGATCTGCTCACGCGTGAAAAGCGGTTACAGACACTGTTAAGTGCCGACGACGCGAACCATGCCGGCAGCATCCGGACAATGCGGACCGTTGAGTTCCTCCGCTGGCGCTACGCGCTTGCGCCATCGCTGCCTTACGGAGCCATCTGGACCGACGGGACCAGGCTGGACGCGGCTGTGATTGTCCGCGCCAACACCCGGCGAGGGCTAAGGGAACTCATGGTCGTGGAAGTGCTACTCGGCGGAGGAATCGGCGAGCTAATCAACCTCACACAGCGCCTTGCGAGTTCGGCGCCCGCCGACTATCTAGTCGCAGCAGCTGTTCCGGGCACTCCGCACTGGGTCGCGCTCAGGAAGGCCGGTTTTCTTCCTCTCCCGGGATGGTTGGGCCCTACGCTCACCGTGCTTCCTCTCCATCCCGGACTGTGGCAGCCTGAGATTACGCGCCTCCTTAACTGGCAGCTGTCACTTGGAGATCTCGAGATCTTCTGACCCCGTCTTGGGGTAGTGGTCCGTGACACCGGCAAACTCCTTGCGCCAGGTCTTGAAGCTCTGCCTGCTCCCCTACGGAGTGATTACGCGGGATCGGCGGCCGGGGGTGACGATTCTTGGGTACCATCGTGTCGCCGGCCGCACGACGACTCAACTCGATCTGCCACATCCGCTTTTTGAGTGGCAAATGGCATACCTGCGGCGGGAACGTACTGTGGTGAACCTCGACGACGTCGCCGCAACGGCGGGAGTCGGTGCCAAGGCCCGCGATGCCGTCGTTATTACGTTCGACGACGGTTATGGCGATGTGTATGACCACGCGTTCCCGATCTTGCGGCGATATCGTCTGCCGGCGACCATCTATCTCGCCACCGCGTTCATAGAGGAGGGGCGCCCATTTCCCGTAGAGGCGTCGGGGTCCACCGGTGGCCTCGCGCGACCTTTGACCTGGGATCAAGTGCGCACCATGCAGCGGTCGGGACTGATCACCATTGGAGCCCACACCCACACGCATGCAGACCTAAGCGCCTTGGGGGTGGCGGGTGTGGCGAGGGAAGTCGAGGAATCGAATCGTCTGATCGCTCTCCGCGTCGGCGTGCCGCCCATCCACTTTGCTTACCCCTGGGGTCGGACTTCGGCGGCGTCGCGCACGGTGGTCTCACGGACCTACCGTACCGCCGCGGTCGGAGGAACGCGGAAGAATCCTTATGCCTCTCTAGATCTATCCGCCCTTCGCCGGGTGCCGGTGCAGCGCAGCGATGGCCGCGTCTTTTTCAAGTTGAAGGTAGAGTCATACCTGCAGGGCGAGGACTGGGTCCGCACACGAGCAGACCGCCGCCGGCGGCTTTGGCCCGATACGTCCCCCGTGGATGGCACGCGGTGACTCCCGTCAGAGTGGCGCACTTCACCACAGCGGATGTGACGCTGCGATTTTTGCTCTTCGAGCAGCTGCAGGCCTTCCGTCGAGCGGGGTACGATGTAGTGGGCGTCAGCGGTGCGGGACCGTGGGCGAGTGAGCTGGTGGCGGCGGGGATCACGCACTATCCTGTCCCCGGACTCGCCAGGTCGTGGAATCCTACCGGCGATCTCCGGGCCCTGGCGGCTCTGGTGCGGATTTTTCGCCGCGAGCGATTCACCATTGTGCACACCCATACGCCAAAGGCCGGCATCCTGGGCCGCATCGCAGCCCGCCTCGCCAGCGTGCCCCTTGTGGTCAACACTGTGCACGGCCTTTATGGAATCGAGCCAGACCGCCCGTTGCGCCGCTGGTTCTACCTCTCGTTGGAGCGGCTCGCCGCTTCGCAGTCGGATTTTGAATTCTGCCAAAGCCGCGAGGACTGCGATCTGCTCCTTGGCGTACGGATCACCAGTCGGGACAAGACGTTGCATTTGGGCAACGGGATTGATCTCGACCATTTCGATCCCGCCGCGGTTTCCGATGTCCGTCGCCTCCACCTTCGCGAGCAGCTGGGCATTCCTGAGCATACGTTGGTTGTTGGTACTGTCGGACGTCTAGTGTTGGAGAAGGGCTACCGAGAGTTCCTGACTGCGGCGGCAGCGGTGCAGAAGCAACGGTCCGATGTTTGTACGCTCGTGATCGGGCCGGAGGAGGCAGGAAAGCGGGATGCAGTGCCCGCCGAGGATCTCGCCCGCGCCAGGGCGTCCGGTATTCGGTTCCTCGGTATGCGCACCGACATGCGGGACCTGTACAGCATCATGGATATCTTTGTGTTGGCGTCCCATCGGGAGGGGGTGCCCCGGTCGGCCATTGAGGCAGCGGCCATGGGGAAGACCCTGATCCTGACGGACATCCGCGGTTGCCGGGAGGTGGTCCGGCCCGGTGTCAACGGTGTGCTCGTCCCAATGCGGGACCCCCGGGCATTGGCCGCGTCAATCTGGCAGTTGCTCGAAGATAGCGAGACACGTCGCCGATTCGGACAGGAGAGCCGCCGCATCGCCCTGCGGGAATTCGACGAGCGGCGTATCATCGACCGTGTGCTCCAAACCTACCGACACCTTCTCACCGCGCGGTCCGGAGCCAATCTCCAGGCCGCAGGTGCGCAGGGCTCGGTTCAACGATAGCCGCGCGATCGCCCAGCTGCATCGCAAGGTCATCACCTGGGGGCTGCTCACGCAGCTGGGTGAGGACGTTGTCACCGCCTTTTATGAGGCGGTGACAACGTCACCGGCGGCGTTCTGCTATGTGGCCACGCAGCGCGGGGCGTTGCAGGGGTTTGCGGCGGGCGTCTGCGTCTGGCCTCGGTTGCGGTGGGGGCTGCTTCGCCGCGGCTGGTGGCCGCTCGTTCGGGCCGTCCCCCGGCTGCTCGCGACCCGCCGCTGGCGGCGCCTTTGGGAGACAGGCCGGTATACTCGAAGCGGCTATGAGGGTGTGCAGGCCGAGTTCCTCTCCATTGGCGTGCGGGCAGATTTCCCCGGCCGGATCTGGGCGGGCGCGGCGCTGGCTGCGGCCGTAGTCAGGGAGTTCCGACGGCGTGGGGTAACAAGAATCCGCGGCGTTGTCTGGCACGAGAATGAACGAGCGCTGCGGTTCTTCGAGGCGGTGGGGTTCCGCTTCGTCTCCGACATCGAGATCCACCCCGGGGAGCGGTCCCGCACGTTTGTCGTGGATCTCACCACACATGCATAAATGATGTCGGCGACATCGTTTGACATTGCGGAGGAACCCCAGCAAGGATCCTCCGCCCTGGCATTTGTCCTAATGTATACGCTCACCGCGCTGCAGGCTGGAATACGCCTAGCAAGCGGAGACCCTGAGCAGGTCCGCGCCGGCGTTCTGCTCCTCCTTCTGACTCCCGTTACGATTTTCATCTTTCAACGAGCCGCCCGCAGCGACCCCGAAGCGACGTTCTTACTGCGCATGCTGGTCCTAGCGTGGGTGGCCAAGCTCCTGGCGATGGAATTTCGGCTGTACCTGCTGTTCAACGTCTATCACGGAGCGGATACGGTAGCCTACCATGAAGCCGCAACGGCGATCGCCGCGACCCTCGCGTCCGGTGGGTTTCCCGAGCTGACCAATTTCTGGGGCACTGAGTTTGTGGAGCTCGTGGCCGGCGTCCTGTATTTCTTCACGGGGCCGAGCATGGTCGGCGCGTGGGTCGTCTTCGGCTGGCTGGGACTGTTGGGCATGCTCCTGCACTATAAGGCATTCGCCCTGTCCCTCGTGGGATCCAACCGGCGGTTGTATATGGCGTTGTTGTTCTTCTACCCCTCGATCTTGATGTGGACTGGCAGCCTTGGCAAGGATGCGCTGAGCGCCTTCTTTCTTGGCGTAACGGCCTACGGGGTTTCCGCGCTCAACCGTCGCGGCCTTACCATGGGTACGCTGCTGCTCGTGCTCGTTGGACCGGGTGGCGTGTTCCTGGTGCGCCCGCATTTGGCTGCGATCGTGGCCGTTGCCCTCACTGCCGTTATGCTAGCGCGGCCGATTCGCGCCGGGGCGTTGACCCCGATCATCCGGATAGCCGGATTCGGAATTCTTGCCGGACTTGCGTTCCTGGTCATCAAAACCTCCGCCTCTTTCTTGAATATTGAGGATCTCTCCTTTGAAGGCGTCACCGGGTTCATCCAGGAGCAGCAGGAGCATTCGTCGGTCGGCGGCTCAGCGTTTGAAGGCGGGTTTCCTACCACGCCCCAGGCGCTGGGACTGGCGATCATTACGGTGCTGTTCCGGCCGTTTCTCTGGGAAGCCGGCACCGGCCTGGGCCTGATCAGTGCGCTGGAAGGAACTTTCCTGCTGCTGATGTTGACATTCCGCCTGCGCAACATCTTCCGCGTCGTTGCAGACGCGACGCGGAATGCCTACCTTGCGTTTAGCGTGTTTTACGCAGCCCTGTTCGTTGTTTTCTTCTCAGCGATTTCCAATTTCGGTATTCTCGTACGGCAGCGAGTGCAGTTATTGCCCTTTATCCTGATTTGGCTAGCATACCGGCGCGTCGGTCCAGAGGATACGCCGCCTGACTTGGATTCTACTGGCTGACTTAACCGCCCGATTGGAGGAGGTGACGCCCAGCTGACCGGAGCATGCCGATGACGGAGCAGTGAGGCATTGAGTGGCCGGTTCATCTCAAATCATTCTGCGCCCAGTATTGAAAATCGGAACAAGGAGGTAGACGGATGGCTATCATGACTGAAGAGAGCAGGTATGCTCAGATGGCGAAGATGGGTCTGGGCGTCCTGCTCGTTATTCAGACGGCCCACATGGCCGAGCACGTGGCCCAGGTCATTCAAAAATTCGTTCTGCATCTCCCCAAGGCGCAAGGGCTGCTCGGGTCGATCTTTGACCTGGAGCATATCCACTTCACATACAACACGGGAATATGGATTCCAATCGTCCTCGCTTACATCTGGTACCGTCGTTCCGGGGCGCCGATGCCCTTCGCGTTCCGGACCCTCGTATGGTTTCAGGGCTACCATGTTGTCGAGCACATCGTGAAGATGTACCAATACTATGCGCTTGGCATTACCGTCGGACCGAAGGGCATCCTGGGTTACATCTTTCCAATAGTCTGGCTGCACTTCTGGCTCAACCTGATCGTACTCCTCCTGCTGGCCGGCGCCTTCTTCAGAGTTTACACTGACATCCGGCGGATGGTGCTCGCAACGTCGTGACAGCTGTCGACCGCGCAGGGCGGCCACGCGTCGCGTGGGCTGCCCCCACCGCAATTAAGAATCTAAGTGGGGTGACACGGGAACGGGTAAGCGATGTCCCGTAGCCTGGACATCATCCTGAGTCTCACCGCCGTGGCCGCCCTCGCGCCAGTACTGGTGCTCATCGCCATCACGAACTACGCGTTCACGGGATCCGTGCTGTTCCGCCAGGTCCGGATTGGTCGCGCCGGCCGCCGCTTCCTGCTTCTAAAGTTTCAGACGATGGTGTCCGGCGCGGACCGCGGGTCCACAGTCACTGTGGCCGGGGACCGCCGAGTGACACCGCTGGGACGGCTGCTTCGGACGACCAAGCTCGATGAGCTGCCTCAGTTGTTCAATGTGCTGCGGGGAGAAATGAGCCTGGTCGGTCCGCGGGCGTTGACACCGAACGAAGTGGCGGCGATTCCTCCGGATATCGCCCTCCGCGTTTACGCTATCCGCCCCGGGATGACTGGGCTGGCGTCGCTGGCGCTCACTAATGAAGCGCAACTCCTCGCCGCTGCGCAGCAGCCGGAGCGCTACTACTATGACGTCATACTTCCTAGGAAGATGACGTGGGAGCTGTGTTACGTGCAGCGCAGGAGCTTGTGGTTGGACTGCGCCATTCTGGCCTGCACACCGGTGGCCATCGTGTGGCCGGAGTCAGCGCGGGCAGCTCTTCGCGGACTCATCGGCATGGACCCGACTCTGCATTCGCCCGGGATGGACAGGACATAGTGTATCCGCTCTGATCGCCTTCCCATGATTCCGCTGTCGCGCCCCGACATCACTGAGACCGAAGTGCAGGAGGTGCTCTCCGTCCTGCGGACACCGATGCTGAGCATGGGGCCGAAGGTGCGGGAGTTTGAGGAGCGCATGGCTGCTCTGCTGGGAGTCCGGTATTCAGTGGCGGTATCCAGCGGGACGGCGGGTCTACACCTGGCCATCTGGACACTGGGGATCGGTCCGGGGATGGAGGTCCTGACGACGCCCTTCAGCTTCGTGGCCTCGGCCAACGCTGTCCTGTTTGAACGAGCGGTACCGGTGTTTGTGGATATCGACAGACAGACGCTCAACCTGACGCCCCAGACAGTGGAGGCGGCGATCGAAGAGCGGTACCGGCGGACCGATCGCGGGCTGGTCAGCCGCGCAACCGGGCGACGGCTGGCCGCCCTGCTCCCCGTTGATGTCTTCGGCCACCCCATGGCCGTCGAGGGATTCCGTGCGCTCGCGAGGCGCTATCACCTCGCCCTCATCGAGGACGCATGCGAGGCCCTGGGCTCGGAGGTCTACCTCAAGGCCGCGGACCGGTGGGTCTCGGTTGGAAGTCAGGCGGACATCGCAGTGTTTGCCTTCTATCCCAACAAACAACTGACCACCGGCGAGGGTGGGTTGGTCGTGACGAACGATGAGACCCTCGCCGCGCGGATCCGGATGGGTCGCAATCAAGGCCGTGCCGAGGGTGCCACCTGGCTGGAGCATGAGACGCTGGGGTTCAACTACCGCCTGGACGAACTCTCTGCGGCGCTGGGAGTGGCGCAGGTGAAGCGCGTCGGAGAACTGGTCCGCAAGCGCCGGGCGGCGGCGGCTCGCTACAATCAGGCGCTCGGCGGAATCGAAGGGCTGAGCCTGCCCTATGCCGAGGCGTGGGCGCGAGTCAACTGGTTCGTCTACGTCGTACGGGTATCCTCGGAAGTGAATCGCGACGCGCTGGGTGCGTTCCTCCGCACCCGGGGGATCGAAACGCGCGTCTATTTCCCGCCCATCCACCTTCAGCCGTACCACCGGCAACAGTTTGGATTTGGCGAAGGAGCGTTTCCCGAAAGCGAACGCGCGGCCGCAGCAACGCTGGCCCTGCCGTTCTTCAACGACCTGACCGATGAGCAAATCGCTGACGTGGCGCGGGGACTTGAGGAAGGAGTGAAAGCCTGTGCTGCCGTTGGGTATGCTTAAGCGAACCCATCACCTACGGACCGCGTTGTTCATGGCGGGCGATGGACTCATCTGGGGGATGGCGTTTGTTGCCGCCTTGCTGATCCGCTTTGAGGGTGCCGTTCCCGATGGCTACATCCGCAAACTCCCGCTATTCTTGCTCGTCCTCATCCCCCCCAAGGTCCTCTGGCATTGGTTCTTCCGCCTCTACCACATGACCTGGCGGCTGGTCGGATTAACGGATCTGATCAACGTCTGGAAGGCCAACTCCCTGGGCTCTCTGTGCGCCGTGGCGGCTCTGCTGTTCCTGCGGTCCACGCGTCCGTTTGAGATTACACCCCGTAGCATCCTGATTCTCGACTACATCCTCAGCGTGGCCGGAATCGCGCTCTTCCGAGCCAGCCGTCGGCTCTGGGAGTTCCAGCGCGATGGCGTCCGCCGTTCGCGGGTGCGGCCCAGGAAGCGCATCCTGCTGGTCGGCGCGGGCGCCGCGGGGGAGCGTCTGGCGCGCGCGATGCTCGACGACCAGAACGGGACCCATACCCTAGTCGGTTTTATCGACGACGACCCTGGAAAGCATGGCACATACGTGCACGGCTTGCGCGTGTTCGGCGGAGGGGACCGTCTGCGGGACGTCGTCCAGGAGCAGCGGGTCGATGAGGTCGTTATCGCCATCCCCTCCGCCTCCTCCGCCCAACTGCGGAGGATCGTGGAAGCATCCCGCCAGGCGGGCGTCACCCAACTCCGTATTTTGCCAGGGGTTCACGAGCTGTTAACGTCGCGGGTCGGACTCAAGGACATCCGGGAGGTGAACATCGACGATCTGTTGGGCCGCCCGCCCGTGAAGATCGCGATGGACGCCATTGCTGCGTTCCTGACCCGGCGTCCCGTGCTCGTCACCGGCGCTGCTGGATCGATCGGCTTCGAACTTGTGCGCCAGCTGACCCGGTTTCACTGCGCGCAGATTGTGGCCGTCGATATGAACGAATCAGGGCTGTTTGAACTGGAGCAGGAGATCAAGGCGCTGGAACTGTCCGTCCCCGTGCGGACGGTGGTGGCCGACATCAAGGACCGCGAGAAGATAGACTGGGTCCTCCGCACCTTTGCCCCACAAGTAGTGTTCCACGCCGCAGCATACAAGCACGTTCCGCTCATGGAACAACATACGGAAGAGGCGGTGAAGACCAACGTACTGGGGACGTTCGTTGTTGCGGAGGCGGCACTGCGCGCGAACGTGGAGACATTCGTCCTCATCTCCACTGACAAGGCGGTCAACCCCAAGAGTGTGATGGGCGCGAGCAAGCGCGTGGCCGAGAAAATCATTCAGGCGCTCAGCCAGCGCGGCAAGACGCGATTTTTGGCCGTCCGATTCGGGAATGTGCTGGGTAGCCGGGGCAGCCTGATCCCCGTCGTGCAAGAGCAGATTCGGCGTGGGGGTCCCGTGACGCTGACGCACCCCGAGATGCGGCGGTATTTCATGAGCGCAGCCGAAGCCGTGTTGCTCGTGCTTCAGACCGCGTTGATGGACCAGCGCACCGGCATCTTCGTACTCGACATGGGACAGCCGGTGCGAATCGTCGACCTTGCCACCGAGCTGATCCGGCTGTCCGGGCTGGAGGCGGACCGGGATATCCCGTTTGTCTTCACCGGGGTCCGTCCAGGCGAGAAGCTGGAAGAAGAGCTCGTCGCGTCCGACGAGACCCTTGTCCCCACGCCGTTCGACAAGATCTTCCAGGTCGCGACCAATGGTGTGCCCGACGAGATCACCCTCCGGCTGGCGCTCCAAGAGATGGAACGGCTAGCCCGTGTCGTTGACGGCGAGGGCCTTCGCGCGTTGCTAGCGCGGCTCTCTGCGCAGAGTGCAACAGGTGAGCTGTCAAGCGCGGTGCCGGCGACAGCCGTTAAGTCGGTTTGATGGACCCGAGATGGCGCCGGCAGGTGGTCGTCATCGCCCTCGGGGTGCTGACGGCCCTGCTGCTCGCTCACCGCGCGGTCCTTCAGGCCGTGGGCGATTTTCTGGTCGTGCAGGACCCGCTGACTCCCGCCGATGTCGTGATCGCAATCAGCGGCGACGGGGAGGAACGTGTTCGCGAGGCCAGCAAGCTGTTCGCGCGGGGGTACGGACGGTGGCTTCTGCTCAGCGGCGGCCCCGGTGGCGGTCCCGGATCGGCAGCCGAACTGCTCGTCTACGCCCGCCAGTATCAGGTGCCGCAAGTGCACATTCTCATCGATGATCGTGCTACGAGCACCGCGACGAATGCGGAAGGCGCGGCCCGCGTCATGCGCGATGCGGGGTTGCACACTGCCATCCTGGTCACGTCCCCGTACCATATGCGGCGGGCGGTCGTGCTCTTTCGCCGGACGTTCCAAAATGCGGGGTTTTCGGTGCGCGCCCACCCCGTCCGGGACGGCTTCTTCGATGTTCGCAAGTGGTGGACGCGACCCCCGGAGCGCCGGATCGTCCTAAGGGAGTATGGTAAGCTCCTGGCACTGCTCATGGGGATCTACTGAGCGACGAGGCGCGCTGCTCGTGAGAGACACGCCGCACCCTGCTTGCATGGTCTTGCCATGAATCTCTCTGTCGTGGGCGGCGCGGGGTACGTGGGGCTGGTGACCGGCGTGGGTTTCGCCGCGCTCGGTCACAGCGTTGTCTGCCAGGACGTCGATGAGGTTCGGATAAATGCGCTTCGCACCGGACACCACTCGATATACGAACCGGACATGGATCGGCTCCTGCGCGAGAATCTGGCCCGGGGGCGGCTCCATTTTACGACGTCCTTGCGAGAGGCAATTCGGCACGGCGAGATCGTCGTCATTGCGGTCGGCACTCCCGCTCGAGCGAACGGCGAGGCCGATCTCTCCCAGGTCGTGCACGTGGCCGAAGAAGTCGCCTGCGAGGCAAGGGATGGCTACCAGGTGATCGTCGTTAAGAGCACAGTGCCCGTTGGGACTATGGAACTATTGCGGACCATCTTATCGCAGCGCAAGGTTGAGGGCAAGCAGGTCGACGTTGTGGCAAATCCAGAGTTTCTCCGGGAGGGCAAGGCCTTCCGCGATTTCTTTTCTCCTGATCGAATTGTAATCGGCTCCTCCTCACCCCGGGCTCTCACGCTTGTGCGCGACCTCTATGCGCCGATCGTCCGGCGAGCCGTGCCGCCGGACGCTGGAGGTCGGCCTGATGCGTCTCAGGTCCCCGTGATCGAAACGGATCTAGCGTCCGCCCAGATGACGAAGTATGCAGCCAACGCCTTCCTGGCGATGCGCATTTCCTTCATCAACGAAATTGCCGTCTTGTGCGAGCGCTCCGGGGCGGACGTACGGCAGGTAGTGCGGGGATTGGGGTACGATCCTAGGATCGGGGCAGCCTACTTGAGCCCCGGGCTGGGATTTGGAGGTCCTTGTCTGGAGAAGGACCTGCACGCACTAATCAAGGTCGCTGAAGGGCACCAATTCGATCCCACAGTGCTCCGGGCCACGCTTGAGCGAAATGCGCAGCAAACGGTTGAGGTCGTGGGCAAGATCAAACGGATGGCCGGGGGCATCCTGAACCATCGCCTCATTGCCGTGTACGGGCTCGCGTTCAAAGCCTTCACCAACGACCTACGCAACTCTATGGCGCTGCGCGTGATTCATGCCCTACAAACTGAGGGCGCGAACATTCGGGTCCACGATCCTATGGCACTCCCGAGCGCTCGTGCCCAGTGCCCAGATCTCATGTGCTGCGATGATCCATACGACGCCGCGGTCGCAGCGGACGTTCTGGTGGTGGCAACCGAGTGGCCTGAGTTCCGGGAACTGGACTACGCTCGAATAAAAGCTGGAATGCGGAATCCGTGCATCGTTGATGGACGCAACCTGCTAGATCCTACCGAACTGCGGCGTCTGGGATTTCGCTATGCGGGCGTGGGAATCCCGACTGAATGACTTCGCCCGCGGGAGCATCCGAGGGGAAGCTGTCGACTCGCACTTGGGTCCGATCCCATGGTTAGGTTGACGGCATCCAGGCGCCCCGACGCCTGGGCACCCTCATGTCTGGTGGAGGGGCGATGTCGCGGTTGATTGTTCGACCAATCACGATGGCGCTGCGCAAAGTTGAGGAAGAGTACCTGAAAGCTCGGGACGCTTGGCCTCGGCCGGGCTGGGTTCAGGAGTACATCAGCGCGTTTGTCCGGCTGAGGGAAATCGGCGAGCACCTTGACCAGGAACTCTCGCGGCAAGATATAACGTTTCGCGCTGAGCGACGTCTTCGCCTGCTGCACGAACGCTGTGTGTGGCTGCTCCGTCGCATCGGCCGCGAGGTTTTCTTCAGAACGGAGCTCGCCATTGAACAGGCCCTCAGGTCTCGCATCCCCCCGGAAGCCTACGCCCTGTATTTGCATCTCGTGGAGATCCAGGGACTCGAGCAAGAGTTTGGCCGGCTGAGCAACGGCCAACTGCTGGAGCGCTTGTATGTCGGCACGATCGAGAGCACCTTGGATCTGGATATCCCTGTGATCCCCCGCTGAGTATGGATGCATCACAGGAGACCTGGACGCAGGTCATGCGCCGGGTGAGGCGACTGGTCGTAAAAGTGGGCACGAGCACGCTGACGGCGGGCGGCCTGACCCTCAATTCCGATCGATTGGACGACCTCACGCGCCAGCTTGTCATGCTGCACCGGCGCAGCATTGAAGTGACCCTCGTCACCTCCGGTGCGATCGTCACGGGTGCTGCGAGGTTGCGGGTGGCCCCGGGGAAGCGGTCGATCCCCGAGCGCCAGGCACTCGCCGCGATCGGCCAGGCGGTGCTGATGCATGAGTATGAGCGTCGGTTTGCTCACGACAACGTTATCGTCGCCCAGATGCTCCTCACCGCGGGAGACTTCGACCAGCGACAGGCGTACCTGAACGCCCGCCACACGGTGGAGGAACTCCTTGGGCACCGCGTCCTGCCGATCGTAAATGAGAATGACACGGTCGCTACGGAGGAGATCCGCATCGGGGACAACGACACACTGTCAGCCCGCGTAGCCGTGCTGGTGAATGCCCAGCTGCTCTGTATCCTGTCCGACGTCGATGGTCTGTACACTGCGGATCCCCACGCGGATCCTGCCGCTGCGCGCCTTCAAACGGTCGAGCACGTCACCCGCGAGGTGGAAGTGCTTGCCGGCCGAGCGAGGTCACCCACTGGCGTTGGGGGGATGGTAACGAAGCTTGCGGCAGCTCGGCTAGCCGCCAGCGCGGGGGTCGCGGTCACCCTGACGAACGGGGCGGTCCCAAACGTACTCCTGCGCGTTCTGCAGGGAGAAGCGCTAGGCACTCGGTTTCTCCCTGAAGACAGTCCCCTGCGAGGGCGCAGGCGGTGGCTGGCCATGCGGACGCGCGTCTACGGACGTCTGCAGATTGATGCCGGCGCTGCTGCAGCGCTGCAATCTGGCGGCAGGAGCCTCCTGCTATCCGGCATCCAACAGGTCGAGGGCGAGTTTGCCGCGGGCGACATGATCGTCATTGTGGGCCCGGACGGCAGGGAGCTGGGGCAAGGTCTCGCCGCCTACGACTGCGGCGACTTGAATCGAATCAAGGGGCGCCGCAGCCAAGATGCCACCACGATACTCGGGGGTCCCGCCAGCCCGGCAGTGCAGTCTGACGACTTGGTGATCTATCGATGAAACTGACCGGGTGGTCAGCCGAAGCGTTGGTTCAGCAGGCGCGGCAAGCGACTCCTGGCCTCCGCTCTATGTCTACACGGCAGAAAGAGCGGATTCTGGTCGATCTCGCTGCGCAACTTGATCTGCGCCAGTTCGAACTCCTGCAGGCCAACGCCCGGGATGTCGAAGACGCGAGGGCGGCCGGCAGGACGACCGCGGCGGTCGACCGGCTTAAACTGAGCGCGGATCGGATACGCGCGATGGCTGAGAGCGTTCGCCGAGTTGCTGAGCGCGATGACCCTGTCGGCACAACTACCAGGTTGACCCGACGACCCAACGGGATGTGGGTGGGTCGAATGCGCGTGCCGATTGGCGTGATTCTGATGGTCTATGAGGCCCGGCCGGACGTGACGGTGGATGCCGCCGCCATGTGTTTGAAAACGGGCAATGCTGTGATCCTGCGAGGTGGCAGCGACGCCAGGCGAACAAATGCGGAACTTGGTCAGTGCCTGACCTCCGCGGGCTATCCCGATGGAGCAGCTGAGATTGTCGACCCATCTGATCGCGCCCTCGTGATCGACCTCCTGGGTTCGGGAGGCATCGACCTCGTAATCCCCCGAGGCGGCGACCGCCTCATTCGCCTAGTGACCGAGCACGCCCGCATGCCTGTTCTAAAGCACTTCAAAGGGGTGTGTCACCTCTTCATCGACGGTGACGCCGACCCGGCAATGAGCCTGGCGGTGGTAATGAACGCCAAGGTGCAGCGGCCTTCGACCTGCAACGCATTGGAAACTTTGCTGATCGATCGGCCGATCGCAGAGCGCATCCTCCCCACGCTCGTGGCTGAGCTGCAGGCAGCCGGTGTCGAGGTACGGGGATGCGCCGAAACGAAGCGGCTGGCCCCCGTAGTGCCAGCGACTGACGAGGACTGGGGAGCCGAATACCTGGACCTAATCTTGGCCGTACGGGTGGTAGATGGACTGGACGAGGCGATCGCGCACGTCCACAAATACAGCACTGGGCTCGCCGACGGCATCATAACCAACAATCATGAACGGGCGATGCGATTCGTCGAGGTGGTGGACAGCGCTGCGGTGCTGGTAAACACGTCAACGCGCCTCGTGGACGGAGGGGAATTTGGGCTGGGGGCCGAGATCGGAATTAGCACGGCGCGGATCGGGCCGCGTGGTCCCATGGGACTAAAGGAGCTGACCACGATCAAGTGGATTGTACTCGGCAGCGGACAGGTGCGCTAAAAAGTGACAGCGGCCGGCGCTGCTTAGGCCGGCCGCGTGTATGCGAACCCGACGGGTCTCTATGGCGACGGCTTTTCCGGCGACGGTCGGGGTGGACGCTGCCGAACCACTCGATTTATGCACACAACTTTCGGGTCTTGCGCAGACTGAACCTTGGCGGGCGGATATTTCGTCCGGCATACCTGAGTAGGAGTAACACTAGGCGGCTGGGCATTTCGCCGGTCCCGAGGCGACTGCGCTTGACTAGAACGCGGCGGTCTCACCTGCGCAGGGGCTTGAGGTCGCTGCCGCGCTGGTCGGTTGATACAAAATTCCTTCGGAGGCTGTCCCGTCTGGATCTTGTCCGGAGGGATCTTCGTGCGGCACACCTCTGTCGGCTGGCGGACAGCAGTGGCCGGGGCGGCATCAAGCATCGGTGGGAAGATTGAGATGCTTGCCGCCACAGCAAGGCCGAGGACAATCACGCGCGCTCCCAGTGTCATCTCTCCTCACGCCTCCTCCTCGAAGATACATCGCAAGATACATCGTCCAACGCGAAAGTCCTGCGTTTCAGGCGCCCTGATACGCATCCTAGTCGTCACTATGAAATCTTACCACTTCGCGGTCAACTTTACTCTTCCGATCCCTTGGTCGCCGGCCGGGTATTCAATCGCTCCAGATCCTCCAAGAGCCGAGAAGAACGGACTACACCGCGTAGAACGGGTGGCCTGGAAACGGCGATACTGGCAGTGCGCCCTAGCCCTCGTCTTTCTGTTTGGTATGTGCCTCCTGCTGACAGGCGTCGCGATGACGCACGGCGCAGATATCAAAGCATTCCTCGCGTTCGAACCCGCGGTGCTGTCGCCTGGGCCACACATTGTCCGCGTCGAGCTGTTGGACTTCTACGACAACGCAGTTCCCCAGGCAAAGCTCAAGATCGACATTCAGGGGCAGGGCGGTGAGATCGACATAAGTTTCGACCTCCAGGAGGATCGCCTGGGTCTGCATCGTGGTCACGTGATTCTGCCGGGTCTTGGTGCGGCGGAGTTGCGAGTCGAAGCAATACTCCCAGATGGGCCCTGGCGGGGCCAGGCCAGGTTGACGGTCAACAACGAGCTTCCGAAGCACGTCGTTGGACTGGCCCTGCGCCACGCCGACGCCCCGTTAGTGACACCCCTTGGCGTCGCTGTGTTTGCTCTTCTAGGGATTGTCATAGTCGCAGGAGTTACGGGGATCGGTTTCGAGATCTTCCGTTTCCGTAGGACCCGCGCTCCAGTGAAGGCCTGATGGTCTGGGGGACTCGGGTCGTGGTGGTGCTCCTGACAGTTGTTACCGCAGGGTGTGCGGCAGAGTCAGCTCGAGGTGCCCGCCCCTGGTCAGCGGCTGTCGAGGTAGCGGAGGGTAGCGCCAAGATTATTGTGAACGTGCCCGGGCAGCGTGTTGGGATCGATTTTCACGTCCACCTGGCACTCGATGGAGGACCAGAAGTCATGGCCTATAACCCTACGTACACCTTCTCCAAATTACCGCCAGGTGTCCACCGCGTCCGGGTCGTGATCGCCGATCCCACTCACTTCCCTGTCCAAGGGATGGTACGCACGCTGGAATTCACGACCCCCTAGCGTTTGGTATAGTCCATTATCAATCGATCGATTGATAGCCCCCGCGCGTCGGTGGTGGCAGAATGGATGAGCTGTACGAAACTTTAGGCGGTGCCGTGGAAGGAAGAGGAATAAACGCTGGATTTCCATTGTGTGTCTATCGGAGGTGGGGAAGATGCCTCGATGGCGAACCGTCCGAATCGCCTGCGGAATCGTCAGTCTCCTGGTCCTTGGAATTATCTCCAGGGCCCAGGCCGACGCCAACTTGAGGGTTACCACCGACATCCGGGACGGAACAACCAATGTTCCCCTCGCAACTGAAACACATTGGAATTTGGAGTACAAGATCGCCAACGGTCTAAGCTCCGAACCCATCACCGGCGTCCGAATGGCAGATGTTATTTCCGGGAAGTTCCAGATAGACGCAGTTCTGGCCATCACATGTGGCACCCTTACCACGGAGCCCACGGACAGACCCGAACCTGGTTCAACCAAGGTAGTCTGGCATATTGGCGCTATGGCGGTGGGTGTGTCCTGTGAACTGAGGTTCGATGTGTCAACGAATGATGGCCCTCCGCAGCAGTTCACAGAGGCAGGGGAGTTCTGTCTCAACGGCGGCGCGAACGTAAATTTCCTCAACGCGCTGGGGAATTCCGAAGCCCGGAGCGGTCCTCGGCAGTGTGTCGAGGCTGTCCCATAGCTCGGCCCCACGCCCGCCTTGATGCTTGGTGGGAGAGGGGACCAGGCGACTCGACGGTCTATTTACCTTGCGGAGAACCATCCCCGCGTGATGGGCGAGGCGTTGAAGAACTGTAGGAGCATCATCCCGACTTTCTCCTGGCCCAATGGCGAAGGATGAACGCCGTCACCATCAAAGTCCTCGCGCAGCCACAACAGTCCGTCAGACCGAGGTATGGGACCATCCGCCCACAGGTACGGACCCCAGGCGATCCACGGCGCCACCGTAGTGTAGTCCAGGTTTCCGGCTGTCGGGTTCTCCCCCTCTCCGCGCATCTGTTTGATCTGCGCCTCTACAAGCCACTTATGGGCAAAGCCGCCCTCGAAGGAGAAAGGCTCCGCCCGGACACCGGGAGATGCGTATCCTCCGTAAATGCGGCTGGATACAAAGACTAGTTGCAGGTTCGGGAATCGGATCCGCAGAGTTCTCGCCGTTTGCCCTAATTCTTGGAGCAGTACGTGCGCGTTCGCCTCAGGATTTGGGAGCGTCGCACGGCTGCCGATGCTTACGCCCTTCATCCAGACGATCTGCACCTGGGCCTCAGTCAGTCCGAACTTAGCCAGTTCACTCCTTACATTCTCGTAAGTCTCACCAGCGGGGTCTTCCCACCGGGCCGTCACCCCTCCGCCCTGCGCACCGTTGAACAATAGAAGCGACGTGTGATTGACTGCCGGTGCAGCCCAGGCTTGCCCGCCGAAAGTCCAAGGTGGACATTGTGACCAGATCCACGCGTCGCCGCAGAACTCGTGTCGGGCGTTACTCATCCCCACAGAGAGCAGAATGATCCGCCCCCCTGGAGCGGGTAGGCCCCGGATGTCGCGCGGGACCAATTGTGCTGCCTTGCGAATTCCGCCGGCGAAGTGGTCTTCAGGAATCTGATTGGTCCCATGTGGGTAAAGGCCACCCTGGTATCCCTGGTACTTGGCTGTACCAAGGTCGCTGAGCGGAACAAGAGTTTCTGCTGCGCCTGCCGGGAGCCACGCGATGCAAAGCGCGAGGAGGAGGACAGCGCAAATCCATGTCGCGACTGTTCCCCACCGCTTCTCTCGAGACCAGGGTGCGGCCGTCATCGGTTGACGCTCCAGTGGCTACGTGATCCAGGCGAGCGATAAGAGGGCTCTGGAGCCGCGCATGGTTTTCCGCCGCCTACACGAGCAAAGCGTCACTTGATAACGATTACGTGACGATCGTGTCACTAGGTTTATGCCCTGATGGGCGAGGCCTCGAGCGTCGAAGGTCTCACCAGGCGATTTGGGTCGGAAAGGAGGTGCGCCGTGCATTTGATTGTGGGAGCCCTATCCCTTCTGTCGATTGCGGGAGGAATGGCTCTTGGCCTCCTCTGGTTTGAGCCTGCAACTCGGGCTCGAAGACCCGTTATTGGACCGCTCGCAGTGGTTCTCCTCGCCGCTTCGATTCCGCTGTTTGTGTTCGCCCTCACCCTGTCACCGCAGCCCTAGGGCGAAGCGGGATTGAGCCGCACGACCTGACTATACGCGACATTGCCCCCCGTATCGAAGGTCCTCGCCCACACATACCGGCTCTGCGCCGACGTGGCCTGCCACGACCAAGCCGCTTCATATGGTGGAGCGTCGAGGCGCTTCAGGAGAACTCCGTTGACAAAAAACTCCGTCGCTACGATTCCGCGATCGTCGCGACTTCGGGCGCTGATAATCGCGGAGGGCAGCCGCTGCCCAGTTGGTCGGACGTCGATCTCGATGCTTGGTGGGTAGTCCCAGGATCGCTGGATCGGCGCGACCCGGCCGTCAAAGGCCGCGACCAGTGGGCCTGTATCGGCTCGATCCTTGCGCCATATTCGAAACGATGCGGGCAAACCTTGGACCGGAGGCTGCCAATCCAGCACCTCGAACCAGGTGTTCGCATTCCTGTGCCACCCGAAATCTACGGGCCGCTGGGAGAGGAATGATGGCCTAGCAAAAACGACGTAGTTCGCGGAGCATTTCCTGGAACTGGGGGTGCTCTCATCCTCACGCGATTCGCACGCCCGGTGGTCCTGAGAGGCATCCGCGACAGTGTGATCCTGGAATCTCGTGGTCACGATCAACGTCGGATCCGCCGGATTGCTTGGAAGCGAATGCCTGTGAAAGAAGACGCCGTAGGGAGATCCTCGCAGCGCGCTGTCCTGGATCCAGCCCCGCACGACCCAGACGGCAATATTGCTTTCGGCGTGCTCACGGAGTTGGGCCCGGAATATCCGTATCCGATGGTCGTAAGCGCCCAGGACTATCCCCGATCTCCCGTTCCGCCAGGCATTGAACCCGACCACGTCCAGTACCGGCTTGGAGTTGATCCAAGTCAACAGGCCGTCGTCATCGTTCCCGTGCGCTTCATTTGCCACCATGGTCAACGGGACCGCATCCGCGGAAAACGGTGCGGACGACGTGATGCGGAACCCGGCGTTGTGCTTTCCGCCGTTGGATCCAACGGCCACATTATCGATGAGCACCGTGTTCAGAGAGGAGATCCAGAATAGGGCCACGTTGGGTCGATCCAACGAGGCTGTTCGCCAGAAACCCTTTGCCGCGAAGTTGTGGATGAAGAGGTTGTCAAGATTATGAAAGGGCAGTGCTCGGACCCGTGTCCTCTTCCGAGCTTGCGGGTCTGCCGTGTCTGGCGGCAACTGCGGTTGACCGGGCTGGGCCGCTGGACGTTCTCGCGCGCGGCTTGATTGAGTAGGTTCTCCCGCGATACTCTCGAGGAAAAATCCGCTTCCTGCCACATCGTACCCGACCGTGTCCTCGATGGTGATGGCGTTCGAGCCGTGGATATTCAGGAAGTGGTTGTCAGACCGCCAGATCGATGCGCCCCGCACGTACATGCCCCGCGAGCTATCCGCCATGAGATGGAAGTGTATCGGGTATCGTCCAAGGACGCCAAGAGTACCGAGATCCCTGAACTCGCCATACGCGATGCTGCCGTCTGCGCCGTGCATGTACATTGTATGGGTCTTTGCCCGCGTCGGATACTTGCTGGAGATTCGAACGTTGCGGGTCAAGAGGGCAACCTCCCCGGCAAACTCCGCGCTGCCGTCGTGTGCGCGTTCGAGCGGGCGGGAGAGGCGTACTGCGTGCAGGCCATTAGGCAGCCGCCAGGTACTCTCCACCTTGCGCTCCTCAAAGTCAGGAGCCTCTGGTCTGACGCTCGTTGGAGTCACGACAATGTCCGCCCCTCGCGGCCAGTCGGAGAGGTCCCCGCGGACCACCAGCTGGGTGTCCCCGGCCTTGGCGGGCCGGGCGAGCTTCACCCAGGTGTGTCGAATTGGAGCGCCGTGGACCTCCCAGCGACCTCCGTGGAAGACCCAGATCCCCACGTCCTCAGGCTGGAAGTCGCCACCGCCCTTAAATACGGCACCTTCGGGGACTACCAGGCGGATCTCCGCGGTCACCGATCGCGGGATCGGGCGACGCGCAGTGCCGAGTTCCAAGGCACCTCCTTCACGAATCACGATGTTCCCCGAATCCATCCGGCTCGACTGCTCTCGGGAGAAGTACAGGGCGCCGTGTATTTCAACCGAAGCCAATTCACGATCTGACACGAGGTCGTAGGTTACGGTTGTGCCTTTTGTGATCCTCACCGTCGCACCTTGCAGTGGAACGCCCTGCGGCTCCCACACGCTCGGATCCGACCACCGGCCATCTCGAACGCTGACCGAGCGTGGTGGGTTATCCTCCGCAGCGGCGCCAAGTCCGCCGAGGTCGCCACCTCTCATGATCGCGAAGGCGAGAACAATCGCTAACGCCATTCGCAGAGACCAAAGGCCCATGTGCATACTGTAGCAAAATCCGACAGACCGCATGATGCATTGCGGCGTATTACCGACTCGCGCAACCTGCTCCGGTAAGAACGTCGAGGTGATACAGCGCTTCTTTGCGCCGCGCGACGCGGTGATGGGTACTGCGGACACCCCAGCCGCGCGCAACATGACGCGTGATCGCCGAAGTACTCCTAACTAGCTGGCCTTGCTGCGAAGGACCCGCGACGGGATCTTTGTATTTCTCCGGGCTTGCCGGCGGACGGTCGAGCGACTCCGCCCCGTCAGCCGTCTTGCTCGACGGCCTCAAGATACCGCGTTCAGGAAACAATCCTGACCAAGGGCAATCCTTCGGCCGCCATCGACTGTGCGCGCCGGAAGTACATCTCATGCCGTGCCGTGCCGCGGTCTATCGTTCGGACAACCCCTTCCATCCTTTGATGGATCGACAGGAAGTTCGGTCCGTCTATAGAGTATTGACATTCTACTCGTCATGCCCGTGGAGGGGCGCATGCCTACCAACAAGAACCTCGCCTCATCGGAGCCGGCGTAATGGGCGAGGCCATCATTCGCGGGTACTGGCCCACAACGCGGTCGCGCCTTCAGCGATCGTGGCGAGTCATCCTCGACCGGCTCGCCTCGCAGAGCCTATCGCACGATACCAAGTCCGGACAGCGGTCGGGAGACGCATGACAATTACGCCCGACATCTCCAGGTAGAAATCTCGAAAAATGGATCTCATCTACACGCTGTTGGGGCTCCTAGCGGGTATCCTGACGGGCATCACCGGCATGGGGGCTACGTCGATCATGACGCCATTCCTCGTCATCTTCGGCGTGCGGCCCGTGGTTGCGGTCGGTGCCAACCTCGTCTACAGCGCGCTGACGAAGTTCATTGGTGCGTGGGTGCACTGGCATCAGGGGACGGTCGATCGCACCGTCGTGCGACGGCTGGCGTGGAGCAGTATTCCCGGCGGCCTCCTGGGTCCGGTCGTCGTGGTCGCCTTGGTGCGGGCCGGGTTCGATCCCGATGAGTATGTCCGGCGAACGATGGGGATCGTGCTGTTGGTGCTCGCCTCTCTGTTTTTCCTGCGGGGCCTCGGCGTCCGCGGGCTGCGGCGGCGCGTGAGCCCCGCGATGCTGCAGAGCTTCCTCCCGGCGTGGGGGGCGCTCGGGGGGCTGGCGGTGGGCGTGACGTCTATTGGGAGCGGATCATTGATCACGCCGTACCTGATGGGTGCCTATCCGAACACCCCCGCCACCGTCATTGGCACGAGCCTGTTGCACGCGGCGATTCTGACCGGCGTGACTGGCGCGACCTATGCGGGCATCGGGGCCGTGGACTGGCGAATCGTAGGAACCCTCCTCCTAGGGGCCGTTCCCGGAGTCCTACTCGGGAGTCATGTCGCGCCCCACTTGCCGGTACGCGCTGTGCGACTCGGATTGGCGGCGGCGCTGCTGGTCTCAGGCGTGAAACTGATCTGAATCCATGGATATGGTCGCAGAGTTTCGACTCGCTGAAGGATCTCTGCAGTAACGGTGCCCCATGTCCCAATCGCAGGCATGCAGCGGACTTTGGGGCTTGATGCACCGGTGCACTAGACGCCAATGCGCAGTTGCGTTGCAACCCTGAGATCAAGGATGGACTCTGCTCACTAACATGTCGAAAAGACTTCTGGTCATCGGTCTGGACTGCGTTCCGCCGGAGTTTGTCTTCCAGCGGTTCGAGTTACCCAACCTGCGCAGGTTGATGCGGCAGGGGTCCTATGGCCGCTTGGAGAGTATCACCCCACCCATTACCGTGCCGGCGTGGGCGTGCATGATGACGGGGAAAGATCCCGGCGCGCTGGGCATCTATGGATTTCGCAACCGAGGCGACTACACGTACGATCACCTCAACATTGTCACAAGCCAGGCGGTCAGAGAGCCCGCCATCTGGGACCGGTTGGGTGCGGCCGGCAAGCGATCTATCGTGGTGGGAGTTCCTCCATCTTATCCTCCGAAGTCAATTCAAGGAGCGATGGTCGGGTGCTTCCTTACGCCCAGTCCGGCATCGGAATACACGTGGCCGGCGGCACTTAAGGCAGAACTGGAAACACACTTCGGCGAGTATCAGTTCGATGTCACTGACTTCCGCACGGACGATAAAGGCGCGCTGCTGAAACGGATCTTTGCGGCCAGCGAGCAGAAGTTCGCCATCGTTCGTCATTTGCTGACGACAAAGCCGTGGGATTTCTTCGCCTTCGTAGACATCGCGCCGGATCGGCTGCACCACGGCTTCTGGAAGTACTGGGATACGAAGCACATCAAGCACAAGCCCGGTAACCCATTCGAGGGAGCATTCGAAGAGTACTACGCTCTTCTCGATCGCGAGATTGGTCGCGTGCTGGAGCTGGTGGATGCGGAGACAGCCATCTTGGTGGTCTCTGATCACGGTGCCAAGAGGATGGATGGCGCCATCTGCGTCAACGAGTGGCTGCAACGAGAAGGCTATCTGACATTGCGCGAGGCGCCGCAGCGCATCCAGCGGCTGGAACCGTCAATGATAGACTGGCGACGCACGGCTGCCTGGGGAGAAGGCGGTTACTACAGCCGCATCTTTCTCAATGTTGCGGGCCGTGAGCCCGAGGGGATTGTGGAAAGCAACGCCTGCGAGCAGCTGCGCGATGAGCTCATTCAGGGTCTGGAATCCCTCGGGGACGAGCAAGGCCAGCCCATCGGGACCCGAGTCTTCCGGCCCGAAGATCTGTACCCCGTTCGTCGCGCCATTCCGCCTGATCTCATTGCGATATTCGGTGATCTGTACTGGCGAAGCGCCGGCAGCGTTGGATTTCATTCAGTCTGGACGCGCGAGAATGACACCGGACCGGATGACGCCAACCACGCCCTCCACGGGATGTTCATCGCCACGGGCCTGCCGCTGCCGGCGGGCGAGGTGACAGGGTTGAGATTACTCGACATCGCGTCGGTGCTGGCAGGGTACCTGGGGCTTGATCCGTCGGGGGAGGCGTCATGATGGATGGGAAGGTGGACTCTTGAAACGCGTCCTGGTCACCGGAGGGGCCGGTTTCATCGGTGCTCACCTCGTAAGGGCACTGCTGCGTCGGGGGGTTGAAGTGTGTGTGCTGGATAATCTGGTCACGGGAACTCCGGAGAACCTGAGTCAGGCGCTGGACATTCCGCTTCCCCGCGTAAACATGACGCTGGCACAGGCCCGCGCCAGGCTCACGCCGCTCACCGACGCCTGTCAAGTGGTCGTAAGCGATGTCCGGGACTCGCGAGCGGTGGCCCACGCCTGCGAAGGGGCCGACGTGGTCTTCCACCAGGCCGCCCTGCGGTCCGTACCCCGGTCAGTCGTCGATCCCTTCGGTACACACGATGTGAACGCGACAGGGACGCTCCGGATCCTTGAAGCAGCGCGGGCGGCCGGCGTGCGACGGGTCGTGTTCGCGTCGTCCTCGTCTGTCTACGGCGACACCCGAGTCCCCGCCCAAGAGGGCCAGATGCCTCGGCCGAAATCCCCTTATGCCGCCAGCAAGTTAGCAGCAGAAGCCTATTGCACCGTGTATAGTGCAGTGTTCGGGCTCTCCACCATCGCGCTGCGATACTTCAACGTCTTCGGGCCCTGGCAGGATCCCGCGTCGGAATATGCAGCCGTGATTCCAAGATTCATCCGGCTGGCGCTGCAGGGTGATCCGGTCCCCGTTTACGGGGATGGCCTGCAGTCGAGAGATTTCACCTACATCGACAATGTCGTGGAGGCAAATCTGGCCGCGGCAGATGCGGCGGCCGCGGGGATCGCCCTCAATATCGGGGCCGGGAGGCGGCACACGCTGCTTGATCTCATCGTCCATCTCGAACGCATTCTCGGCCGGCGGATCACCAGGGCCCACGAGCCGATGCGTGCCGGGGACGTGCGGCACACAGAGGCTGACCTCTCGCTCGCTCGGCAGGCGATCGGGTACGAGCCTCGGGTCGACTTTGAAACGGGTCTGCGGTGGACGATCGAGGCCATGCGCGGCGCCCCTGCCGCTTCCCTTTCGGCCCAGCATTGAGAGGGATCCTTGACCCCGACAGCCGTTCCGCCAACTCCTGCCTAAGGGGAGTTGCGTAGGGCCGTCCTCTGCGGGTGTGATTCCTCAGAGAGGAGCGCGGGGCTTGGCAGGTACGCTCCCATGGCGGTGAGCCGTTCCTGCAGTTGGGCGATGAGCTCGCGATTCCCCGCTAGGCGCACCGGGGAGACGCCGGCGCGGACGGCCAGGGCCGCCGCTTCTCCGGCCGCCTCACCCATCGCCATGCCGGTCGGGATGATGCGCAGCGACCCCGCCGCGGTGTAGGAAGCGCCCACGGCCTTACCGACGACCATCAGACGGTCGACGCTCCGGGGCACCAGGATGCGGAACGGGATGGCGTACACCCGGCGGATCGCGGCGTAGGGGTTCATCTGGCCCGGTTCGTAGGGATGCAGGTCGATGGGATAGGAGGCCACGGCGATCCGGTCCCAGAAGTCGCGCCCATCGAGGATGTCTCGTCCGGTCATGCGGTACAGCCCGGTGGTGTGGCGCGTTTCGCGCACGTACAGGTGCGGCGCCGCCCCTACCAGACGCGCGTTCTCGAATCCCGGCGCGCGCGCCCTGAGAAATTCGACAATTCGGGGCAGTTCCGCCACGGCCGCCGCCCTGCCTGCGGTGAGCGAGCGTGGGCTGGTGCCGTCCACGTCGTAGATGTGCAGAGAGTTGATCAGGACGATGCCGTCGGTTTGCCATCCCAGGTTCAGGTCGAACACCGCGAGGCGCGGATTCCGCGCCCGATAGTGGCTGACGATGTCGCCGTAGCCCCACACGTACCGGTCGCTGACGCCCCCGACCCCGCGGGGTTTCTCCGAGGTGAGCACGTAGCGGGTGACGGCGCGATAGCTCACACCGGCAAGGCGGTAGATGAGCGTGGCGGACTGCATGCGACGGTCCATCCCGCTTTCCTCGCGTCCGATCGTGAAGGGGACGCGGCTGGCCGCAGCCACCGCGGCGTCGTCGGTCGCGTCGATGATTAATCGGGCGTTCACCACGTGGCGAACCCCGTCGTCGGTGACGAACTGCACCCCGGTCAGCGTGCGTCCCCGCAGGACCGGTGCCCCGATGCGCAGCCGCCTCGCCACTGTCAGTGTCGGCTGCGCGCGGACCAGGGCGTCGAGTGTTGACTGGGCGAGGCTGATGTCGAAGGTCTGGCCGAGCGTGCGGTAGACGTCAGCAAAGATCCCGCGGGTGAGCAGCTGACCGGACGGGCCGCGGTTGAGATCGAGCATGTTGAGCCAGGAGAGCGTCATGTCGCCGCCGATCTGTTCGCGCGGCTCCACCAGCAGCGTCGTCATCCCGGCCCGCGCCGCCGCGACCGCCGCCGCAATCCCCGCGGTCGTGCCCCCGACCACCAGGACCTGAACCTGCGCGGGAACGACCGGCCGGGCCGCCCCCACGGGCGGAATGACCGCGATGGAGAGCAGCAGGCAGGTAAGGATGACGTGGACCAGGCGCTTGTGCATTGAGCCGGATCGTCTCCGGTGTCTCTAGTCGTATGTGCGCGTCGCAGCTGTGCACGGTTCCCACACACGCCAGGCAAGCCTACTTCCCGATATGCCCGCCCCTGCCCGATTCAGTCCCCGCGGGTCGAATTTCGGACTCCTCCGGGCCGCCCCGCACCGTATAATGGAATAGGACGCGGGATGCATGCCCGCAGAAGGAGGGGCACACGATGGGAGATCGGAGCGGGTTCATGGCTGGGTTGTTTGTTGGGACCCTGATCGGGGTGGGACTGGGGATCCTGCTGGCGCCGCGGCCGGGTCAGGAGACGCGCGAGCAGCTCAAGGGAAGAGCGCAGGATGTCTCGGAGCGCCTCAAGTCCACGGCGGCGGAAGTGGGGGGCCGCATGCGCGAAGGCGCAGACGACGTTACCTCCAAACTCCGCGAGACGCTTGAGCGGAAGGACGACATCTTGAACCGGCTGGGGCGCGACGGCTAATCGGGCGCGCCCTGGCCGCGATCGTGAAGAGGGGGGAGCCCGACCGGGCTCCCCCCTCTTCGTTTTGGGGGGAGGCGCCTCAACGGGGTCTGACCTTAGTCAATATATTGACGATATTCAATTTATATGGTAGCCTCGGGCTCAGGGCTGGGAGGCCGATCATGGTGCTGAAGATGATCCACATGGAACGCCGGTGCTGCGACGAGAACTGCGCGGTGACGATCGAGCGCACCCACTTCGACGACGGTGAAATCCGGGAGGGCGCGCGGTCGTTCAGCGCCCTCGGTGACGAGACCCGCCTGAAGATCATCCGCCTGCTTTCCCAGCACGAAGCTCTGTGCGTATGCGAGCTCCAGGTCCCCTTCGAGATCGAGCAGCCGACGATCTCCCACCACCTGAAGGTGCTGCGGGAGGCCAACCTGGTCGAGGTCCAGCGGCGGGGAACGTGGGCGTACTATTCGCTACGAAAGGACGCGCTGAAGGACCTGACGCAGCAGTTGCTCGGCGTGCTCTAGGACCTCTTCAATTGATGTACGTCGATATTTGGAGGACCGCGACATGATGATCCGTGCCGCCGGCTCGGGCGACCTTCCGACCATTGAGGCCTTACTTGCGTCGTTCGACCTGACCACCGCCGGCGTGGCCGGGTCTCTCGGCGGATTCCTCGTCGCTGAGGACGGCGGCCAGATTATCGCGATGGCGGGACTCGAGGTCTATGGGACCGGGGCCTTGCTCCGGTCGGTGGCGGTGCGCTCTGACCACCGGAACCGCGGGATCGCCAAGACATTGGTCACACGCCTGGTCGACCACGCCCGCGACGCGGGGGTCCGTGAGGTGTACCTGCTGACGACGGCCGCCAAGGCGTACTTCGAACGGTTGGGATTCGATGCGGTCTCCCGGGCAATCGTCGACCCGGCGGTGACCCGGTCGGCGGAGTTCGGCGACTCGTTGTGCGCAACAGCGGTCGCGATGCGGCTGACTCTGAGGGATGGAGGACGGGGATGATACAAGCCGAGGAGATCAAGCGGGTGGTCCGCGAGCACTATGCTGGACGGTCGGCGAATGGGTGCTGCGGAGGGAGCGAGTGCTGCGGGACTCCAGAGGAGGCCGTGGCGGGGTTCGTCGGGCCGTCGCTGGGCTGCGGCAGCCCACTCGCCCACGCCGCCCTCCAATCCGGCGAGACGGTGGTCGACCTCGGCTCAGGGGCCGGCAGCGACGTCCTCCGGGCGGCGGCGACGGTCGGCCCGTCCGGCCGCGCGATCGGCACGGACATGACGCCGGAGATGGTCTGGAAGGCACGCGAGAATGCGCGAAGGCTGGGGGTTGCCAACGCGGAGTTCCGGCTTGGCGAGATCGAACACCTGCCGCTTCATGACGCGTCCGCCGACATCGTGATCAGCAACTGCGTGATCAACCTGGTCCCTGACAAGGCCGCCGCGTTTCGCGAGGCGTTCAGAGTCTTGCGACCGGGCGGGCGCCTGGTGGTCTCCGACATGGTGGTCAATGGCACGCTACCCGACGTCGTCCGCGCCGATCCTACGGCGTGGGCGGCCTGCATCGCCGGTGCGCTGGATGTACAGGAGTACCTTGCGATTATCCGGGCCGCTGGATTTGATGACGTCGAGGCCGTCGCGTCCACCCCGGGTGGGCGGGGGCAGGTGTTCAGCCTCACGGTGCGGGCCGCGAAACCTGCCGGTTAACCCGAGTAGGCCAGGCGCCGGTAGAAGTCGACAGAGGCCCGAGTTCGCCGCCGCCCCCTAGACGACGCGTCACATCCACAGGTCGCGATGGCGGTAGATGTCGACGACCGGTCCGCGCGGGTAAGCGCGGCGGTATGCCCGGAACCGGGCGAGCAGCCGGCGGTAGCGGCGGTGGGACGATCTCAGCGTGCGGTGGGGAATGTCCAGGAGGAACCGCTCGACCTTCCACATGTTCGCCCGCGCAAATCGCCAGTCGTAGTCCTCGAGCTGGCGCAGGTCCACGAGTTGATAGCCGGTGATGCGGCCGGTGAAGTCCACGTAGGGATCAAAATAGCTCCAGACCAAGGCGCGGATCGTGCGGAACACCGGTTTGCGTCCGTGCAGGCCAGCGTCCCGGGAGCGGGCCACGCTGCCCCACCGCCCTCGCCGGCGGAAGACGTAGATGACGTGGTCCACGCCGTCCTTCGATTCGAAACTGACGACCAGCGGCGGGTACCCGTGCTGTTCGAGGATCGCCGCCGCGGCCAGCGCCGCTTCGAGGCACTGCGCGGTGCGGCGGCGCACAACCTCACGAAAGGACCGGAGGGTGTCGCCGCCGCGTTCCCAGTTGTAGGGTAGGGTGCGCAGAAAGCGCTGCGTCTGCTCAGGCGTGCGGCAGCGCCGGATGATGTGCCACTCCCGGCGCGTAAACGCCGCCCTCGGCGGCGGCCCTCCCCGCGAACTCATGGGCCGATGTATTCTAAGATTCGAGAACAGATGCCTTTAGATGGACAGGAGATACGAGATGGACGTGTTCAAGGCGGATCGCAGCAAGGCCGGCGCACCCGACCGGCCGGAGTACTTCTCAGGCCCTGTGCGGATCCACACCCTACGCCGCCCGGAGACGCCGGGAGCCATCGAACTGCTCGGGGTCTTCTTCGACCGCGGCGCGCGCACGATTCCCCACACCCACGACGCGGATCAGGTGCTCATGTTCGTCGAGGGGGAGGGGATCGTGGCCACCGAAGGCGAGCGCCGGGTCCTGCGGGCGGGCGAGGTGGCCGTGATTCCCGGCGGCACGTGGCACTGGCATGGGGCGACGAAAACCTCGGCCATGGGTCATCTCTCGATCAAGGCCGCCGGGCCGAGCAATTGGAGTGTTCCAAAGAAGAACTGGGAGGACTATTGACGCGGCGAGAGTCGCTCATACGAACCGGGGCGAAGCTCCACGGTGAACGCGTCAGGGTGCAGCATCGCCGCGAGCATCTCCAGCCCGGTGACGATGCGCGGACCGGGACGGTTGAAGAATGCCGACGCGTCGGTGAGGTAGACCCTACCGGTCTGCACCGCAGGTAGTTCCGCCCAGCCGCGCCGTCCCGCCAGCAGCCAGATCTCCCGCCGCGTTCGCGGGACGTCGAACCCGCACGGCATGACCACGACGACCTCTGGGCTGGCCCTCATGACCTCCTCCCAGGCGGCCACGAAGGACGGCTCCCTCGGCCGGCCCAGCACGTCTCGTCCCCCCGCAATCTCCACCATCTCTGGCACCCAGTGCCCGGCGATGTACAGGGGGTCCAGCCACTCGAGACAGGCCACGCTCGGGGCCGGCAGCCCTACGACGGCGGAGCGCACGCGGTCGATGCGGCGCTCCAGCCCGCTCACCAGGGCGTCGGCTTCCGGCATGCGCCCGGCCAGCTCGCCGACCAGACGCAGGTTGTCGAGAATGTCCAGGAGCCCTTCCGGTTCCAACGAGACGATGTTGGTGGCTGCGTCGAGGAGCCTGGCCGCCTGCTTCACCAGCGTGTAGGACGGCGCGCACACGGCGCACAGCTCCTGCGTGAGGATGAGGTCCGGGGCCAGATCCGCCAGCTGTCGTTCGTCAAGGTGATACACGCTTTTGCCCGTGTGGATCTGGCCGCGGATGCGGGTCTCGATGAGGCCGCTGGGCAGGTCGGTGGTGACGATGGCTTCGCTGAGGACGGGTTTGCCGCGGATCTCCGGCGGATAGTCACAGTCGTGCGACACCCCCACGAGCTGGTCGGACAGCCCGAGGGCGCACACCATCTCGGTGGCGCTGGGGAGCAATGACACGATGCGCATGGGCTCTCGAACGCCCGTTCTGCAGGAGGGGACTGTCCCCTCCTTCCGACGGACCCGAATGACAAGGGCCTGCGGAATGCTCCACAGGCCCTTGTGCCGTAGGACGGGTCGTCTACTGGTAGATATTCAGCGGGTGGCGCTTCAGCGAAGAGCCGAGTGCACGCTGCAGCTGATCGAACATCTCCATGTCGTGTTGTCCGACGAAAGTGATCGCCGTCCCAGACCGTCCCATGCGGGCGGTACGCCCCACACGGTGCACGTACGTCTCGACATCTTCAGGCATGTCGAAGTTGATGACGTGCGAGATCTCGGGCAGGTCCAGTCCCCGCGATGCCACGTTCGTGGCGATGAGGACCGGCGTATGCTTCTGCTCAAAATCGCGCAGCGCCGCGAGGCGCGCGCCCTGGCGCATCCCGCCGTGCAGCACACCGACGCGCTGATCGCGGCCCAGAGCCTTGGCCAGGCGGTCGACGCGATACTGGGTGCGCCGGAAGACCAGGGCGCTCTCGATCGGCTCGTGGCGGAGCAGCCGGCGCAGCGCCTTCACTTTGTCTTCTTCCGCTACTTCCAGGTAGAACTGGTTGACGCTCTCCACCGTCGGCCGCGGCGCGGTGATGCGCAGCCACACGGGGTTGCGCATCTGCCGTTCCGCGATCGTGCGGACGGCCGCGGGCATCGTGGCGGAGAACAGCGCCGTCTGGCGCGTGGCGGGCGTCTCCGTGAGAATGCGCGTGACGTCGGGCAAGAAGCCCATGTCCAGCATGCGGTCGGCTTCGTCGAGGATGACCGTGGACACCGTCCCGAGCCGGACCGTCCCGCGCTGCACGTGATCGAGCAGCCGGCCCGGTGTGGCGACCGCCAAGTGCGGGCGCTTGCGCAGGTCGGTGAACTGGCGCTCGATCGGCTGTCCGCCGTACAGCGTGACCACCGTCAGGCCGCGGAAGCGGCCCAGGGCGCGAAGCTCGTCACTGACCTGAACGGCCAGCTCGCGGGTGGGAACCAGGACGAGTGCCTGGAACACCCGCCGCGCCGGGTCAAGGCGCTCGACGAGCGGAATTCCGAAGGCCCCGGTCTTCCCGGATCCTGTCTGCGCCTGGCCGACGAGATCGCGGCCCTCGCGCAGCAGCGGGATGACCTTGGCTTGGATCGGCGTGGGCTGTTGCCAGCCCAGCGCCTGGATTGCCCGGATCGTCTCCGGGCGAAGGATGAGGTCGCCGAATGGGGTCGGCGCCTGTACTGCAGGTGCGTTCAAAATAGAAATCGCCTCCTATGTGTTCCGGTCAACTGACCGGATGCGGCATGTAGCCGCGTGAGTTAGTGCCGGCATCTGCGCGTGTCTCGCCGGAACCAACTCGCCACATAGAAGGCCCGCGACACACAACGCGAGGGATGCCGCCCATGGCATCCCTCGCAGAACGCATTATGACGACAACAGGAGCATACCACGTCTGAGTTGCGATGTCAAACGACCGCTCGCGCCGCCACCGACCGTGGCTTACTCCTCCCCGCGCGGGACCTGCACGATGCAGAAGAGGTTGCCGTCGGGATCTTCCAGCACGACAAAGTCATCGTCCGGTTTGTACCGCCACGGATAGCGGATCGCCCCGATCTTGACCAGCCGCTCCACTTCGCCTTCTTGGTCGTGCGTGTAGAGGTCGAGGTGCAATCGACTCCGTTTGCCCGCGCGCCGTTCCGGAGCTTTGTCCAGAGAGATGTTCGGCCCATGTCCCTGCGGATCCCGCAGAATCACCCAGCCGCCCTCCGGAGGCCGCTTGGGCACGTAGTGGAGCGCGTCCTGCCAAAACGCGAGCATCTTGTCGAACTCATAACAACGGATCACAATCGAACCGATTTTCATCTTCCACGCTTACGCGTCACAGATGAGGAGCTACGCTACCACCGCGGCCCCCGGCCGCGCCGCTCGCCCCGGCGGCCGCCGCCACCACCGCCGCCCGGCCGCCCACCGCGTGGCGGTCCACCGCCGCCCGGCCGTCCGCCGCGCCCGCCGCCTCCGCTGTCCCGAAATGACGGTCGCTCGGTGCGCGGCCGCGCCTCGTTGACCACCAGCGATCGCCCCTTGTAGTCCTTGCCGTTCATCGCGGCGATCGCATCGGCCGCTTTCTCGGCGGGCACCTCGACGAACCCGAATCCCCGCGCGGAGATCAGGCGCGTCTCCGCCACCGGGCCCCAGGCCTCAAACAGGCCGCGGAGTTCTTGCTCGGTCACATCGTAGGGCAAATTGCCGACGTACAAGCTCTTCGTTGCCACCGTGTCGCTCCTCTCACCTGATGTGGTCTGTGGGCAGGCCGCTCAGCGGGCGCGCGCGGCGGCGCCGTTGGACGATGGGGACGACTCTCTGACATGTCGCAGCGATGCAGTGCGTGGAAGGGACCGCTCGGCGTTGTGGTACGCGAACTGGACGATCCGCTTGGCCGCGGTGCCGCGGTAGGTGAGCACGCTCAGGCCCCCGCGCCGCCGCCGCATGACCCCGGGACCGACCCCCGCGTGCTTGGTCAGCCCAGTCTTCAAGCCGGCCAGAAACTCCTCCGGGCCTTCGAGCGCTACGACACGGACGGCGGTGAGCGACGAGGGGATCCGCTGCAGCCCGAATGGGGGATTGCCGCGTCCCCCCTCCAGATACCCCCGGACGAAATGCGGGAGCAGCGAGCCGGGGATGAGGGCAACGGGGACCGACCCTTCGGTCGGATCCGCGCCCGGGGTGCCCCACTCGGCCAGCATCTGTGCCAGGTCGCGATCGCGGATGTAGGCTTGCAGCCCGTCGTGATTGCTTTCACACCATTCGCAGGTGGGATGACCCGAGCAGAGGTCCTCGATCAGCGTGGTGACGTGGTCGGCGTCTCTCCGGTCCACGGCCAGCACCAGCGTCGGCACGGATCCCTGCAGGAACAGGCGCCCGGCCGCCGCGATGTACCCGACCCAGTAGAGCTGGGTGGCGCCCCGCGCTCGCGTGGCCGCCTGACGCAGGTGGAACGGATTCAGCAGCCGCTCGTCCTTCCGGCGGCGGATAATCCGCATCACAGCCGGCACCGGCAGGCCGTGCTTCGCGGCTATCTGATGTGGGGCGAGACCCGCGGCAAAATCTGACTGAATATGGAACAGTTGATAAGGATCCCGCCGCGGGGATCGGCGGGTAGGTGTCACCCTCACATCATATCACGAGTTACGGCGCGGCTCCAGAGGCAGGCTCCGACCGGGCCACCCGGCTGAGGCGGAAGAGCCCAATCGGATGCCGCGTGCGGCCGTCCAGCGCAAGATCGGCCAGCACTTCGCCCACCGTGGAGGCAAACTTGAAGCCGTGACCGGAGAATCCGCAGGCGATCGTGACCGCGGGCAGCCCCGGATGGCGGTCGATGATGAAATGGCCGTCGGGAGTGTTCGTGTACATGCAGGCGGCGGTTTGCAGGAGGTCGCCTGCCGCGTCCGGGAGGAGCCCCGCCAGCAGCCCCCGCATGCGGGCCGCCTCCTCCGCGGTCACCTCACGGCGGATCGTCTCCGGGGTGCAAAACTCCCCGCTGTGGTGGTGCGCGGCCTTCACGCTGCCGTCGGGAAGGGCCGGGAATCCGTAGAAAAACCTGTCTTGGGCGTACTCATAGATGTAGATGGGAAAGCGTTCCGGCGCGAACGCCGCCGCGTCACCGCGCGGCCGGAACCAGTACATGACGTTGCGCTCCACCCGCAGGGGCAACCCGAGGTCGCGGAGGACCTGGGGCGCCCAGGGGCCCGCCGTGATCACCAGCCGTCCCGCGGAGTAGGTGGCCTGCGGGGTCGTGACCTCCACCGATTCGCCGCGGGCGCTCCAGCGGAGCACGGGTTCCTCGAAGCGCAGCGTCGCGCCGGCCCGCCGGGCGCCGTCCAGGTGGGCTCGGACGCAGGCCTCCGGGAAGAGGACGCCCGCGTTGGGCTCCTGGACCCCAACGGTGTCCGGGCTCAGGCGGAACGGGGCGAACCGGCGGTGCACTTGGTCGGCCGAGATGAGCTCGTGCGGCAGCCGGTGCGCCCGCGCGCTGGCCAGGGCACCCTGCACGAGGACGCCGGAGGCGGGGCCGATCATCAGGCCGCCCGTCATGACCAGCAGCGGGATCCCCGTGTCATCCTGTAGCGCCCGCCACAGTTCGTACGCCCGCTGGATCAGCGGGACGTAGTCGGGGTGCTCGAAGTAGGCCTCGCGGATGATGCGGGAGCGGCCGTGGGACGAGCCGCGGTCGTGGGCGGGAGTGAACTGCTCCAGACCGATCACGCGCACGCCGCGCGCGGCGAGGTGGTGGGCCGCGGCGCTGCCCATCGCGCCGAGGCCGATGACAATGATGTCGAAGGCCGGCATCGGGTGTCCCCACCGGGAGACTTCGCGCTCGACGCCGGCACTTCCGTCCTCCGCCGCGAAGGCAACGCACGCTAAACTTACCGTGTTCGGGGATTGTCTTGGTAGCGCGGGCCCGGGGTCGTAGGGTATCATAACCCACACATGGCAACGTCCAAGCCCGCCGCGCGGCAGCCCGTCCGGCGTCCCACGTCCGGCAAGCTCCGCGCAATCCTCCAGGATGTTGGCACGCCGCCAGCTGCGCCGTTCGTCCCCGCGCCGTTCCAGGAAGCGGCGCTCGCCGCGGTGCGGACGGGGGACGTCCTGGTCTCGGCGCCGACCGGGAGCGGTAAGACGTGGATCGCCGAGCAGGCCATCAGCGAGATTCTGGCCGGCGGCGGAACCGCGTGGTACACCACACCGCTGAAGGCGCTGTCCAACCAGAAATTCCACCGCTTCTCGGGCCTCTACGGCGCGGAGTCGGCCGGCCTGCTCACCGGAGAACGGCGCATCAACGGGCAGGCGCCGGTGATCGTCGCGACCACCGAGATTCTGCGCAACGCGCTCTACGGCGACCGGCTGGCCCCCGACCTGATCGTGCTCGATGAAGCGCACTACCTGTCGGACCGCGAACGTGGCACGGCCTGGGAGGAGATCCTCCTGCTGGCGTCTTCGCGCAGCCGGCTGCTCCTGCTCTCTGCCACGTTTCCGAACGCTGATGTCATCGCCAGCTGGCTCGGCGAGGTACGGGGCAAGCGGCTCGAGGTCATTGCCGAGCGGACCCGGCCGGTGCCGCTGCGGTACGTACTCGCCGACGCCCGGGGCCGGCTCATCCCGCCGGACGCGCTGGGGCATCTGCCACCCGAAGGGCGCGCCTCGGGGTGGCTGGCGGGGCTGATCCGCGAACTCGAGCACTACAGCCTGCTGCCGGCGATCCTCTTCTATCCATCCAGGCGGCAGTGCGATGAGGCGGCCCGCGAGCTCGCCGCGATGCGTGCGTTCGGCCCAGAGCTGCGCGCCGCGGCGTTCGGGCGGTGGGAGCGCGAATTTCCGTTTCTCCGAACCCACGCATTCCGTAGCGCTGTGATCGACTCCGGCATCGCCCCACATCACGCGGGCCACATGAGCGCCTGGCGGCTCGCGGTCGAGGATCTGCTGGCCCGTGGGCTGGTCCGCGTCGTCTGCGCCACCACGACGCTGGCCGCGGGGCTGGACGTGCCGGCCCGCACCGTTGCGCTGTCCACCCTCGTGCGCAACAGTCCTGAAGGACCCGTGCTGCTGACCGCGACCGAGTTCCATCAGATGAGCGGCCGGGCGGGGCGGCGGGGCAAGGACTCGATCGGCGTGGTCGTGCTGCCGGCCACGTCGCGGGACGAAGCGCGCGAGGGGCTCGCGCTGATCGACGCGGAACCCGATCCCGTCACCTCCTCGTTCTCTCCCGGGTACGTCCAGGTGTTGAACTTGCTGAGACGGGTCTCTCTGGAGGAAGCCCTGCGCGAGCTTAACCGCTCGCTGGCGGCCTATGAGCGGCGGTCGGAAGTGAAGCGGTTGCGTGATGCCATCGGGTCGGTGCCCCCCGACGAGCTCACCGAGCGCCCCTGCGACGACCGGCTGGTCACGCGGGGACGCTACGAGCGCATGCGCGACCGGCTGCGCCGGCTGCAGAAGCAGCGCGGTTCGTCTGAGGAGATCGCGACCGTCACCGCGGAGCTCGCGAATTGGCCGTGTGCCACATGCCCGGTCGAACAGCGGTGTCTGGCCACGATTGAGGCGCTGCGGTCCCGGGAACTGCGCCGGTCGTCGCTACGCCAGGCACTGCACAATCTGGAAGGATCGCTGGCCGACGAGTTCATGAGGCGCGCCGCGGTCCTGCGGCGCCTGGGGTATCTGGACGAGAGCTCCCGGCTTACGCCCGAGGGGTTGTGGGCGGCCGAGCTCCGCCACCCGCGCATGCTCGTGCTGGCGGAGATCGTGCGGCGCAGTCTCATTGGCGGCTCCACCGCCGGCTGGGCGGCGGTGGCCGGCGCGCTTTCGACCGAGCGCGCGCCGTACCGCGGTGGGGAAGGCGGGCTGGAGGCGCTAGTGAAGCTCGCCCGGGAGCTCGACGTGCTGGAACGGCAGCACACGCTGCCGACCGACGACCTCATCCAGCAGCTTCAGCCGGAGTGGGATCCGCATTCACGGCGTCGCATCCCTTCGCCGGCTGACCGGCGCGCGGACGTCGTCATGGCCTGGATGCGCGGCGCCGACTGGAATGCGCTGGTGGCGGAGAGCCAGGCGGAGGAAGGCGACCTGCAGCGCATCATCCTGCAGGCGGCCGAGGTGTTGATGCAGGTGGAGGGACTGCCCTTTCCGGACGTACGGACGGCTGCCAAAGACGCGAGACTGCGCCTGTTGAGACCGCCCGTCGTCTAACACGAAACTGCGGGATCCGGGATACGGGATCCGGGATCCGACGACGGGCGAGGTAGGATTTCGACCGCCCGCCGTGTATCCTAGCATTACTGATCCCTGATCCCGGCTCCCTGATCCCGTAGTCAGCGCGGTGCAAGGATGCGTACCTGCCCGGTGTGTGAGTCGGAGTTCGTTCCCAAGTTCGCCAGCGAGTGCGAGTCGCCGGTGGCCTGGTCGTGCCCTGAGTGCGGGTTGCTGCAGCTGGAAAGCGGCGGACGCCCGTTCACGGCGGAAGAGACCGCCGCCATTCAGTCGATCGCTCCCCAGGTCGCCGGCGAGCGGCGGTCGGCGCCCGCGTCGCGCGGCCGCGCCGCGGGGCAGGCCCGGGAGATTCTCGAGACGTTCGGCGCCGACGTACCGGTCGACGTGGAAGCGCTCGCCGAGCGGCTGGGCTATCCCGTGCGGTGGCGCGCCCTGCCGACGAGCACACGGGGCGGGGTCGCCGGCGACGCCGGTCATCCCCTGCTGGTCCTGAACCGCGACTACCCATTTCGCGCCGATGTGGAGCGCCGCTGGGCCGTGGCCGAGGAACTGGCGCACGCGCTGCTGGGCCACGGGACGCTCGTGGCCAGCGAGGAGCCCGGGCGCGGGCCGGTCCTGCTGGAGCCGACGCGGCAGGCGCGCGAGCGCGACGCCAAGGCGTTCGCCGCCGAGCTGCTCATGCCGGCCGCCCGGGTCCGGCAGGCATTTGCCCGCGAGCAGCCGATCATCCTGCGGGCGCTGGGGACGGGCGAGCGGACCGAAGCGGTCCGCACCGTCATCGGCGACCTCGCGCGCGACTTCAAGGTCTCCCACCAGGCGATGCGGATCCGGCTCGCGGAGTTGGGGCTGCTGGGCTGACGTCCGGTTCTCAGTAGTGGTTCAGTCTGGACTGTCATCCGTCTTCTGTTGGGCGAGTGGAAGGCCGCTCCGCTCTCGGGGCGGCTCACCCGCCGGGCGTAGCGCTCGGGCTCGCCAGCCACGATCGGCTGGGCTCAC